>CBHWEO010000223.1:0-9310 GCA_966112955.1 uncultured Duganella sp. | reverse complement strand
TCGGCCGGCTCGAACGGCACCTATTTCGCGTTCCGCAACGACGTGATCCAGCAGGTCTCGCGCGACCTGAACATCAGCCACAGCGTGCACGCCCTGACGCTGTGCTCCGAACTGACCGCCTACTCGCAGCTGTCCGGCTTCTACGTCGACGCCGGCGTGGCGCAGCGCCCGGAAGCGGCCCTGCTGTCGCGTTCCCGCCTGCTGTACGCGGTGCAGGCGCCGCACCGTTTCAGCGACCGCTTCTTCGTGCCGCTGGCCGGCGTGACCGACGACAAGGGCGGCTCGCCGTTCTGGGAAGCGCTGGGCCGCAAGTTCTTCAAGATGGACTTCCTCGAGGCCGAGCGCGTGATCGGCGGCGCCCGCAACCGCACCCTGATCGTGGAACTGATGCCGCACTATCCGGTGTACGTGCCGCTGCTGCCGGGCGACGCGCAGGCCGTGATGGGCCAGATCCACCCGAGCGGCGAACTGGCTTTCAACCTGCTGACCGCCGAAGGCTTCGAAGCCGATGAGTACATCGACATCTTCGACGGCGGCCCGATCCTGCAGGCGCACAAGCATGCGCTGCGCACCTTCACCTCGTCGATGCCGCGCAAGGTGGCCAGCGCCGACGGCACCCAGGCCAGCGACGCGGTGGCGACCTACGCCGTGGCGACGGGCGCCGACCAGCGCTTCCGCGCGGTGACCATCCATTGCGCACCGCTCGAGAATACCGACACCGTCTGCCTGTCGAAGAACGCCCAGGACATCCTGCGCGTGGAAGAGGGCGACACCGTGACCTGCGTCCGCATTTGAGAACGAGAATACTATGCTAGTTGTACGCGCCATTAAAGCGAATGACCTGGACGGACTGTTCAACCTGGCCAGCCAGGTCGGCACCGGCATGACCACGCTCAAGCCGGACATGAAGATGATGGGCGACCGCGTCGCCGTGGCGGTGGCTTCGTTTGCCGAAACCATCCCGCCGGAAGAACGCGACTACATGTTCGTGATGGAAGACACCGACACCGGCCGCCTGGCCGGCGTGTGCGCCATCAAGGGCGCGGTCGGCCTGACCGAGCCTTTCTACAACTACCGCATCGGCACCCTGGTGCACTCCAGCCGCGAACTGAACGTGTTCACCCGCATGGACACGCTGTACCTGTCGAACGACCTGACCGGCTGTTCCGAGCTGTGCTCCCTGTTCCTGCACCCGGACTACCGCCAGGGCAACAACGGCAAGCTGCTGTCGAAGAGCCGCTTCCTGTTCATCGCCCAGTTCCCGCAGCTGTTCGAGCAGAAGATCATCGCCGAGATGCGCGGCTACCAGGCGGAAGACGGCAGCTCGCCGTTCTACGAAGGCCTGGGCCGCCACTTCTTCAAGATGGACTTCCACTGCGTGGACGACCTGACCGCGCTGGGCAAGAAATCCTTCATCGCCGAGCTGATGCCGCGCCAGCCGCTGTACGTCGACTACCTGCCGCAGGACGCGCGCGAGGCGATCGGCAAGGTGCACCAGGCCACCGCGCCGGCGCGCCGCCTGCTGGAGCAGGAAGGCCTGCACTACGAAGGCTACGTCGACATCTTCGACGCCGGCCCGGTGCTGCAGGCCCGCGTGAGCGAACTGCGCGCCATGCGCGACAGCGAACTGGCCACCGTGGAGCGCGACACCGACACCGCCCACGCCTGCGCACTGCACACCACCGAACCCTACCTGGTGTCGAACACGACTATGCGGGACTTCCGCATGATCCTGACCGACGCCAACCCGTCCGGCGGCAGCATCGACCTGTCGTCGGCCGAACAAGACCTGCTGCACTGCCATGCCGGCGATACCGTGCGCACCCTGTCTCTCAACGTGAGGAAAAACCAGAATGTCTGAATTGAGCAATTTCATCAACGGCCAATGGAAATCCGGCCACGGCGAGACCATCAAGACCACCAACCCGGCCACCGGCAAGGTCATTTACGCATCGCAGGAATCGACCGCCGACGACGTGGCGCAAGCCGCGCGCGCGGCCCGTGCCGCCTTTGAAGCCTGGGCCTACCGCCCGCTGGAAGAGCGCATCGCCATCGTCACCCGCTTCCGCGACCTGCTGAAGGAAAACGCGGAAGACCTGGCGCAAACCATTTCCGAGGAAGTCGGCAAGCCGCTGTGGGAAGCGCGCACCGAAGTGACCACCATGGCCAACAAGGTGGACATCTCGATCACCGCCTACGGCAACCGCACCGGCGAGTCGCGCAACAAGGTGGCCGACGGCGAGGCCGTGCTGCGCCACCGCCCACACGGCGTGTTCGGCGTGTTCGGCCCGTACAACTTCCCCGGCCACCTGCCGAACGGCCATATCGTGCCGGCCCTGATCGCCGGCAACACCGTGGTGTTCAAGCCGAGCGAATACGCGCCGCGCACCGCCATCAAGACCGTGCAGCTGTGGGAAAAGGCCGGCGTGCCGGCCGGCGTGGTCAACCTGGTCAACGGCGGCCGCGAAACCGGCATCGCGCTGGGCCAGAACCCGGACATCGACGGCGTGCTGTTCACCGGCTCCAGCCAGACCGGCGCGGCCCTGCACAAGCAGTTCGGCGGCCAGCCGGGCAAGTTGCTGGCGCTGGAAATGGGCGGCAACAACCCGCTCATCGTGTGGAACCCGAGCGATATCGACGCCGCCGTGTTCATGGCGGTGTCCTCCTCCTTCATCTCGGCCGGCCAGCGCTGCACCTGCGCGCGCCGCGTGATAGTGCAGAAGGGCGAGCAGGGCGACGCCTTCGTCAAGCGCTTCGTGGAAGTGGCCTCGAAACTGGGCGTCGGCGCACCGGATGCCGAGCCGGCGCCGTTCATGGGGCCCGTGGTTTCCGCCGCCGTGGCCGAAAAGCTGGTGCAGGCGCAGGCCGACATGGTGGCCAAGGGCGGCAAGCTGCTGCTGGAAATGCGCCAGCTGCAGCCGGGCACCGGCTTCGTTTCCGCCGGCATCGTGGATACCACCGAGGCGCAAGGCATCCCTGACGAGGAATGGTTCGGCCCACTGGCGCAAATCATCCGCGTCGACGATTTCGACGCCGCCATCCGCGCCGCCAACAACACCGGCTACGGCCTGGCCGCCGGCCTGATTTCGACCGACGAATCGCTGTGGCAGCACTTCCAGCTGCGCGCCCGCGCCGGCATCGTCAACTGGAACCGCCCGACCACCGGCGCGGCCAGCTCGGCGCCGTTCGGCGGCGTCGGCAAGTCCGGCAACCATCGCCCGAGCGCCTACTACGCGGCCGACTACTGCGCCTACCCGGTCGCTTCGATCGAGAACAGCGCCCTTGAAATGCCCGCCAAGCTGTCGCCTGGCATGAACTTCTGAGGATGACCATGCGCCCAGCACGCGAATACAACTTCGATGGCCTGGTCGGGCCGTCGCACAACTACGCCGGCCTGTCCTTCGGCAATGTCGCTTCGTTCAACAACGTCAAGAGCGCGTCCAATCCGCGCCAGGCCGCCCTGCAGGGCCTGGCCAAGATGCGCGAGCTGGCCAAACGCGGCTTCGCACAGGCACTGCTGCCGCCGCAGGACCGTCCCAACTTCCGCCTGCTGCGCAGCCTGGGCTACAGCGGTTCCGACGCCGACGTGATCGGCAAGGCGTACAACGATTCGCCGGTGATCCTGGCCTGCGCCTATTCGGCTTCGCCCATGTGGACCGCCAACGCGGCCACCGTCAGCCCCTCGGCCGATACGGCGGACGGGCGCGTGCACTTCACCGCCGCCAACCTGAATAACAAGCTGCACCGCGCTTTCGAGCATGCGCAATCGGCGCGCGCCCTGCGCGCCATCTTCAAGGATCCGCGCTTCTTCTGCGTGCACGATGCGCTGCCCGGCACCTCGGCCTTCGGCGATGAAGGCGCGGCCAACCATACCCGCCTGTGCGACCAGCACGGCAACCCCGCCGTCGAACTGTTCGTGTACGGCCGCGTGGAGTTCGATCCCAACGCGCCGGCGCCGAAGAAGTTCCCGGCCCGCCATACGCTGGAAGCGTCGCAGGCCGTGGCGCGCCTGCATGGGCTGGACCCGGCGCGCTGCGTGTTCGTGCAGCAGAACCCGGATGTGATCGACCAGGGCGTGTTCCACAACGACGTGATCGCGGTGGGCAACGGCAACGTGCTGTTCTACCACGAGCAGGCGTTCGCCGACGAGCAGGCCGCGCTGGCCGCGATCCGCGCCGCCATGCATGGCGTAGGCGCCGAGCTGGTGGCGATCCGCGTGCCGACGGCGGAAGTGTCGGTGGCGGACGCGGTGTCGTCCTACCTGTTCAACACCCAGCTGCTGTCCAAACCGGACGGCAAGATGGCCCTGGTCACGCCGCACGAATGCCAGGAGATTCCGGCCGTGGCGGCTTTCCTCGAGAAGCTGGTGGCGTCCGGCGGCCCGGTCGACGAATTGATCCACTTCGACCTGCGCCAGTCGATGCGCAACGGCGGCGGGCCCGCCTGCCTGCGCCTGCGCGTGGTACTGACCGACGAGGAAGCGGCGGCCATGCACCAGGGCGTGGTGATGACCGAAACGCTGTACCATACCCTGGTCGCGTGGGTCGAGAAGCATTACCGCGACCATCTGGAACCGAAAGATTTGGCGGATCCGCAATTGGCTGTTGAAGTGCATACGGCACTGAAGGAGCTGGAACAGATCCTGGGCCTACCCGGCCTGTACGATCTGTAAAAAGGGAAGTACCTACAACGTATTTGGAGAAGCAGATGAAACAAATGCCACAAGAGCTGCGCAAGCAGACGCTCGAACTGGTCAAGGCCAGCGGCCCGATCGCACAGTTGATCGAAGCCTGGCTTGGCTCCCTGGACGACGAAGACCTGGCCGACCTGTCTCCCGGCAGCCTGGCCCCGGTCCTTGTGGAAGGTTTCTCCCAGCTGGCCAAGCGCACCGCCTCCGGCTGCCAGATCGCCGCGCTCCAGTACGAAGAAGCCCGCGGCGGCCACGCCACCGCCCTGCTGATCGTCAACGACGACATGCCCTATCTGGTCGACTCCATCGTGATGGCCATGCGCAAGCTGCGCGTCGGCTCCAACGGCGTGCTGAACGCCGTGCTGCCGGTGCGCCGCAGCGCCGACGGCAGCGTGGAAGCGGTCGGCCAGAAGGGCGACAAGCTGGAATCCATGGTCCTGTGCCTGCTGTCCGAAAAGCTGGAAGACGGCGCGCTGAAGGAACTGACCGGCCGCATCGACATGGTGGCGCGCGACGCCGCCGTGGTGAAGCGCGACCAGGCCGCGATGAAGGAGCGCTTCACGGCCGTCGCCGCCGAATCGTCCGGCCACGGCGAGGAGGGCCAGGAAGTGGCCGCCTTCCTGCAATGGGCGCGCGACGAAGGCTTCGAAGTGCACGGCTATGCCTACTACCAGGTCAAGCCGGGCGCGCGCGAACTGGAACGCGATATCCCGAGCCGCATCGGCGTGCTGCAGGACACCTCGCACCCGATCTACGGCACCTGCCTGGCCAATATCCCGGGCGACTTCGACACCCTGTCCAAGCGCGCCCACACGCTGTCCATCGTCAAGGCCGACGTGGGCGGCACCCTGCACCGCGACCAGCAGCTCGACTTCATCGGCGTGCGCCACACGGACGGCAAGGGCGCCATCCTGGGCGAGCACTGCTTCGTCGGCCTGTTCACCCGCGCCGCCAACCTGACCCCGCTGGCCCGCCTGCCGTTCGCGCGCGGCCGCATCGCGCAGGTGCTGAAGATTGCCGGCGTGCGCGAGACCGGCTTCCGTGCCGAGAAATTCGTCGAAATCCTGGAATCGCTGCCGCGCACCGAAGCGCTGGAAGCGGAACCGAACTGGCTGGCGGAAGTGTGCGGCGCCGTGGTGTCGCTGTACAAGCAGCCGCGCGCCAAGGTGTTCGCGCGCCGCGACGTGTATGCGCGCCACCTGAACGTGCTGGTCTACCTGCCGCGCGAACGCTATTCCGCCTCGGTGGCGCACGCGCTGGCGCGCGCCCTGCAGGAAAGCTCGGGCGCCACCCACGTCAGCTCGCAGACCCTGGTGTCGGACGGCCCGCTGGCCCGCCTGTACCTGATCGCCCACGCCGCGCGCTATCCGCTGGACCTGGAAAGCGATATCCAGCGCCCGCTGCTGACGGTGCTGGATGGCTGGCATGACCGCTTCTCCGAACTGGCCGACAAGGTGGGCGAGGAACCGCTGCGCAACAGCCTGCGCAAGCTGTGCTCCACGCTGCCGGTCGACTACGTGGCTTCCACCCCGCCAAGCGTGGCTTTCCACGACCTGGACAAGATCCTGCGCAACGGCGACGACACGCACGTGGCCGTGCGCGTCGAGTTGCCATCCGAAGGCAATGCCGCCACCACCATCCGCCTGTACTCGGTGGACCGCGTGCCGGCGCTGTCCTCGATCCTGCCTGCCCTGCACAACGCCGGCGTCGCCATCGAGCGCGAATCGGCCCACACCATCCGCACCGCGGACGGCAAGAAGCACTACGTCACCAGCCTGGCGGTCGACGAGCAGAGCGCAGCCGAACTGGCGCGCCCCGGCGTGGTGGAAGTGGCGCAGGAACTGTTCAACGCCCTGTTCAACAACGAAGCCGAAGACGGCCGCCTGAACGGCCTGGTGGTCGAAGGCGGCCTGCGCCTGCGCGAAGTGCAACTGGTGCGCGCCTACATGAGCTACTGGCGCCAGGCAGGCACCCAGTTCACCGTGCGCTACATGGCGGAGATCCTGCGCCGCCACCCGGCGCTGGTGAAGGAGCTGGTCGACGCCTGGAAGGAACGCTTCGATCCGGCACTGCCGGAAGCCACCCGCAACGCCGCCAGGGAAAAACTGCTGGCCATCAAGGGCCGCCTGAGCGCGATCAACCACGCCGACACCGAAGTGATCTTCGCGGCCATGGTCGACCTGATGCTGGCCACCCTGCGCACCAACTACTTCCAGAACAGCGGCCAGGGCGACAAGATCATCTTCAAGTTCGACACCAGCCACCTGCACCTGGTGCCGGAACCGCGTCCGTTCCGCGAGATCTACGTGTTCTCGCGCCGCTTCGAAGGCGTGCACCTGCGCGGCGGCCCGGTCGCCCGCGGCGGCCTGCGCTGGTCGGACCGCATGGAAGACTACCGCACCGAGGTGCTGGGCCTGGTGAAGGCGCAGATGGTGAAGAACGCCGTGATCGTGCCGGCCGGCGCCAAGGGCGGCTTCGTCTGCAAGCAGATGCCGAAGGATGCGCCGCGCGACGTGGTGGCCGCGGAAGGCGAGGCCGTCTACCGCCTGTTCATTTCCAGCCTGCTGGAAGTGACCGACAACCGCGTGCTGGGCAAGATCGTGCCGCCTGAGGACACCGTGCGCTACGACAGCGACGATCCTTACCTGGTGGTGGCTGCCGACAAGGGCACCGCGACCTTCTCCGACATCGCCAACAGCATCGCCGTCAAGCGCGGCTTCTGGCTGGGCGACGCGTTCGCCTCGGGCGGCTCCAACGGCTACGACCACAAGAAGATGGGCATCACCGCCAAGGGCGCCTTCGAGGCCGTCAAGCGCCACTTCTACGAGATGGGCCACGACATGAACACCACCCCGTTCACCGTGGTGGGCGTGGGCGACATGTCGGGCGACGTGTTCGGCAACGGCGTGCTGCTGTCGAAGCAGATCAAGCTGCTGGCGGCCTTCGACCACCGCCACATCTTCCTGGACCCGAACCCGGATACCGCGGCATCCTTCGCCGAACGCCAGCGCATGTTCGCGCTGCCGCGCTCCTCGTGGGACGACTACGACAAGGCGCTGATCTCGAAAGGCGGCGGCGTGTTCCCGCGCAGCGCCCGCACCATCGAGCTGTCGCCGGAAGTGCGCGCCGCGCTGGATATCGAGGAAACCTCGCTGACGCCGGAAGAACTGATGCACCGCATCCTGCTGGCGCCGGTGGACCTGTTCTACAACGGCGGCATCGGCACCTATATCAAGTCCTCCGCCGAGACCCACGCGCAGGTGAAGGACCGCGCCAACGACAATATCCGCGTCAACGGCAATGAGCTGCGCTGCAAGGTGGTGGCGGAAGGCGGCAACCTGGGCGCGACCCAGGCCGGCCGTATCGAGTTCGCCCTGTCCGGCGGCCGCATCTTCACCGACGCGATCGACAATTCGGCCGGCGTGGATTGCTCCGACCATGAAGTGAACTGCAAGATGTGGCTGGACGTGGAAGTCAACGCCGGCCAGACCAGCGAGGCGGAACGCAACCAGCTGCTGAACGACATGACCATGGAGGTGGAACGCCTGGTCCTGCGCGACAACACCCAGCAGACCCGCTTGCTGGTGCGCGAATTCCAGGCCCAGTCCGAGGCGCACGTGCAGGACGGCTACGCCGACCTGATCGCCGACCTGGAAGAAGAGGGCGCACTGTCGCGCGAACTGGAGCACCTGCCCAGCGTGGCCGAACTGGCGCGCCGCAAGGCCGATGGCCGCGGCCTGACCACGCCGGAACTGGCGGTGGTCATCGCCAACGTGAAGAACCGCTACAAGCGCCTGTTGTCGGCCATGCCGCTGACGGACGAAAGCTGGGCGGAAAAGGTGCTGCGCCCCTACTTCCCTGAACAGCTGGTGGCCACCCGTCCGCCCCTGAACCACCCGCTGGCCAACGCCATCCTGGCCACCGTGCTGGCCAACGAAGTGGTGAACCGCTGCGGCCCGCTGATGATCCGCGACCTGGCGGCCGCCAACAACTGCAGCGAGCAGGACGTGATCCTGGCCTGGGGCCAGGCCTGGGCGGCGCTGGACCTGGCGCCGATCTTCGACACCCTGGATGCCGATGCGCTGAACGTGCCGCGCAACGTGGCGATGCGCGTCGACGCGCGCACCCGCGCCATGCTGAAGGCGGTGATGGAAGGCGTGCTGGCCGTGCCGAAGGACCAGCTGCGCGGCGCCGGCATCGCCGAGCTGACCCGCCTGTTCGCCGACCCGGCCACGGTGCGCAAGATGGCCGCCGACGTGCAGTCCGAGGCGGCCACCCACAGCGGCCTGCGCGCCGAGTTCGTGCAGGCATGGAATGCGGTCGATGCGCTGGAAGGCGTGGCGGCGTTCGTGTTCGCGGCGCTGGCGGTCAAGCGTCCTTCCGGCATGGACCTGCCGGGCTTCCTGGCGGTGGGCATGGCGCTGCGTTCGGCGGCCGGCATCGATACGCTGGAGCGCGGCCTCAAGCTGCCGGCGGCCAGCAAGTCGCAGGAGCAGCTGCGCAGCTACGCGCAGCAGGCCCTGCGCCGCACGCAGCAGAAATTGCTGTCGCAGGTGCTGGCCCGCGCCACCAACGGCCACGACGCGGTCGAGGCGGTTGAGCTGGTGACCTGCACGCTGG
>CBHWEO010000222.1:0-9395 GCA_966112955.1 uncultured Duganella sp. | reverse complement strand
ACCATGCGACGCGCAAGCGCGAATTCCGCTTCCAGCAAGGGCCGGTGTTCACGCAGGTACTGCTGGCGGACGAGATCAACCGCGCGCCGCCGAAGACGCAATCGGCGCTGCTGGAGGCGATGCAGGAGCGTTCCGTGACCTTCGCCGGCCAGACGCACAAGCTGCCGCGCCCCTTCTTCGTGCTGGCCACGCAGAACCCCATCGAGCAGGCCGGCACCTACCCGCTGCCGGAAGCGCAGCTGGACCGCTTCCTGCTGCATATCGACGTCGGCTATCCGACCGAGGATGAAGAGATCGCGATGGTGTCCGCCACCACCCATGCCGGCCTGAAGGACGCGGAGCCGGCCATGGACGTGGCGACCCTGTTGCGCCTGCAGGCGCTGGTGCGCGACATCGAAATCGGCGACCACCTGCTGCGCTACGCGACGCGCCTGGTGCGCGCCACCCGCCCGCGCGAAACCACCGTGGAAGCGGTGAAGAAGCACGTCGGCTGGGGCGCCGGCCCGCGCGCCGGCCAGGCGCTGGTGCTGGCATCCAAGGCGCGCGCCCTGATGCAGGGCCGCCTGGCGGTGACGCGCGAAGATATCGGCCACATGCTGCTGCCCGTGTTGGCGCACCGCGTGCTGCGTAACTTCGAGGCGGAAGCGGACGGCATTGCGATTGCCGACATTCTGTCCGCCCTGCGCGACGCGATCAAGCCTGAATAAGCATGCTGGAAACACCTGCGCTGCTGGCGCATTCCGCCGACCTTGAGCTGGTGATCCGCCACGTGCTGGCGGGCCTCGGCCATGGCATCCACGCGGGCCGCGAACGCGGTGCCGGCGTGGAGTTTTCCGAGTACCGCGCCTACGCGCCGGGCGACGAATGGCGCCGCGTGGACTGGAAGCTGCTGGCACGCGCCGACCGCTACTACGTGCGCGAAGCGGAGCGCGACAGCCATGTCGCGACCTGGCTGGTGCTCGATGCCACAGCCTCGATGGCCGAGCCAAGCCGCCGCGTGGAAGGCTTGAGCAAGCATTGGTTTGCGCGCACCGCGCTGGCCTGCGTGGCGGCGATCGCGCAGCGCCAGGGCGATGCCTTCGGCTTGCTGGTGCTGTCGGGCGGACGGATCGAATTCATGCCCGCGTCGCGCGGGCCGCGCCAGTTGCAGCGCGTGCTGGCCGCCTTGCAGCGCGCCACCCCGTCCGGTGTCCTGCCGGATGCGGAAACGCTGCGCGCCAGCCTGCATTTCGCGCGCTCGCAAAGCATGGTGTTCGCCGCCACCGACGCGCTGGACTGGCCGTCGCCGCTGGGCGAGGCGCTGGTGCGGCTGCGGCATATGCGGCATGACGTGCGCCTGCTGGCCCTGCGCACCGAGGCCGAGGCCGAGGCGAGTTTCCATCCCGGCCACGCCTACCGCGACCCGGAGGAGGGCGCGGGCTTGCACAGCTTTACCCGCGACAGCCGCGATGCTTACCGGGCGGCGCTCGAAGCGCACTTCGAAAGCGTGCGGAGCGCCTGCCGCCAGCACGACCTGCCGTTGTGCGAAGCACGCGTTGAACAGCCGCTGGGCGAGGTATTGCGCGCCTGGTTGCGTAATCCGGAGGCGCGCAGGCCATGACCAGCATGCAGCCTTTGTGGTGGTTCGCGCTGCCGGTGCTGTTGCTGCCGGTGTGGTGGCATATGCGCAAGCGCGAACGCACCCGCACAGATTTCCTCGCCACGGCTCGCTTCCTGCCCGCCGCCGCGCCGCAACAGCAGCGCGTGCTGCGCTGGTCGGACGTGCCCTTGCTGCTGGTGCGGGTTGTGCTGCTGGCGGCGCTGATCGCGTGGCTCGCCGTGCTGACCATGCCGTGGAAGGGCGACACGGTCTTCGTTGCACCATCGCTGGCGTCCGCGCCGTGGGCCGAGCAACAGGTGAAGGCCGCGGGCATGACGTCCGCAGCGCGCGAACCGCTGCCGGACGACCTGTGGAATTGGCTGGCCCGCAACGAGCACGAATGGCGCCCCGAAGCGCGCTTCCTCGTGCTCGCCCCCGGCGCACCCATGCCGGCTCTTCCGCCGCGCCTGGCCCACCAGGTCGACCTGCGCCTCGCCTCCAGCGCGGACCCCGCCACGGCAGCCACGAGCGCCCCGGCCACGGTCGTCGCCGGCGCCCCTGCCGCCAACGCACCCGCTACCGCGCCCGCGCCGGGCCATCTCGTCGCGCGCGAGCGGAACGTGGTGGTGGCCGCGCCCCCGGAGCGCTTGGCGCGCTGGCAAGCACTGTTCGCCGCCTTCAGCACCGCAGCCGATGGCGCCAACCATTACATCATCGCCGACACCCCGACGCCGGCTACGGAACTGATCGTCTGGGACCACCCCGACAGCGCCCCGCCCACCGCCTGGAAAGCCCCCCTCTGGTGGCGCACCGCCGCCGCCAACGGGGAAACGCAAACCCCGCAAGGCCTGGCATGGTCCGCCAAGGACTGGCCCCTGGCCGACATCGACCAGGCGCGCGCCCTGTACGAGCGCTGGCAAGCCGCCACCGCTCGCCCGGCCCCTTACCCCATGCCGGCGCAGGCCATCGCACCCGCCCGCAAGCACGCCCTGCCAACCCCGCTGGCGCGCTCCCCCGAATGGCTGGCACTTGCCCTGCTGGCACTGTTCGCCATCGAAAGGATCCTGACCCATGCCCGCCGCCGCTGACCACCTGGCCGGCGTGCGCCAGCGCATGCTGCAAGCCCTGATCCGCCGCCGCGCCGCCACCTGGCTGCTGCCGCTGCTGCCCGCCGCCGTCCTCGCCGCGGCGTTGTCCGCAGTGAGCGCGCCCCTGGCCCGCATAGTGCCCCTCATGCTCGCCGCCACGACACTGCTATGGGCCGCCATCGACCTTGCGCTATGGCGGAAAAAGCTGGATCGTCACCTGCCGGCCTGGCTGAACGACGCGATTCCCGAGCTGGAAGACAGCAGTGCCATGCTGGCCGCCGCCCCCGCCACGCCGCTGGGCGCACTGCAGCGCCAGCGCATCTTGTCCCGCATCGACACCGCACTTGACGATGAACGCTTGCACGGCATCGCGCGGCAAAAGGCGCGCTTTAACGCCATCCCCCTCGCGCTGGCTGCCGTGGCAGCGCTGGCCGCCTGGGCCTACACCGCAGCCCACAACCCGCAGCTCATCGCAGCACCGGCCGCCGGCCCCGCCGGCAAAGCCGCCATTGCCGCAGCCGGCATCGACCTGCGCGCCGAGCCCCCGCCATACACCGGCGCCAAGCCAAGCGAAGGCGCGCCGCGCGACCTGCAAATCCCCCAGCACAGCAGGGTCCGCTGGTGCGCCGTCAATGCCGGCGCCAACATTGAACTGAGCGACGGCCAGACCCTGCAAGCGGAAGCCGGCCAATGCGCCGAATGGACCGCCAGCGATTCCCTGTTCTGGCGCAGCCGCAGCAACCCCAGCCAGCGCTACACGATCCGCGTCACGCCCGACCAGGCCCCGCAGGTGGCCATTACCGCGCCGAACGAATCCGTCACGGTGCTGAAGCCGGACGCCCAGAGCGCGCAAATCAACGTCAGCGTGGCCGACGATTACGCCGTCACGAAAGCCACCCTGCATATGACGCTGGCGCGCGGCAGCGGCGAGAACATCCGCTTCACGGACAAGGAAACGCCGCTGCCCGCAACCGGCGACCCGCGCAAGCGCAGCTGGAACAAGCAATGGATGCTGAAAGAACTCGGCATGGAGCCAGGCGATGAGCTGTACTTCTTCGTACGCGCCAGCGACAACGCGCCCGTGCCACACATCGCCCAATCGCCGACCTACACGCTGCGCCTGCCCGGCCAGCAAGGCGAAGCGCTGGAATCCACCGCGCTGCCGTCGATGGTGAAGCCGGAAAACCTGCGCAGCCAGCGCCAGATCATCATCGATACCGAACAGCTGGTGGCCGACATGCCGCGCATCGGCGCCGCCGAACTGCGCGCCCGCAGCGAAAAGATCGCCGGCGACCAGGCCAAACTGCGCCTGCGCTACGGACAGTTCCTCGGCGAGGAATCGTCGCTGTTCGGCGAAGGAGAGCACGACGAGGACCATGGCGGCGCCGGCACGCAAGGCCCCGGCGGCTTCGGTACCGGCAATATCGCCGCCCAGTTCGGCCATGCGCACGACCAGGAAGGCAACGCCACCATCTTCGATCCCGCCACCAAGGAAGTGCTGCGCCGCGCGCTGGCAGCCATGTGGGACGCCGAGAAGCAACTGCGCGCCATCGCCCCGAAACCAGCGCTGCCGCCGGAGTACAAGGCGCTGGGCGCGATCAAGGAATTGCAGCAGGCGGAACGCGTCTACCTGCATCGCACGGCATTCGTGCCGCCGGCAATCAAGGAAGAAAAACGCATGACCGGCGAGATGGCCGGTGCCGCCAGCTATCGCCGCGCCCAGGCCACGGCCGGTGAATTCGTGCCCGCAGACGTGCGCGAACTGGTGCAGGCGCTGGGCAGCGACAGTGCGCTGCCTGCACTGTGGAGCAAGGCCGCGCGCGACGCCATCGCGCGCATTCCGGATGAAGAACAACGCCTGTCCGCGCAAGCGGCAGTGCAGGATGTGGCGGACGGTTGCCAGCCCTGCCGCGCCAGGCTGCGCGCCTGGCTGCGCGCAACGGTGCAGCAGCCGGCCGTCCTGCTGCAGGCGCGCCCGCAAGCGCAGACGCGCTTCGGCCAGGTATTGCAAGGGAAGGGAGCGCCGTGAGCGTGGACATCAGCCTGCTGTGCGGCGGGGCAGTGGTAGCGGGGACAGCGAGCGCCCTGCTGTATGCGCGCAGGAAGCGCTGGACCGATGCCGTGCTGGCCGCCGCCGCCGGCGTATCGCTGGCGGCCCTGCTGGCCGCGCCGCCAGCGCCAATCACCGGTGCACAGCCCGTGGAGCTGGCGACGCAGGGCGCATCGTCGGTGCTGGCGCCCGACGATCGGCTGGCGGCGGCAATGGCAGCCATACCAGAGGCCACGCGCGTGGCAGTCCAGGGCCACGGCCTGCACGAAGCCCAATGGCGCGACATGCCGGTGCGGCCGGTCGAATGGCAGCAGCAATGGCAGCAGGCGAAGGACGATCTGCTGTGGCTCGACTTTCCGCGCGCGTTGCCGCTGGGCCGCAGCTTCACGCTGTCCACAAGGCGTGGCGCGGCGCAGCCGGGCTGGCGCCTGCAACTGCTGGCGGAAAACGGCCAGGTGCTGGCCGAGGCCCGCGCAGCATCCGCAGCAGATACGTTGACCGTGCAATGGCAGCCGCCCATGGCGGAAGCGATAGTGCTGCAAGCCCGCCTGATGGACAAGGACGGCAGGCCGCTCGCCCAAGGCCCCGTCCCCGTGCGGGTGCTGGACGCCGTGCCGCTGCAAGTGCAAGGCCGCTTCGGCACGCCATCCTTCGACACGCGCGTGCTGAACCAGCTGCTCACCGACTCGAACGCCATCGTCGACTGGCAGACCACGCTGGGCAAGTCCCTCACCCGCAGCGAAGAAGCGCGTGCGCCGCTGACGCAACCGAACGCGCTGGTGGCGGATGCCGCCTGGCTGGAGCGCGGCAACCTGCGTGCGGCGCTGGCACAGGTGGCGCAGGGCATGCCGCTGCTGGTCCTCGGCGGCAACGCCGACGATGCCGCGTTGTGGCAGCGCGAACTGGGCTTGAAGCTGGCCCCGCAATCCGCCACCACCGAGCAGGAAGACACGCGCCACTTGGCGCTGGCCGGCGCGACGCTGGCGTTCGCGCCCGGCGCGCACATGCCGGCTGCTGCCCCAGGGACGGGCTGGCAAGCCGTTGCCCGCGACAAGGACGGCAAGTCCTGGCTGTGGCAGCGCGACTGGCAGAAGGGCCGCATCCTGTGGCTCGGCGTGCGCGACTGGCACCGCCACGCGATCAGCGAACCGGCCGCGCTGGGCCAGTGGTGGCAGCAGGTGCTGGACCTGGCCGCGCTGGGCAGCGAGCAGAAAGTGCGCTGGCTCGATGCCGACCCGATGCCGCTGGCCGGCTTGCGCACGGAAGTGTGCGCGCAAGGCGTCGCGACCGGTAGTGCCGTCAAGGTCGGCCAGGAAACGCTGCGCTGGCAGGCCCGGGAGGAGCGGGCCGACGCCGCCTGCGTGGCACTGTGGCCGCGCGCGGCCGGATGGCTGCCGGTGCGCAGTGGCGATGCCGAAAGCGCCGTCTACGTGTATGGCCAGCAGGATTGGCCAGCATGGCAGGCCGCCTTGCGCCACGACGCCACCGCACGCTACGCCAGCCGTAGCGCACAGCCGGTGGCCGCGCAGGGCACATCGCGCCCCCCGCTCGCCGCAGCGGCGCCGGACGGCAGCGTACTGCGCGGGTGGCTCACAGCCTTGCCGCGCTGGATGCTGGGCCTGGCCTTCGCGGCCAGCGTGCTGCTCCTGTGGTGGCGCGAGCGCCGCTGAGCCGCTGGCTGTGCTAAGGTTGCCGCATGAAGGCGACCGAAAAATTCAGGGCCGAGCCAGGCCTCCGGCTGCGCGACAAGGACGCGAAAGCGCGCGACGAGGTGGACAGGGACGCGCTCGACAAGATGCTGGACGACATCTCCGACCTGCAGGAGATGCTGTACGCTGAGCGCAAGCGCAAGCTGCTGATCGTCCTGCAGGGCACGGACACCTCCGGCAAGGACGGCACCGTGCGCCACCTGTTCAGCAAGATCAATCCCATGGGCTTGCGCGCCGTCGGTTTCCGCGCGCCGACCGAGATCGAAGCCGCGCACGACTTCCTGTGGCGCGTCCACCGCGAAGTGCCGAAAGTCGGCGAAATCGCCGTTTTCAACCGCAGCCATTACGAGGACGTGCTCGTGCCCCGCGTGCACGGCACGATCACGCAGGCCGAGTGTAAGCGCCGCTACGCACAGATCCGCGACTTCGAACGCATGCTGCACGAAAGCGGCACGACGATCGTCAAGCTGTTCCTGCACATCTCAAAGGAAGAGCAGCGCGAACGCCTGCAGGAGCGCGTCGACGATCCGCACAAGCACTGGAAGTTTGATCCGGAAGACATCAAGCAGCGCGACCTCTGGAAGGATTACCAGAAGGCGTACGCCGACGCGATCGCGGCAACCGATACCGACCAGGCGCCATGGTATGTGGTGCCGGCCAACTCCAAGCCCTACCGCAACGAAGTCGTTGCGCGCCTGCTGCTGGAAACCCTGAAGGGCATGCGCCTGGACTGGCCGCCGCCCGACAAGCGCCTGCACAAGCTCGAGGTGCGTTAAAGCGCGAAGTGATAGACCAGGAACTGCTCGTCGCGTTTCCAGCCGGCGGCCTCGTACACCGCTTGCGCAGTTGCATTGGTCACAGCGGTTGCCAGGGAGACGCGCACCGCACCAATGTTACTGGCGTACTTGACCGCAGCGGACAATAGCGCAGTGCCCACGCCCTTCCGGCGGCCCTGCGGCGCCACGAACAGGTCATTGAGCACGTAGCTGCGGGCCATCAACTGCGACGAGAAGCTCGGGTAAAGCTGGGTGAAGCCGACCGGCACCTCACCCTCGAACGCCAGGAACACGATGGATTCACCGTGGTTGAAGCGCTCGCGCAGGAAGTTTCGCGCCCCTTCGGGATTGCTGTCACGGCCATAGAATTGGCGATACCCGTCGAACAGCGGAACGATCAAATCAAGGTCTGGCAAAACGGCTTGGCGGATGGTAATCATGCGGCCTCCCAATTGCGTACATATTCCGGCGGTTCGACCTGGCACGCGGGGTCCGGCTGTGGCGCCAGTCGGTGCTGCGTGAACGGCAGCACGCCGGCCCATGCCGCCACAGCCATGTCTTCCTCGTCGTCCTCGACGCCGCCGCTGCGCACCTTGCAGGCCGCCTCGGCCAGCGGAATGCGCAGCACCGTGGTGGCGGCATGCTCCTTGTCGTTGCCACCGCGGACTTCGGACTTGCGGCCCGGCGCCAGGTGCTCCATGAAGGCATCCAGCGAACGGCGCTGTTCAGTCTCGTCTACCGCTTCAAAGCGGCCATAGATCATGACGGAACGGTAGTTCATGGTGTGGTTGAATGCCGAACGCGCCATAACGAGGCCGTCCAGGTGCGTGATGGTGACGCAGGCATCCTGCGCCATCAGCTGCTTCAGCATGCGGCTGCCGTTGGAACCATGGATGTACAGGTGATCGCCTTCGCGCCAGCAGGCGGTCGGGATGCAGTGGGCGCCATGTTCGTCGCTGAAGGCGATGTGGCAGATATAGGCCGCGTCGACGATGGCGCGGACCAGGTCCTGCTCATAGCTGGCGTTGCGGGCGATACGCTTGACGCGCGTACGGTCGGAAGGAGGTAGTGTCGTTTTCATAACTTCGGACTATAATGGCCTGCTGGCCCCGGCAACAGGTCCAGGGGGATGCAAAACCATGGAGCCACGCTTTGGACTACTCGCTGCTGATTTCGAACTTCACCGCCAGCCACGGGCACCACGGCTGGCCGCGCCAACGCCTGCTGCATGAATGCCTGCGCGCCGCCATCCGCGACGGCACGCTGGCCCCCGGCACACGTCTGGTGGCTACGCGCGCGCTGGCCGCGGAACTGGGCGTGGCTCGCAACACCGTGCTGTACGCCTACGAACAGCTCACCAGCGAAGGCTATGTGACCACCGACCGCAGCGGCACCATCGTGGCCGCCGTGGCGCCCGCGCGGCAGCAACAGCCGAGCACCGTGGTGCCGTACAAAGGCCTGTCGCAGCGCGCGCAGAACCTGCGCCACAGCACCGCCTCCGCCGCCACCGGCATGCCGTTCGTGCCCGGCGTGCCTGACCTGCCAAGCTTTCCCATCGGGCTGTGGCGCCGCCTGCTGGAGCGCGCCTGGCGCGCGCTGCCGACGGATAAGCTGAATTACGGCGACCCTTGCGGCGAACCGGTGCTGCGCGAAGCCATCGCCGATTACCTGCGCGCATCGCGCGGCGTGGTGTGCGAACCGGCGCAAGTGTTCATCACGGACGGCAGCCAGAGCAGCCTTGACCTGTGCGCGCGCGCCTTTGCCGATGCGGGCGAAATCCTATGGATGGAAAATCCGGGCTATGGCGGCGCCATGGCCGCCTTCCGCGCCGCCAGCCTGCGGCTGGAAGGCATCGACGTCGACGAGGACGGCATCGCACCCCAGGCGCAGGACTGGACGCAACGTCCGCCGCGCCTGATCTACAGCACGCCCTCGCACCAGTACCCCACGGGCACGGTGCTGTCGCTGGCGCGCCGCATGGCGCTGATCGACGGCGCGCGCTCGTGCGGCGCGCTGATCATCGAAGACGACTACGACAGCGAATTCCGCCACGACGGCCCGCCGCTGGCGTCGATGCAGGGCCTGCAGCCCGACGCGCCCGTGCTGTACTGCGGCACCTTCAGCAAGACCATGTTCCCCGGCCTGCGCATCGGCTACCTGGTGGTGCCGCCCTGGCTGGTGCAGCCGCTGGCC
>CBHWEO010000221.1:0-9419 GCA_966112955.1 uncultured Duganella sp. | reverse complement strand
CGACAACTTATCCGTGTTCATGGGGGGGGCCGGCGGTGTATCGGTTATTTTTTGCCGTGTGCCACCCGCGCCCCCCGACTTTCAAAGCCAGAGCTGACCCCGACTTTCAAAGCCAGAGCTGACCCCGACTTTCAAAGCCTTAGCTGCCAAAGCGGTGGTAGAAGCTGGGCTCGGGCTGGGGGGCGCCGGGGTCTTCGCGGCGCAGGACGGCGAGGATGTGCTGTTCGGCGGGCGCGGCCAACTGCTTGTACAGCTGGCTGGCCAGCTCGTAAGCGCGGGCGCCGGGCCACGGTTCGGGCAGCAATTCAATCGGCAATTGCGGGTCGTGCAGTTGCACGCGGCGGTAGGCGTGGATCAGCAAGGTGCGCAACACGAACGCTTGCTCGGCCTCGATCCCTTCGGCGCTTGCCAGCAGGGCAGGCAAGCCTTCGAACTGGGCCACGAACTTCTCATAGCCGGCAACTACTTCGCTCAAGTCCCATCCTTCGGCCACCATCTCGCCCAGCGGCCGCGCGCGCAGGCCGGGCACTTCGCTGGCCTGCACCACATACACTTTCTGCAGCAGCCCCAGGCGCGACAGCAGTGCTTCCAGCGCTTCCATATCGCCGGCGGGATGGCCGGCCACGCCCGGCGCGATCACGCTGTAGCCCTCCCACAACAGCTCCTTGCGCAGCAGGCCGCGCGCGGGCGCCTCCAGGCCGTTGGCTGCCAGCACCAGGGTCCATTGGCCATTCCAGTGCGCATTCAGCGGGGCGTAGATGCGGCGGAAGGCGCGGCTGAAGCGGCGCATGGCGTCGGGCGTGATGGCGTAGCTGCTGCGCCGCCCGTCGCGCTGGGCGCCCAGCCAGCCTTCCTGCGCCAGCCGGAACACGGAGGTGCGCAGCAGGCGGTCATTCACGCCGAACGGCGCCAGCAATTCGATCAGGCTGCCGGTCCACACCATGCCGCCGTGCGGCACGATGGCGTCGCCGAAAATCGTCATCACCAGCGACTTGGAGCGGGGCGGGTCGCTGGCCAGGAAACCTTCAATCCAGCTATTGATGTTCTGGTTTTTTTGCATAGAACGAATTCTATACTTGTCAATGATCTGGATACAGAATTTTTAAATGACACACAAAATTCGTTTTCAAACATGAATTTGTATCGTATTATGAAGTGATCCCGAACAAGGAGGCCCTCCTTATGTACGCACAAATGGTGGAAACCGGCCTGAAAAAGGTCCAGACCGCAGAAGATATGGACGCGCAGGAGCGCGAATTCCAGGCGCGCATCGACGCCGGCATCAAGATCGAGCCCAAGGATTGGATGCCGGAGGCTTACCGCAAGACCCTGATCCGCCAGATTTCCCAGCATGCCCACTCGGAAATCGTTGGCCAGTTGCCCGAAGGTAACTGGGTGACCCGCGCGCCGACCCTGAAGCGCAAGTCCATCCTGCTGGCCAAGATCCAGGATGAAGCCGGCCATGGGCTCTACCTGTACAGCGCCGCGGAAACCCTGGGCGTGTCGCGCGACGAGCTGCTGGCCGCCCTGCACAGCGGCAAAGCCAAGTACTCGTCGATCTTCAATTATCCGACCCTGAGCTGGGCCGATATGGGCGCCATCGGCTGGCTGGTGGATGGTTCGGCCATCATCAACCAGATCCCGCTGTGCCGCTGCTCTTACGGTCCCTACTCGCGCGCCATGATCCGCGTCTGCAAGGAAGAATCCTTCCACGCGCGCCAGGGCTACGACATCATGATGTCGCTGGCCAAGGGCACGCCGGAGCAGAAGGCGATGGCGCAGGATGCCCTGAACCGCTGGTGGTGGCCGTCGCTGATGATGTTCGGCCCGTCCGACGCCGCCTCCGTCAACAGCGCGCAGTCGGCGCAGTGGCGCATCAAGCTGTTCTCCAACGACGAACTGCGGCAGCGCATGGTCGACCAGACCGTGCCCCAGGCCGAATTCCTGGGCCTGACCATTCCCGACCCGGACCTGAAATGGAACGAGGAGCGCGGCTCCTACGACTTCGGCGAAATCGACTGGGAAGAATTCCATAACGTCCTGAAGGGCAACGGTCCCTGCAACCGCGAGCGCCTGCGCACCCGCGTCAAGGCCTACGAGGACGGCGCCTGGTTCCGCGACGCGCTGGTAGCTTACGCCGACAAACACAATAAGGAGCAGGCTGCGGCCTGAGAGGAGACAAGATGAGCAAAGAATGGCCACTGTGGGAAGTGTTCATCCGCAGCCAGCACGGGCTGGCGCACAAGCATGTGGGCAGCCTGCATGCGCCGGATGCGGAGATGGCAATCAACAACGCGCGCGACGTTTACACCCGCCGCAATGAAGGCGTGAGCATCTGGGTCGTGCGCGCCGCCGATATCGTGGCCAGCGCGCCGGCCGACAAGGGCCCGCTGTTCGAGCCTTCCAACAGCAAGGTGTACCGCCACCCGACCTTCTTCCCGATGCCGGAAGAAGTGAAGAACCTGTAAGGCGCGTCTGCCATGGATAACAAGGTCAATTACCTGCTGCGCCTGGGCGACAACGCCATGGTGCTGAGCCAGCGCCTGTGCGAGTTGTGCGGCAAGGGCCCGGCGCTGGAAGAGGATATGGCGCTGTCCAACGTGTCGCTGGACCTGCTGGGCCAGACCCGCATGTGGTACACCTACGCCGCCGAACTGGAAGGCGCGGGCCGCGACGAGGACAAGCTGGCTTACCTGCGCGATGCGCACGATTACAAGAACGTGCTGCTGGTCGAGCAGCCGAACGGGAATTACGCGCACACGCTGGTGCGCCAGTTCTTCTTCGATACCTGGCATTACTTCCTGATCGGCGCCCTGACGCGCTCCTCCGATCCGCGCATTGCGGAAATCGCGGAAAAGTCGCTGAAGGAAGTGACCTACCACCTGCGCCGCAGCGGCGACCTGGTGGTGCGCCTGGGCGATGGCACCGAGTTGTCGCACCAGTACACGCAAACCGCCGTCGATGAACTGTGGATGTACACCGGCGAGGTGTTCAACTACGACGAGGTCGATGAGGCCATGGTGGCGGCAGGCGTGGCGCCGCCGGCGGCCATGCTGCGCGAGCAGTGGCTGGCGCACGTGTCGGACATCCTCGGCGAAGCCACCCTCTCCATGCCGCCCGCCGACGCCTGGATGCAAAAGGGTGGCAAGCAGGGACGCCATACCGAGCACCTGGGCTACCTGCTGGCCGAGATGCAGTTCCTGCAGCGCGCCTATCCGGGGGCGGAGTGGTGATGGACGCCGCCGCACGGCCGCTCGATACCGCCCGCGTCTGGGCGCTGCTTGAGCAGGTTTCCGATCCCGAGATCCCGGTGATTTCCGTGGTCGACCTGGGCATCGTGCGCGACGTGCAGGTCACCGGGCCGTCGTCCTGCGCCGTGACCATCACGCCGACTTATTCAGGCTGCCCGGCCATGCAGGTGATCGCCGATGCCGTGCAGGCCGCCCTGCACGACGCAGGCATCAGGCAGGTCGACATCATCACCCGGCTGTCGCCCGCCTGGACCACGGACTGGATGAGCGATGCCGGCAAGGCCAAGCTGAAAGGCTACGGCATCGCGCCGCCGGCCCAGCGCGTGGTCGACATCAGCGGCCTGCGCAGCGGTACGCGCGGCGCGCCGCCGGATGCCCTGCGCGCAGGCGTGGCGCGCGGCGCCGTGCCGGCGCCGAAAGTCGTGTGCCCGCACTGCGGTTCCAGCCACACCGAAATCACCAGCCAGTTCGGCTCCACGCCCTGCAAGGCGCTGTACAAATGCCTCGACTGCCGCGAGCCCTTCGACTACTTCAAGTGCCACTGACGCCATGAGCAAATTCTATCCACTGTCCGTCGCCAAGGTGCAGCAGGAAACCCGCGACTGCATCGCCGTCACCTTCGCCGTTCCCGAAGAACTGCGGGACAGCTTCAAGTACCAGCAAGGCCAGCACCTGACCCTGCGCACCAGCATCAACAACGAGGACGTGCGCCGGTCGTATTCGATCTGTTCCGCCGTGCAGGATGGCGCGCTGCGCGTGGCCATCAAGCGCACGCCGGGCGGCATGTTCTCTACCTGGGCCAACGAGGCGTTGAAGCCCGGCGCCACCATCGAGGTGATGCCGCCGATGGGCCACTTCAACGTGCCGCTGGACGCTTCGCAGAGCAGGAACTACCTGGCTTTCGCGGCGGGCAGCGGCATCACGCCGATCCTGTCCATCATCAAGACCACGCTGATGACGGAGCCGGGCAGCCGCTTCACCCTGTTCTACGGCAACCGCGCTTCGTCGTCGGTGATCTTCAAGACGGAGCTGATGGAGCTGAAGGACATGTACCTGGAGCGCCTGAACATCGTCTACGTGATGTCGCGCGAGCAGCAGGATATTGAACTGTTCAACGGCCGCATCACCAAGGAAAAGACCGAGCAGTTCCTGCAGCACTGGATCGACATCAGGGATTACGACACGGCCTTCATCTGCGGGCCGGAAGACATGATGCACGGCGTTTCCGCGGCACTGCAGGAAGCGGGCATGCCGAAGTCCGCGATCAAGATCGAACTGTTTGCGGCCAGCATTCCCAAGCACCAGCACAAGCCGCGCGTGCAGGCCGATGCGGCGCCGCACCTGACCGAGGTCACCGTCATCATGGATGGCAACGCGGCTTCGTTCACCATGGAGAAGGACAAGGAGTCGATCCTGGATGCCGGCCTGCGCGCCGGGCTCGATATGCGCTACTCCTGCAAGGGCGGCGTATGCTCTACCTGCCGTTGCAAGATGGTGGAGGGCAAGGTGGACATGGACGTGAATTACGCACTGGAAGACTACGAGATTGCGCGGGGCTTTGTATTGAGCTGCCAGGCGTTTCCGGTCACTGATAAGGTGGTGGTCGATTTCGACCAGGCTGAATAAAACCTAAAACCGGAAAACCGGGGTCCGGCCCTGCGGGCCGTACCCCGGTTTTCCGGTTCTCAGGTTTTAAGAAGAGGAGACAAGAATTGAGCTACGAAAACATCCAGTTTGACATCGTCAACGGCATCGCCACACTGACCCTGAACCGCCCCGATAAGCTGAACAGCTTCACCCAGGCCATGCACCTGGAAGTGCGCGAAGCGTTGCAGCAGGTGCGGACCGACAAATCCGTCCGCGTGCTGGTCCTGACCGGCGCCGGCCGTGGCTTCTGTGCCGGCCAGGACCTGGGCGACCGCGCCGTCGCTCCGGGCGGCGCCGCCGTCGACCTTGGCGAATCCGTCGAAAAGTTCTACGCCCCGCTGGTGCTGGCGCTGCGCGAACTGCCCATGCCCGTGATCTGCGCCGTGAACGGCGTCGCCGCCGGCGCTGGCGCCAACCTGGCCCTGGCCTGCGACATCGTGCTGGCCGCCAAATCCGCCAGCTTCATCGAAGCCTTCTGCAAGCTGGGCCTGATCCCCGACACTGGCGGCACCTGGCACCTGCCACGCCTGATCGGCCACGCCCGCGCCACCGGCCTCGCCATGCTGGGCGAAAAACTGTCCGCCGAACGCGCCGAGCAGTGGGGCCTGATCTGGAAAGCCGTGCCGGACGAAGACCTGATGAACGAAGCCATGGCCATGGCCAGGCACTTCGCCACCGCCCCCACCAAGGGCCTGGCCTTCACCAAGCACGCGCTGCAGGCGAGCTACGGCAACACCCTGGCCGACCAGCTGAAACTGGAAGGCGAGATGATGCGCGAGCTTGGCTACAGCCACGATTACCGCGAAGGCGTGGACGCCTTCATCCACAAGCGCACTCCAAACTTCAAAGGGGAATAAGCATGGCGGCTCTGGCGAAAGGCAGTGTCGTTGCCGTGATCGGCAGCGGGGCAATGGGTTCGGGCATCGCGCAGGTGGCGGCGGCTTCAGGCTACACGGTCAAGCTGTTCGATACCCGCGCGGAAGCGGTCGACAAGGCTATCGCCGACATCGGCAAGGTGTACGGCAAGCTGGTTGAGAAAGGCAAGATGAGCGGCGCCGATGCGGATGCGGCCCGCAGCCGCCTGCACGCCGTCGCCAGCCTGGCCGAGGTGGCGGACGCCAGGCTGGTGGTGGAAGCCATCGTGGAAAACCTGGACGTCAAGCGCAGCCTGTTCACCGAACTGGAAGGCATCGTCGCCGACGAAGCCATCCTCGCCACCAATACGTCCTCGATCTCCGTCACCGCCATCGCGGCCAGGCTGCGCAAGCCGCAGCGCCTGGCCGGCATGCACTTCTTCAACCCGGTGCCGCTGATGGCACTGGTGGAAGTGGTCAGCGGCCTGGCAACCGACGCCGCCGTGGCCGAAACCGTGTACGACACCGCTATCGCCTGGGGCAAGAACCCGGTGCACGCCAAGTCCACGCCGGGCTTCATCGTCAACCGCGTGGCGCGGCCTTACTACGCCGAGGGCTGGCGCCTGCTGAACGAGCAGGCCGCCGATGCGGCCACCATCGATGCCGTGATGCGCGAAGGCGGCGGCTTCCGCATGGGCCCCTTCGAGCTGATGGACCTGATCGGGCATGACGTGAACTATTCCGTCACCGAATCCGTCTTCCGCGCCTACTACAACGATCCGCGCTTCACGCCTTCCGTGCTGCAGCAGGAAATGGTGAACGCGGGCTTCCTGGGCCGCAAGGCGGGCCGCGGCTTCTACGATTACAGCGAAGGCGCCGCCGCGCCGCAGCCGCGCGCCGAAGCGCCGCAGCCGGTGCCGGAATACATCGGCTACAGCTTCGAGCCGGGCGACCACACCGCGATCGCCACCATGATCATCGAGCGCATGAAGTCGCGCGGCATCGCGGTCACCCGGCGCAATTCCGCCGAAGGACACCGCACGGTGGAAGCGCCGGCCTTCCACTGCAATGGCGCCGCCATCTACCTGACCGACGGCCGCACCGCCACCCAGCGCGCGCGAGACGACAAGCACGACGACATGGTCCTGTACGACCTGGTGTTCGATTACGCCACGTCGCCGCGCATTGCGATCGCCTGCAGCGACCAGTGCAACCCGCGCGCCATGGCGTCCGCCATCGGCATGTTCCAGGCGGCCGGCTTTACCGTCACGCGGCTGGACGACGTGCCGGGCCTGGCAGTGATGCGCACCGTGGCCATGCTGGCCAATGAGGCGGCCGATGCCGTCAACCAGGGCGTTTGCAGCGCCCATGCGGCCGACCTGGCGATGCAGAAGGGCGTCAACTATCCGCGCGGCCCGCTGGCCTGGGCCGATATGGTGGGCGTCGACCATATCGTGACCGTGCTCCAGAACATGGCTGCCAGCTATGGCGAAGACCGCTACCGCGTGTCGCCGCTGCTGCGCCGCCGCCAGCAGAGTGGAGCGAAGATCCATGCATAACCCCAGGATGAATCCGCAGGCCCTGGCCGAGGCGGCCGGCGCGGCCATGTTCGCGCGCGATGCCGCCAGCCAGGCGCTGGGAATGAAGCTGGTGGAAATCCGCCCCGGTTATGCGCGCATGACCATGCCAGTGCGCAGCGACATGCTGAACGGGCACCAGACCTGCCACGGCGGCTTTATCTTTGCGTTGGCGGACAGCGCCTTCGCATTCGCGTGCAACAGCCATAACCACACGACGGTGGGTGCGGGCTGCACGATCGACTACCTGGCCCCTGGGCGGCAGGACGACTTGCTGACTGCGGAAGCGTTCGAGCGCACGCTGGTGGGCAAGACCGGCATCTACGATGTCAACGTCTGCAACCAGGAGGGCAAGATGATCGCCACCTTCCGCGGCAAATCGCACCGCGTGGCCGGAGAGGTGGTTCCAACCCATAGCTAGTTGATGGAGGTAGCACTGTGGTCCAACGCAATCCCGCCCCTTCCGACCTGGAGCCCATCGAGCGTGCCAGCCGTGACGAACTGCAGGCGCTCCAGCTGGAACGCCTGAAATGGTCGCTGGCGCACGCTTACGAGAACGTGCCGCACTACCGCAAAGCCTTCGACGAGAAAGGCGTGCATCCGGGCGACCTGAAATCGCTGGCCGACCTGGCGAAATTCCCGTTCACCGACAAGAAAACCTTGCGCGACAACTATCCCTTCGGCCTGTTCGCCGTGCCGCGCGAGAAGGTGGTGCGGGTGCATGCCTCCAGCGGCACCACCGGCAAGCCGACCGTGGTGGGCTATACGCAGAAGGACATCGACATGTGGGCGGACGTGGTGGCGCGCTCGATCCGCGCCGCCGGCGGCCGCGCCGGCGACATGGTGCACGTCTCCTACGGCTACGGCCTGTTCACCGGCGGCCTGGGCGCCCATTACGGCGCCGAGCGCCTGGGCTGCACCGTGATCCCGATGTCCGGCGGCCAGACCGAGAAGCAGGTGCAGCTGATCCAGGACTTCAAGCCCTCGATCATCATGGTGACGCCGTCCTACATGCTGAACATCGTGGAAGAATTCCAGCGCCAGGGCCTGGACTGCGCGCAGTCGTCGCTGCAGGTGGGCATCTTCGGCGCCGAACCATGGACCAATGCCATGCGCGCCGAGATCGAACGGCGCGCCGGCATCGATGCGGTGGATATCTACGGCCTGTCCGAAGTGATCGGCCCCGGCGTGGCCAGCGAATGCATCGAATCGAAGGACGGCCCGGTGATCTGGGAAGACCATTTCTACCCGGAGATCATCGACCCCGAAACGGGCGAAGTGCTGCCCGACGGCGAGGAAGGCGAGCTGGTATTCACCTCCCTGAGCAAGGAAGCCATGCCGGTGGTGCGCTACCGCACGCGCGACCTCACGCGCCTGCTGCCGCCGACCTCGCGCGCCATGCGCCGCATCGGCAAGATCACCGGGCGCTCGGACGACATGCTGATCATCCGTGGCGTGAACGTGTTCCCGACCCAGATCGAGGAACAGATCTGCAAACTGCCCAAGCTGGAGCCGCAATACCAGCTGGTGGTGAGCCGCGGCGGCCACCTGGACAAGCTGGAAGTGCTAGTGGAGCTGCGCGCCGGCGTCGCCCGCGCCGATGCGGGAGACGTGGCGCGCGAACTGGAACAGCGCATCAAGACCAACGTCGGCGTGAGCACCACCGTCACGCTGCTCGGCGTGGGCGGCATCGAACGCACCGCGACCGGCAAGGCCAAACGAGTAATCGACAAACGACCCAAGGAATAATATGACCGAAGCATTCATCTGCGACGCCGTTCGCACTCCATTCGGCCGCTACGGCGGCGCACTGGCGGGCGTGCGCGCCGACGACCTGGCGGCGATCCCGATCGCAGCCCTGATGGCACGCAACCCTTCCGTGGACTGGAAGCAGGTGGACGACGTCTACTACGGCTGCGCCAACGGCGCCGGGGAAGACAACCGCAACGTGGGCCGCATGGCAGCCCTGCTGGCGGGTCTGCCGGTGGAAGTGCCGGGCAACACCATCAACCGCCTGTGCGGCTCCTCGCTGGATGCGGTGGGCATCGCGGCGCGCGCCATCAAGTCGGGCGAGGCGCAACTGGTGATCG
>CBHWEO010000220.1:0-9422 GCA_966112955.1 uncultured Duganella sp. | reverse complement strand
GGGGGGGGGCGGGCCCCCTGCCGGGGCGGCGGCCCGGCCCCCCCGGGCCCGGGGGGGGGGGGGGGCGGGTCGACCCGAAAGCCTTCATCGAATCGGGGCCGTTCGGCCTGGCCGCGCGCGGCTACGACTTCTACAAGGAGCGGCGCTACCTGTCCGAGCTCAATGAGCGCAGCGCCAACTTCGCCTTCGGGGCGCGGCAGGAGCACGGCGGCCCGCAGCCGGAAGTGGTGGTGATGGTGCTGGGCGAATCCTCGCGCTACGACCGCTGGAGCCTGAACGGCTACAGCCGCGAGACCAACCCGCGCCTGGGCAAGGAGGGCAACCTGGTGGCGCTGGCGGATGTGATCACCCCGGTGTCCGCGACGCGCCTGTCGGTGCCGGTGATCATTTCGCGCAAGCCGGCCACGCAAAGCCTGAAGGATGGCTTCAGCGAGAAATCCTTCATCACGGCCTACAAGGAAGCCGGCTTCAAGACCTGGTGGCTGTCGAACCAGATTTCGTTCGGCCAGTACGATACGCCGGTGTCGGTGTTCGCCAAGGAGGCCGACGTGATCCAGTTCCTCAACCTGGGCGGCTTCACCAACCATTCCAATTACGACGACGTGCTGTTCGAGCCGCTCAAGCGCGCGCTGGCCGACCCGGCGCCGAAAAAGCTGATCGTGCTGCACTCGCTGGGCAGCCACTGGAACTACAGCCAGCGCCACCCCAAGGAATTCGACAAATGGCAGCCGTCGCTGTTCGGCATCGACAAGCCGGTCTACACCGACCTGAAGATCAAGCAGCAGCTCAATAACAGCTACGACAATTCGATCCTGTACACGGACTGGTTCCTGGCGCAGGTGATCGGCGACCTGAAGGCCACCGGGCAGCTGGCGTCCATGCTGTACATCGCCGACCATGGCCAGACCCTGTACGACGGCAGCTGCCGCCTGGCCTTCCACGGCCATAACACGCAGTACGAGTTCCACGTGCCGGCCTTCATGTGGTATTCGGAGCAGTACCGCGAGCACTACCCCGACAAGGTGGCGGCGCTGTACCGCAACCGCAAGGCCAGGCTGGCTACCGAGAACGTCTTCCACACCATGCTGGACGTGGCCAACATCCGCTACCCGGACGACAAGCCATCCTGGAGCTTCCTCAACAAGGAGTTCAAGGTGCACAAGCGCGTGGTCGACAGCTACGGCTGGACCAATTACGACAACGCCACCTTCAAGGGCGATTGCCGCGAAGTGATCGACAAGGCCAAGCCGCAGAAACAGGACAAGTGAAGCGTCACGCCGGTTTATGCACCATGAGCCAGTACACAGCGATCATGGCCAGGAAGGCCGGATAGCCCAGCAGCTCCCAGCGCCGGGCATAGCGCCAGTATAGCGGCGGCAGCGCACTGCCGGCGGCGTGGGCGGCCATCGCCATGCGGCCCATGCGGATCTGATACCACACCACCGGCAGCCAACACGCACCTGCCAGCGCGTACAGCACCAGGGAAGCCTTGATCCACAGGGCGCCCAGCGGGTAGCCCGCCTGATAGATCATCCAAGCCCCCGATAACGGCTGCACAATGACGGCCGGCGTCGTGAACCACCAGTCGGCACGCACCACCAGCCGCGACACGACGGCAATCGCTTCCACCGAGCCGGAACGGTTGGCGAAATACAGGTAGAAAGCCGTGCCGAAGCCAGTGCCGACCAGCAGCACCGACGATAAGATGTGAATGGTCTTGACGGTCAGGTAATCCATTGTTTTTCCTCTGCGTACAGGATGGTGAGCATGGCCAGGATCGGCAGGTTTTTCAGTAAGGGGCCAAACGGATGCCACAGGAATTCGGGCAGGCAGATTGAGATGACGGCGCTGTAGCCAACTATCAACGCCGCTTGCGCCAGCCACAGCGCACGGCGTGGCCACGTGATGCTGGCGATGCCGAATCCGGCGTCCAGTGCGGCGGCGCCGTACAGGGCCGGCGTTGCCAGCGGCTCCCGCAGGCCGACGCTGGCCAGCAGGGCCAGGCTGTCCGCACGCTGATATACAAAGACGCTGATTACGGCAGTCGCAAGCCAGACGATGGCCAAGGTCCAGCGCATCAGGACCTTGCGCCAGTTGGCCAGCGCGCGCAGGCGTAGCAACTCGCGCTCGGCAGGGCCGATGAAGTGGCCGATCGCCCGCGGCGCGCGGCCCAGCAGTGCGCTGAACGCGGCCCCAGCGGCGGCGGAAGCCAGTGCGCTGCCGGCGCGCAGCATGCGCCAGTTGTCCGGCGTCAGCGGCACGCCCGGGATCTTGCCGCCCACCCGGGCCGCGCATGCCATCAGCACTGCGGGGATATGCAGCAGCGGCGCCGGCGCGAAGCCCATGGCCGCGCGGTATGTGGCCAGCATGTCATCGTAGCTGACTGCGTCGCGGCCAGCGGCATCGATCACGCGCCTTGCCGGCGTGGCGGGGTCGACAGCGGTTGCCACAGCCTGCGCCAGGTCGTCAATGTGCAGCGGCTGGAAGCGCGCCTCGCCCAGCGCAGGTGTCACCATGACCGGCATGCTGGCCGCCTGGCAGAACATCTGCGCCGAATCACCCTGCGCCCCGAACACCAGCGAGGGCCGCAGGATGATCCATTCCAGAGGCAGCGCCATCAGCGCCGCGTCGGCCGTGCGCTTGCTGGCGAAGTAAGGCGTGTCGCCGCCATCCGCACCCAGTGCCGAGATTTGCACCACGCGCCGCACGCCGACTTCCGCGCAGGCGACAAACAGGGCTGCCGGGGCACGCGCATGCAGCGCGCCAAAACTGGCTGCGCCATGCTCGCGGATGATGCCGACGGCGTTGACCACTGCATCCACGCCCTGCAGGCGCGCTCGCCAGGTGGACGGCTGCAGGTCGCGGCTGAAATCGATGGCCACGTCACCCTTGCCCTCAGCGAGGCGCACGCCGCGCAGCACTTCGTGCCCTTGTGCGGCCAGTCTGGCGCATACGGCGCGGCCGATGAAGCCCGAGGCGCCGCAAACAAGGATCTTCATTTCCCCACCTTCGGGATCGATTTCGCAATGCTGCGGCCGACGACGGCGACGCCAACAACGATGCCCGCAGTACTCATGATCAGGGCCGAGCGCAGCACGGTTTCGGGATTGGCATCGAGGCTGCCGCTGCGGCCGAAGCCCAGCGCCAGCAGCAGCGGTAAGGCGGTGACCATCACGGTGGTCACGCGCACCCAGAACTCGGACCGCACTGCCGTACCGCAGATATCCATCAGCAGGCTGCGCAGCGGATTCCGCAAGTAGAAGCTGACGGCCAACCCGGACAGCAGGGGCATCAGGATTTCATAAACAATCAGCATTTCAATCTCCTTTTTAGACAGTAATTTCTGCACAAACAGAAATCAAGGATTCAAAAAAACGGGCATCGCTGCCCGTGTGCTTCATCAGGTGTCAGTGCTTGCCGCGAATAGCCCGGCTGATTTTGGCGCTGACGCCCAAGGTCTTCATCAGGGTTTCCGGCTTATAGCGCAGCAGTTCGTCCGACAGCGTCGCCATGATTTCGATGAACTTCAACGTTTCTTCAATGCGTTCACGGGTCCCCTCGTCCTCTTCCTCGATGGCAGGATTGGCCAAGCATTCGGCCAACGCCGCCGCCGTTGGGTCGATTTCGCGCTGGCGGCGGCCGGCCACGATCAGCTTGAACAACTCCCAAACATCGGTCGAGGTCTCAAAGTGGTCACGGCGGTCGCCCTTCAGGTGCACCACTTTCACCAGATTCCAGGACTGCAATTCCTTCAGGCTGTTGCTGACATTGGAACGTGCCACGCCCAGCGTCTGCTGGATTTCCTCGGCATCCATCGGCCGCGCGGCCAGGTACAGCAGGGCGTGGATCTGCGCCACGGTGCGGTTGACGCCCCAGCGGGAGCCCATTTCCCCCCAGTGCAGCACGAAGCGTTCGGCAATCGGTTTAAGTTCCATGACGTCATTCTATCGTTACATTAATTTCTGTCAAGACAGAAATTGCGTTCGCCCCACGAAACCACAGTAGGCAACGCGCGAGCAGTAGCCTGATTAATTGATTAACTCACAATGGACCGGCATACGTTGTTAGAATGACCTTTGGTCAAAAGGCACGGGAGGCCAGATGGAGAACAAAGCGCGGCTATCCAGCATCGACATGCTGCGCGGCCTGGTGATTGTGTTGATGGCGCTGGACCATACGCGCGACTATTTCGGCGCGGCGCTGTTCGATCCCGAGGACTTGGCCAAGACCACGCCGCTGTGGTTCGCCACGCGCTGGATCACCCATTTGTGCGCTTCCACTTTCGTGCTGCTGGCGGGGACGTCGGCCTTCCTGCGCGGGACCAAACATGGCGTTCCGGCGCTGTCGCGCTACCTCCTGACGCGCGGTGCCCTGCTGCTGGTGCTGGAGGCGACCTGGATCAGCTTCAGCTGGCAGTTCGGCTATGACGTCACCATCCTGCAGGTGCTGTGGGCGCTGGGGATGGGGATGATCGTTCTCGCGGGGCTGGTGTGGCTGCCCTTGCCGGCCATCGCGGCCGTCGCGGCGCTATTGATCGTGCCGCATAACCTGCTCGATGCGGTCCAGTCCAGCCATCCCTTGTGGCTGATGTGGCACCAGCGCGGCTTCTGGCCGGTGGCCGGCAACTATGGCGTGTATGTCGCTTATCCCTTGATGCCGTGGCTTGGACTGATTGCGGCGGGCTATGTGCTCGGCCCGGTGTTCAAGTGGGAGCCGGCGCGGCGCCAGCGCTTCCTCGTCGCTGCCGGCGCGGTGCTGCTGCTGGCGTTTGTCGTGCTGCGCAGCGGAAATTTCTACGGCGATCCCGACCCGTGGTCGCCACAGGGTCGCGGGTTGCTGTGGGATGTCATTTCCTTCATCCGCGTGCACAAGTATCCGCCGTCGCTGCTTTACCTGTGCGTGACGGTCGGCATTGCGCTGCCTTTGCTGGCGTGGTTCGAACGCTTGCGGCCCGTGCCGCTGTTGATGCTGTTCGGCGGCACGCCGATGTTCTTCTACGTGATCCACATCGCGCTGGTCCACTTTCTGGCCGGTCCGTATTTCCTTGCCCGCTATGGCGCACTGCCGGAGGGCGGGCCGCAAGGGCTGACGCTGCCGAAGGGGTATGAGCCTTCGCTGGCGGTGGTATATGCGGCCTGGGTCGGACTGATTGCGATCATGTATGGCCTCACCAAAGCCTGGCTTCGTTGGCGCAAACGGGGTGCGCCAGCAACGTCAGCACCTGCTGCTTCAGCATGACTGCTCAGGGACTTCTCCGGCCAGCCGGCCGGCGTCGTCCCGCATCTCCGGCGACGCGCCGAACGATAGCAGGAGGCTGCGCGCCTCTTCGCTCCAGGCGCAATGCAGCGGTGTGGCGCCTGCATCGCCCAAACTATTCGGATCGTGGCCTCCTGCAAGAAGCTTCGCCATCGTTTCAAGGTCGTTCAATTGGGCCGCAATATGAAGGAGGGAATCCTTGGCCGTTGGGGCGACTATCTCGATTTCGGAGTTTGTCTTAAACGTGCTTAAACGTGCTTTTTTGTTCTTAAAGCTGCTTTTCTGTGCTTGAAATTCGATCTGCCCGCCACGGTATTCGTTCGCCAACGTCCATTCGGATTCGTCTGGCCGCAACAGCCAGACTGTCTTCCAGGCATTTCGGCATGTGCCGTGCACTTCATTGACAAACTGGGACGGTGAACATGGACGGCCTTCAAAAATCACCTTGGAATCCACGACTTGGGCGATATGGTGCAACCCCTCGCGGACCGTCCGCAACTTGGTTCCTTCAGGTAGAAAGAGTTTCTTCCACTGGTACCCCTTCAATGAACTCGACGCTGCCTCTTCATGAGACGCTTCAAGCGCGCGCATCCAATCGTTGATCGCCTGGTCGACGACTTCGTGCAATTCCTGCGTGATACCGTGCCTTGGCAAGAATTGCCTCAGCTCGACATAAGTTGCAAACGGCACCGGCAAAACAAACAGCTCGTCACTCATGATGGCCTCCGCTTGGTTATCCCACCCTTAAGCTCAGACCAAAACAAGAAAAAATAGTTCCGTTAAGACGAAATAGCACGAATAAGCACGTTTAAGACAAAACCCAAAAACGCGATACCCCTCCTATGCCGGCAGGATGCGGCCGGAGAGGCGTTTGTAGACGTCGCGGGCGCGCTGTTCGATCGCGGCGTCGAAGCCGGACTGGGCCAGCAGGGTGAGACCGTTGGTGTCGGCCAGCACGCCGGGCGTCAGCGCCAGGCGGCCGGCGCGCTTCTGCACCAGCAGCGGCACGCAGCACTCCTCCAGTAACTGGGCCAGCACCACGTTGTGCGAAGACACCAGCACGATGCCCCGTCCTGCCAGCTGCTCCAGCACCGCAGCGGCGGCGGACACCGATTCCAGGTGGTTCGTGCCGCGGAAAATTTCATCGATGATGAAGACCGCACGCTGCGGCTCCCTCGCCAGCGCAAGCAATTCTTGCGCGCGGCGCAATTCCGACTGGTAGAGGCTTTCGCCATCCACCAGCGCATCTTCGTTCTGCATGCTGGCGTAGACCGGCAGGTTCGGCACGCGGGCCGACACGGCGTAGCAGAAGCCGAAGGCGCGCGCCGCCAGCAGGTTCAGGCCCACCGTCCGCAGCAGGGTGCTCTTGCCGATGCCGTTCTGGCCGCTGATGAAGGCGCTGCAGCCCTCCAATGACAAGTCCAGCGCCTGCGCCTCGGCCAGCAGCGGGTGGCTCACTGCCTGCAGGTGGAGCTCCCGCTCCCAGCCCTCCTCGGCCCAGCACCATTGGCCCTGCGCGGCCAGGTGGCGCGCCAGCGCGAGGTCGGCGTCCAGGCAGGCGACCAGCTCGTAGCTCTCGCGCAGGAAGGCGGCGTTCTCGCGCACCAGGCGGCGCGTGGCGAAATAGTGTTTCAGGTTGTCCAGCAGGACCCAGTCGGCGTACTCCGTCACACCAGGCGCGGTGGCGACGGCACTGCGTGCCAGCTTGCCGCGCAAGCGGGCGGCCTGGCCGGCACCCGCCGCGTCGCCCTGCTGGCTGTGGACATGCAGTTGCAGTTGCAGGGCTTCCGCCACGGATTTCCACTGCTGCATGCTCGAGTGGAAGGCAACCTGGGTCGCCATCAGGGCCAGCGATAGCAGCACTGTCGGCACCAGGGCGGCCAGCCAGAAGTAGCTGGCGGCGGCGCAGGCGAGGAAGGCCAGGGGCAGGAGCCAGAGCCAGGCCGACCAGCGCGGTTCAGGCGGCAGCGGAGAGGCGGCACTGGCGGCAGGAGCGGTGCCGGCATCGGGGACGAACAGCGCCCCGGTGACTTCCGCCGTGGCCTTGCGCAGCAGCGCCAGTTGGCCGGCCAGGCGCGCGCGGGCGTCGCTGTCCGCCAACAGGGCGCGCACGCGGCCGGTGTCCGCCGCGAGTCCGCGCCGCAGGCGGCGGTACAGGACCTGGCGGCCGAAGATGCTGGTCCCGGCGCCCAGTTGCTCCAGGTAGGCGGGCAACAGCAAGTCCTGCCAGGTTTGCCCATCCACCGCACCATTGCCGGCCGCCCCGGCCAACTCATCGTAACGCGCCACAGCACTGTCGGTGAACGGATACTCCACAGAACCACTCCTTGCCACAAAGATAAGCCTTCAAGTATAGCCGCTTACCAAAAAATCAAGTAGCCCGGCCGTCCGGACGCGTGTGGCGTGGACAACATGGACAGTGGTGGACGCTCGCGGACAGCCGCCGCGCGGCCATCAATCCGTTTCAAATCAACCACTTATAAACTGGCACACTTCATGCATTAGCAACCTTGACCAAACCACCAACAAGCAGGAAACCAGAACATGATCCGCGACACCTCCCACCAGGACCAAGTGATTGCCGCCCCCGCCAGCCGCCTGTCGCGCCGCAAGATCGCGCTGCTGGTGGCCGGCGTGGCGCTGGCCGCCGCCGGCTACACGCTGCTCAAGGGCTGGAGCGGCAGCGAGCATTCGATCAGCGCCGCCCGCCTGCGCATCGGCGAAGTCACGCGCGGCACCCTGATCCGCGACGCCGCCGTGAACGGCCGCATCGTGGCCGCCGTCAGCCCCACCCTGTACTCGACCTCCACCTCCACCGTGGAGCTGAAAGTGCACGCCGGCGACACCGTCAAGAAAGGCCAGGTGCTGGCCGTGCTGGAATCGCCCGACCTGACCGACGAACTGAAAAAGGAACAGACCCTGTTCAACGAGCTGCAGGCCGAAGTCTCGCGCCAGCAGATCCTGGCGCGCAAGCAGAAGCTGGCCGCCCAGCGCGACGCCGACACGGCGGAAATCGAACGGGTGTCGGCCCTGCGCACGCTGCAGCGCTACGAAGGCGTGTCCAACGAAGGCATCATCGCCAAGATCGACCTGCAGAAAGCCAAGGACGCGCTGGCCGCCGCCGACATCCGCGCCAAGCACACCAAGCAGGCCGCCGAGCTGGAAGGCGACAACGTGGCGCTGGAGCTGAAGACCAAGACCGCGCAGATGGAACGCCAGAAGCTGTCGCTGGCCAACGCCCAGCGCCGCGTCGACGAACTGACCGTGCGCGCCCCGGTCGATGGCTTCATCGGCACGCTGTCGGTGGCCAACCGCAGCGTGGTGCAGGCCAACACGCCGCTCATGACGCTGGTCGACCTGTCCCAGCTCGAAGTGGAGCTGGAAGTGCCGGAAACCTACGTCAACGACCTGGGCCTGGGCATGACCGCCGAAATCGAAGTGAACGGCCAGAAAACCAAGGGCAAGCTGTCGGCCCTGTCGCCGGAAGTGGTGAAGAACCAGGTGCTGGCGCGGGTGCGCTTCGACCGGCAGCCGGAAGGCCTGCGCCAGAGCCAGCGCGTGTCGGCGCGCCTGCTGATCGACGAGAAGCCCAACGTGCTGATGGTGCAGCGCGGCCCCTTCGTCGAATCGGAAGGCGGCCGCTACGTCTACCTGGTGCAGGACGGCATCGCCGTGCGCACCCCGGTGCAGCTGGGCGCCACCAGCGTGGCCGCCGTGGAAATCGTCAACGGCTTGAAACAGGGCGACAAGATCGTGATCGCCGGTACCGAAAACTTCGAGAACGCCAAGCGCGTCTCGATCAACCGCTAACCCCTACCGAGAGGCCAACATGCTGCGCATGCAAAACCTGAGCAAAGTGTATCGCACCCATATGATCGAAACCCACGCGCTGCGCGGCTTCGAGATCGAAGTCAAGCAGGGCGAATTCGTCACCGTGACCGGCCCGTCCGGCTCCGGCAAGACCAGCTTCCTCAACATCGCGGGCCTGCTGGAAGATTTCACCAGCGGCGAATACATCCTGGACGGCATCAACGTCAAGGGCATGGACGACAATGCCCGCTCGCGCCTGCGCAACGAAAAGCTGGGCTTCATCTTCCAGGGCTTCAACCTGATCCCCGACCTCAACCTGTTCGACAACGTCGACGTGCCGCTGCGCTACCGCGGCA
>CBHWEO010000219.1:0-9432 GCA_966112955.1 uncultured Duganella sp. | reverse complement strand
TGTCCACCACCGGGATGATGATGCCGCGCAGGTTGATCACGCCCTTGATGAATTCGGGCGCGTTGGCAATGCGGGTCACGGCTTCATAGCCGCGGATTTCCTGGACCTTCAGGATATCGATCCCGTACTCTTCGGCGCCCAGCTTGAATGCCAGGAATTCCTTGCCTTGGCTAGCATCTTCTTGTGCAGTATTCACTTGCATATTTTTCCCCTAGCAAAGATCGGTGTTGTCAAAGCGTATCAGAGTGCAAAGCGATTTACGAGTGGGCAAGTTTTAATTGCTAGCTTAGTCAAATCTGATTATGCTGGATGTAAAGATTAGCGCAATTTGACCAAGGAGATTTCATGGCGGATCCACACGCCGTCGATGACAACTGGCTGCTCGAAGAAGACGAGGAAGACAAGCAGCCGGCATCGGCAGGTTCCCCTGAACAGCGCCTGTGGCGCGTGTTGATTGTGGACGACGACCAGGACGTGCATGCGGTCACCCGCCTGGCCTTGCGCAATGTCAGCTTCAAGGGACGCGAACTGGAACTGTACTCGGCCTACAGCGGCCGGGAAGCGTTCGAAATCCTGCGCGATACGCCCGACATTGCCCTGGTCCTGCTGGACGTGGTGATGGAGACCGACGATGCCGGCCTGCTGCTGGCCCGTCGCATCCGTGAAGAGTTGCATAATTCCATCGTACGCGTCGTGTTGCGTACCGGCCAGCCCGGCCAGGCGCCGGAGCAGCGCGTCATCATCGAATACGACATCAACGATTACAAGGCCAAGACCGAGCTGACCACGCAGAAGCTGTTCACCACGGTGATCTCGGCCCTGCGCGCCTATGAAAGCCTGAACATGCTGGAGCGCTCGCGCATCGGCCTGGGCAAGATCCTGGCCGGCGCGACCAACCTGTACCAGATCCATTCGCTGCGCGAATTCGCGTCGGGTGTGCTGAACCAGGTGTCGGCCATCCTCGACGTGGGGGCCGACGGTGTGCTGTGCCTGATGCAGGTGGACACCGGCGACACCACGGTGGTGGCGGCCACCGGCGGTTATGCGCCGCTGGCGGAAACCGAGCACATGCCGCAGAGCCACCCGCTGTGGCCGACCATTGCCAAGGCTTTCGCCGAGCGCAAGAGCCAGTTCGAGCACCCGGCCAACGTGCTGTACATCCACACCCGCGAGAACCGCGACGTGGCCATCTCGGTCACGCCACCATGGCCGCTGGCCCAGATCCAGCGCGACTTGCTGGAAGTGTTCTGCGAGCGCATCGCGGCGGCCTTCGACAACCTGTACATGTTCGGCCAGCTGCGCAAGGCGCAGGAAGCTACCGTGGTGGCGCTGGCCGACCTGGCGGAATTCCGCGACGGCTGCACCGGCGGCCATGTGCGGCGGGTGCAGCAGCTGTCCTCGGCCATCGCGGCGCGCATGAAGGAGCGCGGCGTGTACGACGACGAATTGACGCCGCAGCTGGTGGACATGATCGGCCTCGCTTCCATCCTGCACGACGTGGGCAAGGTCGCCACGCCGGACCATATCCTGCTCAAGCCGGGTCCCCATACCGACGAGGAAAGGGCGCTGATGCAGACCCACGCCGCCGTCGGGCGCAGCGTGCTGGAGCGCGCGGCCAATATGGTCGATGGCGTCAGCTACCTGACCTACGGCGCGGAAATCGCCGGCGGCCACCACGAGCATTGGGATGGCGGCGGCTATCCCAACCAGCTGAAGGGCAAGCAGATTCCCTTGTCGGCGCGTATCGTGGCCGTGGTCGACGTGTTCGATTCCCTGCTGCATGAGCGGCCCTACAAGGAGCCCTGGCCGTACCCGGAAGTCATGAGCTACATCCGCGACCGTTCCGGCACCCAGTTCGACCCGGAAGTGGTGGCAGCCCTGAACGACGTGGTGGAGCGCAATCCGGGGCTGGGCCAGGGCGCCTGACCCGGCCGTTGCGCCGCACCGCTGTGGCAGCCGCGCCGCGCTGCCACGTTCATTCTCACGAAATTCCACGGCGCGTAATAGAATATGGGCAGCCCTTGCCCTACCGCCGAAAGCCATGAATGAACTGAAGGGCCTGACAGCGCTGGTCATCGAGCCCAATCCCAGCATGCGCGCCAGCTTGCACAATATGCTGAGCCTGTGCGGCCTGGACCGGATCGACGACGCCGCCAGCTCCAACCAGGCGATCCGCGCCCTGGAATCGAAAACCTACGACCTGATCCTGTGCGAATACGCGCTGGAAGGCGGCCAGGACGGCCAGCAGATGCTGGAAGACTTGCGCCACCACCGCCTGATCAATGCCTCCACCATGTTCTTCATGGTCACGGGCGAAGGACAGTTCAGCAAGGTCATCAGTGCCGCCGAGCTGATGCCCAACGACTACATCCTGAAACCGTTCGCGGCCGATGCCATGCTGGAGCGCATCTGGCGCGCCCTCGACCGCCGCAATGCCCTGCTGCCCGTGCACCAGCTGGTCGACATGGGCGACTTGCGGGCCGCGATCGAAGCCTGCGAAACGGGGGAGGTTGCGCAGCCGCGCTTTGCCACGGATTTCCGCCGCCTGCGCGCGGAAATGCATATCCAGGCCGGCGAGCCGGAGCTGGCCGAACCCCTGTATGCCGAGTTGTGGGAGACGCGCCAGGTGCACTGGGCGCGCCTGGGCCAGGCCAAGACCCTGTACCTGCGCGGGCGCTACGACGAGGCGCGGCAAATGCTGGAAGACTTGCTGGGCAAGAACAGCCGCTTCCTCGATGCTTACGACTGGCTGGCGCGCACCCATGAAGCCAATGGCGACCTGGCGGCGGCGCAAGCGGTGCTGTCGAACGCGGTGGAGCTGTCGCCGCATGCCGTGCGGCGCCTGCGCCGCCTGGGCGAAGTGGCTCTGGAGGCGGGCGACGTCGACAGCGCGGAACGCGCGCTGAAGCAGGTGGTCAGCAAGACCCGCTATTCCGAATTCCGCTCGCCGGAAGACCACGCCAAGCTGGCGCAAACCCTGGTCAAGAAGGGCGACCCGGTGCAGGCGGCGGCCGTGATCCGTGACCTCGACAAATCGCTGGCCGGCGCCCGCAACACCGATGTCTGCAGCGCCATCGCCTCGGCGGCCCTGCATGAATTCACCGGCAACACGGCGCGCATGAATGCCTCGCTGGACCATGCGGTGCAGGGCGCGCGCACGGCCAGCGGCCTGTCGAATGAAATGAAGATGGAGCTGGCGCGCACCTGCCTGGAAGTGGGCAAGGAAGAGCAGGCCACCGAGGTCATGCGCGACGTCATGCGCAATTCCGCCACGCCCGGCGCCATGGCGCGCGCCATGCGCATGATGGAACAGAGCGGCCACGCCGAGCTGGCCCAGCGCCTGGCCGATGAAAGCCGCAACGAGGTGGGTGAGATGGTGGCGGCCGGCGCGGCGCTGGCCAAGCAGGGCGATTACCGCGGCGCCGTCGACCTGATGCTGGAAGCGGTGGCCAAGCTGCCGGAGAACGCCCAGGTAGCCTTCAACGCGGCAGTGGCGGTCCTCAAATGCCTGGAAAACGAAGGCTGGGACGACGCCCTGGGCCGCCACGCGCTGGCGCTGGTGGCGGCCGTGCGCCGCCTGGATCCCGCCAATCCCAAGCTGAATGCCCTGGCCGGCCTGCACCAGGATATATTGAAGAAATACAACATCCGGCCAGCGGCCCGGCGCGAACCAGGAGTGCGCATCGCGATCTGATAGCCTCAGGCGCTACAATGGGCCATGAGCTCCCATCCACCAGAAGAACGCCCGGTCCGCGCCTACTTGCTGAAAAAGCTATGCAGCGACGACGAGGGCTTGTTTGCACTCGGCGTGTCGATCGCGCGCGTGGTGCAGATGGCCGATTCCGACGACCAGGGCACGCAAAGCCTGGCTTACCACGTGCTGTCGGACGTCGCCCTGACGCAAAAGATCCTGCGCCTGGCCAATACCCCGCAATACCGGCAAGCCTCGGGCGCGCCGGTCACCACGATTTCCCACGCGATTTCGCTGCTGGGTTTCGATAATGTGAAAACCACGGCGCTGGCCATGCTGCTGGTCGACACGCTGGCCAACAGCAAGCATGCGCAAAGCGTGCGCGTGGAACTGGAGGCGGCCCTGTGCGCCAGCCTGGTGGGGCGCGAACTGGCGCGCTACAGCCCCTACCAGAAGGCGGAAGAGGCGGCCATCGGCGCCCTGTTCAAGAACCTCGGACCGCTGCTGATCGCCTCGCGCGAACATGAGCGCTACCGCGAAATCAATGCGCTGGTGGCGGCTGGCGAGCATTCCCAGGCGCAAGCGTCGCAGATGATCCTGGGCAGCACCTACGACACGCTGACCGCCACCGTCCTGCGCGAATGGAAGATCCCGGACGTGATCATCCGCTCGCTGGCGCCGCTGGCTGGCGGCGCGCTGCGGCCGCCGCCCGACCGCGCCGAGTGGATCCGCCAGGTGATCACCTTCAGCATGGAGGCGGCGCGCGCCCTGACCCGGCTGGGCGGCGCCAAGGCCGACGACGTGCGTTTCCTGCTGCAGCGCTTCGGCCATTCGCTGGGGCTGGAGCGTGAGCAGATCAGCACCGTGCTGACGCGGGCCCGTTCCAGCATGGATGCCCTGCTGAACAGCATGCAGCTGGATGGCGGCCGCGGCGCCGCCGCAGGCGCGCCGGGCGACCCATATGCAGAGGCGGACGCGGCAGACGCGGGCGATGCGGCCGGTGCGCCAGGCAGCTTGCCCAGCGTGCTGGCGCTGGCCAGCATGGATTCCGGCGCGAAAGAGGGCGCTTACCCGAGCGGCAAGCCGTACGACGCGCGCGAGCAATTGCTGGCAGGGGTGCAGGAATTGACCGAGATGCGCGTGCAGGGCAAGGCGCGCGTCAACGAGCTGGTGCAGGCGGTGCTGGAAACCCTGTACCGCAGCATGGGGTTCCGCTTCGCTACCGTGTGCCTGAAGGATACGCGTACGGCGCAATTCCGCGCCCGTATTGCGCTGAGCGACAAGCTGCTGGCACAGCGGCAGGATGGCTTCGTGTTCCCGCTGCAGGGCAAAGACTTGTTTCACCTGGCACTGGACAACGATGCGGACTTGATGATCGCCGATGCCACCGTACCCAAGATCCGCGACCTGCTGCCGCAGTGGCACCTGGACCTGCTGCCTGATGCCAGGAGTTTCATCGTGCTGCCGCTGGTGGTGAAGGGCGTGCAGCTGGGCCTGTTCTACGCTGACCGCTCACAGCCGGCGCCGGAAGGTGTGCCGCCGGATGAGACGTCGCTGATCCGGGCGCTCAAGGCGCAGGTGCTGGCGGCGTTGTCGCCTTAGGCGAGGTCGCGCCTCTCAAGCCAATTCCGGCAAACGCCCCGCCAGCGCCTCGAACTCGGCCACCGGCATCGGCCGCGCAAACAGGTAGCCCTGCGCCTCATTGCAGAACTTGCCGCGCAAGAATTCCACCTGCGCTTCCGTTTCCACGCCCTCGGCCACCACTCCCAGCCCCAGGGAGTGTGCCAGGCCGATGGTGGCGGATACGATCACCGCATCGTTGGGGTCGCTCTCGATATCCTTCACAAAGCCACGGTCGATCTTGATGCGGTCGATTTCGAACAGCTTCAGGTAGCTGAGCGAGGAATAACCGGTGCCGAAATCGTCGATGGCCACCTTGATGCCGCGCGCCCGCAGCTCGCGCAGCAGGTCGCGGCTGCGTTCCGGATCCTGCATGGCGGCCGATTCCGTGATCTCCAGTTCCAGCAGGGACGGTTCGATGCCGCTTTCGCGCAGCAGCCGGTCCAGCAGCGGCAGCAGGGCGCTGCCGTGGCACTGGCGCGCCGACAGGTTGACCGCCAGCCGCAGCTGGCCCTGCCAGCGCTGCAAGAGGCCGACCGTCTGCTGCAGCACCCAGTCGCCCAGCGGCAGGATCAGCCCCGACTCTTCCGCGATGGGGATGAAGCGGTCCGGCCCCACCATGCCCAGTTCCGGATGGTGCCAGCGCAGCAGCACTTCGGCGCCGATCACGCGCCGGCTGGCCAGCTCCACCTGGGGTTGCAGGTAGAGCTCGAACTCCTTGCGTTCCAGCGCCTGCCACAGGCGGTTCTCCATCATCAGCCGCTCATGGGTGGCGGCATTCATGGCCGCCTCGAAGAACTGGAAGTTGCCGCGGCCCTGGCTCTTGGCGGCGTACATGGCCATGTCGGCATGCTTGAGCAGGGTCGCGCTGTCGGCGCCGTCGGGCGGGAACATGGCCACGCCCACGCTGGTGCCGGTGTGGATGGTCTTGCCTGCCAGCTGGAACGGTTCGGCCAGCGCGTGCACGATGCGCACCGCGATCTGGCTGGCGTCGGCCGGCGTCACGGTGCCGGCCGTGACCACAATGAACTCGTCGCCGCCCAGGCGGGCGATGGTATCGACTTCGCGCAGCAGTTCGCGCAGGCGGTCCGCCACCGCCACCAGCAGCTGGTCGCCGGTGGCGTGGCCGTGGGTGTCGTTGATTTTCTTGAAGTGGTCGAGGTCGAGGAACATCACGGCCGCCGTGCCGTGCGCGCGGCGGGTCTGGGCCAGCAACTGGTCCAGGCGCAGGTTGAGCGAGAGTCGGTTGTCCAGCCCGGTCAGCGGGTCGTGGTGGGCCAGGCGGTAAATGCGCTCCTGGGCGCGCTGCTGCTCGGTCAGGTCGTGCAGGATGGCGACGAACAGGTTGCCATCGGGTAGTTCCACCTCGCTCACCGAAATCGCGATCGGGAAAATGCTGCCGTCCTGGCGCCGCCCGCTCGATTCATGCTCGTGGGTGGCGCCGCTGGCGATATTGCGCAGCAGGCGCGCCGCGCTGTCGCTTTCCGCTTCCGGCAGCAGGCGCGCCAGCGGCAGGGCGGCCAGCGCTTCCGGCGTGTAGCCGAACAGGCGCCCGGCCGCCGCGTTGGCCGAGACCAGCAAGCCGTCGGCGCCGATGGTCAGGATGGCGTCGGCCGCCTTGTCGAGGATGGCTTGCAGGCGCGCTTCGCGTTCGCGCAGGCGGGCCGTGCTTTCCTTCACCTGCTGCTGGATCTGGGCGCGCTCGCCGCTGGTCAGCAGCATCAGCGCGCCCAGCAGGCCGGTCAGCATCAGGCCGGCGCTCAGCACCAGCCAGCTCTGCCAGCCGTGCTGGTACACCATGTAGGCGGCGGACGGCGCAAGCACCAGCTCGTACTCGCGGCCGCCAAAGCTGAGCTTGCGCCAGTAATCGTCGCCGTTCGGCGTGCGCGACAGCTGGTCCACCAGGGTGGTGGGGCCCGGCTTGCTGCGGTCCACCAGGCGCGCCTGCAAGTGCGGGAATTCGGCCGCGGCCAGCGCGCCCTCGACGTAGGTGTCGATCTGCATTGCCAGCATCAGCATGCCGACGGCCGGCCCGCCGTCGCCAGGATCGACGGCCTGCAGCAGCACCACGCCGCTGCCTTCGCCCGGCATCGACAGCACGACCGGCGCGCTGGCCACCGGCTTGCCGCTGCGCAGCGCTTGGCGCACGGCTTGGGCCCGTACCGGTTCGCCTAGCCAGTCCAGCCCTTCGTAATGGCGCCGCGCCGCCGGCTCGATGAACAGCGTCACCATGTGTTCGCCCGGCGGTACTTCCGCGTGCTGGTGGCCCTCATGGCTGTGGGTATGGCCGGGACCGGAAGTTGGCGCCACGATGCGGAAATTGGGGCCGATCTTGTCGCGTGCCCAGGCGTCGAATTCCGGCCGCTCGGCGGCCGACACCGGGCGCAGCCAGGCCATCGACAACAGTTCCGGGCGCTGGTCGAGGTAACCGTGCGCAATCTTGTCGAAGCCCTGGGCCGACATCACCCGGCCATAACGGTTGATGGCGCGCGCCATGGCCAGCAGGTAGCGCTCGTGTTCGCTGAAGCGCGCCTGCAGCAAGTCGCCCACCTGCTGCGCCTTGAGGCGGAAGCCTTCCAGATGCTGCCGCGTTTCCCAGCGCGCCACCAGCACGTACAGCAGGACGCACAGCGTGACCAGCAGCAGCTGCGGCAAGCCGACCAGCAGGCGGCGCCGGCGCCACAGCGTGCGCGGCTGGCCGAACAGCACCCAGCACAGGGGCGCCGCCAGCAGCACGCCGATGGCATCGCCAATCCACCAGGTCAGCCAGCTGGTCGGCCAGTCGTGCGGCGCGATGGCGCCGACGGCGACCGCCAGCCCGGTCGACAGGGTACTGCTGACCAGCGTGACGCAGACCGCCAGCAGCAGGAAGCGCAGCACGTCGCGTCCGGCGCCAATGTCGGGCCGGATGGCGCGGCGGAAGTACAACATGCCGAGCCAGGCTTGCAGGGCTGAGCCGCCGGCCGCGGCCACGGCGGCCAGGCCTTGTGGCAGCGGCGGCAGCGAAAGCGGGTTGGGCGCGCCCGGCAGCGGCAGGAAATTGATCAGCAGGGCGCCGATGGCGACCCCGGGCAGCAGGCGCGGCCCGAAGGTGACGACACTGGCCAGGGCGATGCCGGCCGGCAGGAACAGGGGGCTGGCATAGCCGGGCGCCAGCGACAGGTAGAGGCAGAAGCGGCCCACCACGGAGTAGGCCGCCAGCAGCAGCAGGTTGGCGGCCAGCGCGCGCGGCCAGCCGGGAGAGGGATTCATCACGAAATCAGTGCTCCGGTGCACGGGACAAGTTGTCTGATTCTAAAGCAAACCGTGCAACATAAAAACAACACTTGCAAATTTGCAGGAGTAGCCATTACAATCTCGCCCCGAAGCGCACAGTCTGTCGCGCAATGCTGAAGATTGCAATCAAAGCATTGACAGGCTTGAATGGATGCTTCATACTCTGCGGTTCCTTCGCGGAGGGGTGGCCGAGTGGTTAAAGGCAGCAGACTGTAAATCTGCCCTCTTATGAGTACACTGGTTCGAATCCAGTCCCCTCCACCAAAGTTTGCAGGAAGCTGAGTGAAGTAAGTAGAAGACATTGGACCTCGCGGGTGTAGCTCAATGGTAGAGCTGAAGCCTTCCAAGCTTAAGACGAGGGTTCGATTCCCTTCACCCGCTCCATGCAGCACTAGCAGTAGATAAGCCCTTGTAGCTCAGTGGTAGAGCACTCCCTTGGTAAGGGAGAGGCCACGTGTTCAATCCACGTCAAGGGCACCAGAATTTAAACGGCTGTCGGCTGTTTCGACCGTCAGGTGTGCCTGGTAATTTTCAATATCGTTAGGATCTTAGGAGTCTAGAATGGCAAAGGAAAAATTCGAACGGACCAAGCCGCACGTGAACGTCGGCACCATCGGTCACGTTGACCACGGCAAAACCACCCTGACGGCTGCAATCGCAACCGTTCTGTCGAAGAAATTCGGCGGCGAAGCCAAGGCCTACGACCAGATCGACGCGGCTCCGGAAGAAAAAGCACGCGGCATCACCATCAACACCGCGCACGTCGAGTACGAAACGGCCAACCGCCACTACGCACACGTCGACTGCCCGGGCCACGCCGACTACATCAAGAACATGATCACCGG
>CBHWEO010000218.1:0-9492 GCA_966112955.1 uncultured Duganella sp. | reverse complement strand
GCCCCCCGGGCCGCCACCCCCTTCCCGGCTTGGGCGGCGGGCGGCCGTCCTGTTGTTCGAAAGCACACAATGAAAAAAACCGGCCTGATCAAGCCGCCGCGCCTGCAGCTGGGCGACACGGTCGGCCTGGTCGCCCCCGGCGGCCATACCGATGCACCGGCCATTGCCAAGGCCATCCGGAATATCGAATCGCTCGGCTTCCACGTCAAGCTGGGGCGCAACCTGGAAGCCGTGTACGGCAACTACGGCGGCTACCCCGAGCAGCGGCTGGAAGACTTGCACGCCATGTTTGCCGACCCCGAGGTCAAGGCGATCTGGGCGATACGGGGCGGATCCGGCTGCATCCAGCTGCTGGCCCACCTCGACTACGAGCTGATCCGCCGCAATCCCAAGATCCTGATCGGCTACTCCGACATCACCGCGCTGCACCTCGCGATCCAGAAAAAGGTTGGCCTGGTGACGTTCCACGGCCCGGTGGCCTCGTCCACCTTCTCGGATTATTCGGTCACGCACCTGATGAATGTGCTGATGCATCCGGAAGCCGAGTACACCATCCCGATGGCGCTGGAAAACAGCCGCAAGGCCGAGGAAGAGCCGCACTACGCCTTGCGCACGGTGGTGCCGGGCGTATGCGAAGGCCCGCTGATGGGCGGCAACCTGTGCCTGGTGAGCGCCCTGGTCGGCACGGAATACGCGGCGAACTACCAAGGCGGCATCCTGTTCCTGGAAGAGGTCAACGAAGCCCCATACCGCATCGACCGCATGATGATGCAGCTGCACCTCAGCCAGAGCCTGGAAGCGGCCGCCGGCGTCATGCTCGGCATCTGCGAAAACTGCGGCCCGCAGGATAGCGACATCTCCCTGACGTTGGACGAAACGACCGACCAGCACCTGAAGCCGCTGAAGGTCCCCGCCGTGACCGGTTACAGTTTCGGCCACATCCGCAACCAGTTCACGCTCCCCATGGGCGTCCGCGCCCGCCTCGACACCGAGCGGCAGACGGTGACCCTGCTCGAACCCGCCGTCTCCTGACCCCCAAGCAACTTTTGTCCCCCCGGGGTCAGGAACGAATTGGACAAATAGTTATTTGCGGAATCTTTTGTCCACTTCGTTCCTGACCCCAGGTGGACAATTTTTGCTTCGGCGTAGAATAGGGCCATGCGAATACTCAAGCACAAGGCCGTGGCCTATGTGCTGGCGCATCCCCTGGATTTCGCCATCCAGTGCCTGAAGGGCTTCAAGGCGAACCAGGGCTTGCTGCTGGCCGGTGCCGTGGCCTATTACTCGCTGCTGTCCATCGTCCCGCTGCTGATGCTGGTCGTGGTGGCGCTTTCCCACGTGATCCCGCAGCAGGAGCTGCTGCAGATCATCGGCCGCTACCTGGAATGGCTGATCCCCGGCCAGTCGCACGCCGTGGTGGCCGAAGTCGGCCATTTCCTCGACCATCGCGAACTGGTCGGCTGGGCCTTGGTGCTGGTGATGCTCTTCTTCAGCTCGCTGGCCTTCTCGGTGCTGGAAAACGCCATGTGCTTCATCTTCCTGCACCGCGCGGTGCTGCGCCGCCGCCATTACCTGGTGTCGGCAATCCTGCCCTATTGCTACATCCTGTCCCTTGGTGTGGGCGCCCTGGTGATGACCCTTGTGGCCGGCAGCCTGCAGGTCATCGGCGAGGAAAGCGTGCGCCTGTTCGGCCATGAATGGTCGCTGCACGGCCTGTCCGGCGTGCTGCTCTACCTGCTGGGCCTGGCGGGGGAAGTGCTGATGCTGAGTTCCATCTACCTGGTGATGCCGGTCGGCCGTCTGTCCTGGTCGCATGCGCTGATCGGCGGCGCCACTGCCACCGCGCTGTGGGAAGTGGCGCGCCATGTGCTGGTCTGGTATTTCTCGACCCTGTCCCAGGTCAACCTGGTGTACGGCTCCATGACCACGGCCATCGTCGTCATGTTCAGCCTGGAAATTGGCGCCACGCTGCTGCTGTTCGGCGCCCAGGTGATTTCGGAGTTCGAGCGGGTGGGCCGCGGCGAGCAGCACAAAGCCCCGCGCCGCATGCAGACCAAGACCGCCTGCTAGGCCGACACTGGCAGGGTGATGGTGAAGCGCGCCCCGCCCAGCGGCGAGGCCCCGGCTACCAGCGTGCCGCCATGCAGTTGCACTGCCTTGCGCGCAATCGACAGCCCGAGGCCGAAGCCGCCCGTGTTGCGGTCGCGGCTGCGGTCCAGCCGGTAGAAGGGCTCGAACACGCGCTCCCGCTCGCCGTCCGGAATGCCTGGACCATCGTCTTCCACTACCAGCTGTACCACGCTCCCGTTGCGCACGGCCCCCAGCCGCACCAGGCGCGTGCCATACTTGAGCGCATTGCGCAGCAGGTTGCCCACCGCCCGTTCCAGCAGGCGCTGGTCGCCACTGACCTGGCCCAGGCTCTCGTCCAATGCCATTTCGAGCACCATGCCTTCGGACGGCGGCAGCGTTTCGCGGCAATGCGCCAGCGCGGCGCCCAGGTCGAAGGGCTGGCGCTGCAGGTGCGGTTCGGCGTCCAGCCGGGTCATGCCGAGCAGCTCGTTGACCAGCTCTTTCAGCTCGCGCAGATCGCCTTCCATGGCGTTGATGCGCTTGTCCAGCGCCGGGTTTTCCGCCGCATCGCGCAGCAGCTCCAGCGCGAACTCCAGCCGCGCGATCGGCGTGCGGATCTCGTGCCCCACCGAATGCAGCAGGTTGCGCTGCGAATCGAGCAGGCGCTCGATGCGGTCGGCCATGTGGTTGATGCGTTCCGCCAGCGGGTAAATGCTGTCCTTGGGCTCCATATGCGCCCGCGCCCCCAGCTCGCCGCCGCCGAAGCGGTCCGCCACGTCGGACAGCTGCTGCAAGCCCTGCCAGTGCGCGCGCGACCAGGCCGCGATGGGGATCAGCAGCACCAGCGCCACGATCAGGTAGCGCACCGCTTCCATCGACAGGGCGAAGCCGATGTCGATCGGCAGGTCCTGCGCCACCAGCGCCTCCTCGTTGCTGCCGATATAGCGCTCGCCCACCAGGTCCACCCGCCGGTAGAAGGACTTGCGGCCGATGTCCAGCACCACGTCGCCGCGTTCGAAGCCGGCCGCGTCGACGCCGGTCAGCTGCCGCCGCACCTCGGCCAGCGGCACCAGCTCGAAGCGCACCCCCGACACTTCGCGCACCTTGTTCAGCCGGTCCAGCCACTGGTCGGCCGGCGCCTGGTCGATGTACTGCTCGAGGAGGAAGATCTGGGCCGCCGCCTGGCGCTTCGCTATGGAGTCCAGGGGATCGCCAAACAGCCGGTTGATCGCGAAATAGACGATGAATGCCGCCGCACTGATGGACAGCATCACCAGTATGAAAAAGCGGAAGAACAGGCGATTCATCGACGGTAATTGTATAAGAAACAAGCACCTGCGGTGGATTGTTGTACAAATTTGCGACAAAAAGCTTACAGCTCGCGGCGGATTTCCTGAGGGCCTTTACCTAAGATCACATCATCGCCTGGAGGATTTCGCCATGAAGCACATCACCCGCTGCCTGCCCCTGTTGGGCGCCCTGTTCCTCGCTGCCTGCGGCGGCGGTGGAGGGACGACCACCCAGACCGCGGCATCCGGCGCGCAGGGCATCGCCGTGGGCGAGCCGCCGCCAGGCGGCCCGGTCAAGGAAGAATTCATCAAGATGGCGCGCGGCGAAACCGCCTGCGCCGACCGCTTCAACCGCCTCTACATCATCGACGGCAAGCAAGTGTTCTGGCAGGTGGCGGGCAATTGCGGCGATGCCAGCTACAGCAACGTCCTGTTCGGCCTGACCCCGAAGGACCTGCAGTGCTCGAACGCCGACAGCATCGCCGGCCCGCGCACCAGCTGCGCCGACACCAGCCAGCGCCCCCTGTTCGACACCATCATCCAGAACCTGGACAAGCCGGACCTGGGCCTGGGCGCCGCCCACAAGGTGGAATATGTGCCCTTCCTGCCGGGCGAAGGCCCGATCGGCTTCGACAAGCTGGCGAACGAGCAGATGTCCGGCGTGCACACCCCGGAGAACGTCGTCCTGCGCGACAACGATAGCTTCCAGAAGTTCTGGAACACAGTCTACCAGCCCCGCTCCCCGGTGCCTGCGCTGCCGAAAATCGATTTCAGCCGCAAGATGGTGATCGCCGTGGCATCCGGTTACGGCAATCTCTGCAACTTCGTGGCAATCGATAAAGTGTCGGTCAGCGGCGACGCGCTGCTGGTCAACTACCACGTGGTCCAGCCGGCGGAAGGCATTGCCTGCGCCATGATCGCGACTTCGCCGGTGGCGATGGTTGTTGTAGATCGTATCGACGCCAAGGTGAACTTCACGGGGACCTGAGCGTTTTAGCGGTTTGGGATGGTAATGCATTTACAATGTGCGCCATTCCCAACCGTAGACGTTTTATATGCGACAGTACCTGTTCCTCGCCCTCGCCGGCGCCTGCAGCACGGCAGCAGCACAGACCCCGGCCACGAACCCGATGCCAGACGGCAGTCGGGATATGTACATTGGTCTCGGCGTCCAGTCGGTGCCGCGCTACGACGGCGCGCACGATAACCGCACCTTGCCCCTGCCGGTGATCCAGGTCCAGTGGAGCAACGGGATCTTCGTGTCCGGTACTTCGCTAGGCTGGCACCTGTCCCAGTCGCCCTCGATGGAATTCGGCCCGCTGCTGTCGCTGTCGCCGCGCCGCGACGAGGATGGGGTGTCGCTGGGCTTCGGCAGCGTCGGCGAAGGTTCCGGCTCGCGCGTGGGCATCACCAGCATCCGCCCCGGCGGCGGCATCGTGCCGGAAAAGCCGGTCGAAGGCGAAACCAAGGACAGCAATCGCCTGCGCACCATGGACGTGGTCAAGCGCCGCGTGGTGGGCGGCGGCTTCTTCAACTACTACCTGACGCCCAAGCTGCGCCTGACCAACAGCCTGACCTACGGCAGCGGCAAGGATCGCAATGGCGCACGGCTGCACACCGCCCTGCAGTACATGATGGAAGACGTGGTGCCGCACCATACCGTGGTGCTGTCGGCCGGCGTCTCGGTGGTCAACCGCGCCTACAACGAGACCTGGTTCGGCATCACCAAGGAGGAATCCGAACGCGCGGGCACCAAGGGTTACTACGCGCCGGGCGCCGGTGTGCAGGAAGTGCGCGCCGGCGTGCGCTGGAACTGGGCGCTGAGCCCAAGCTGGATGCTGACCTCCGGCGCCACCGTGAACCGCCTGACCGGCGACGCGAAAAACAGCCCGCTGGTTGAGCGGGCCACCAATTATTCCGTTTCCACAGCCCTGGCTTACCGATTCTGATGAACGCCCTGACCTTCCTCCGCACCACGCTGCCGGCCCTGTGCCTGGCGGTGGTGTCCTGTGCCGCCCAGGCGCAGGAGGAGTGGGTCAGCTATCGCGACGCCTACAAGCAGATGGTGGTGTTCGCCAAGTACGGCAAACCCAAGAACTTCCTGCAGATCCATTATGAAGTCAGCCCGCGCGACGCCTCGGCCTCGCTGGAAGGCCTGCACCTGACGCTGACCGGCAAGAACACCCAACTGACCTTGCCGCTGGACGCCACCGGCCGCGCCGTCTTCCCGCTGCTGAAGGCGGCGTATGACGACAACGCCGTGCTGGCGCTGAACCGCCGCATGGCGAATTACCGCTTCGGCCCGCGGGTGTCGATCGTCACGCGCAACGACGGGATTTACGAAGCTGCCGACCTGCGGACTGCCTGTGAACAGGCGCTGGCCTACCAGCGCTTCGTCGATGCTTCCTACCACGCGAAGAAGTGCGTCGGGGTGAGGTTTGTGTTCGTGAACCGCGCCGATGCGCTGGTGCAGGCGAAATACGGCCAGCGTGAAGCGCCGCTGCCGGTGGTGGACGGTCCCGCCTTCGAAGGCGAGACGTTGGGCAGCTACCGCACCGCCACCTACCGCTTTGCCGACTGGTCGTCGCAGGGGCAGGTAGTCAGCCAGAACACCCCGCTGGCCATCGCCCCGCTGTATGAATAGCGGGTCAGACCCCGCGGGTCTGACCCAGGTTTTCCGGTTTAGTTCCAGGCCGAAGGCGAGAAAAGATACCCCTCGCCCCAGACGGTCTTGATCTTTTCCCCGTCCGTATCGTCGAACTTGCGGCGCAGCTTGGAGATCGAATTATCGATCGACCGGTCCAGCCCATCAAACTCGATCCCGCGCATGGTCTTGAGCAGTGCATCGCGCGACAACACCGTCCCCGCCGACTCCGCCAGCACCAGCAGCAGCTTGTATTCCGTATTGGACAGCGCGCAAGGCTGGCCGCGCCAGGTGACGGAGCGGTCGCTGGTCGCAATGCTCAACTGGCCGAAGCTCAACTGGTCCGCCTCCGGCTTGCCCTGGCGGCGGCGCAGCAGCGCACGCAAACGCGCCAGCAGCACGCGCGGCTGCACCGGCTTGTTGATGAAATCATCGGCGCCCTGTTCCAGCAGCGATACCTCATCGTAGGAATCCTCGCGCGCAGTCATGATCAGGATCGGCACATCGCTGATTTCCCGGATCTGCTGGCTGACCTTCATGCCATCCATGCCCGGCAACATCAAGTCCAGCACCACGATGTCCGGATTGGCCGCCTTGAAGCGCGCCAGCGCCTCGTCGCCGCGCGACACCACGTCCACCTTGAACTCATAGCCCGCCAAATACTCCGTGACCAGTTCGGCCAGGCGCGCATCGTCTTCCACCAACATCACATGAACCATGACTTTCTCCTTGTGGCGGATATTTTATAAGAGCTACATCCTCATGGCACAAATGCACTTGAAAACCGACAAAGCGATACATTTTGTGAAGCAGCAGCCGTTGACCCAGCGCAAGAACGCTGGATAACGGCCTGGTTGGAGGGGAGTTTTACAATGCGGTGGCGCGCACCTTACAGCGCGCGAGCGATCAGCAGCTTCTGGATATCGCTCGTGCCTTCATAGATCTGGCACACGCGCACATCGCGGTAGATGCGCTCGACCGGGAAGTCGGCCGTGTAGCCATAGCCGCCGTGGATCTGGATCGCGTCCGAGCAGACGCGTTCCGCCATCTCGGAAGCGAACAGCTTGGCCATCGCCGCCTCTTTCAGGCAGGGCTGGCCGGCGTCCTTCAGCGAGGCGGCATGCCAGATCAGCTGGCGTGCCGCTTCCAGCTGCATCGCCATTTCCGACAACTTGAACTGCACCGACTGGTGCTCGAAGATCGGCTTGCCGAACGATTCGCGCTCGCGGGCGTATTTCAGCGCGGCCTCGAAGGCGGCGCGCGCCATGCCGACCGACTGCGAAGCGATGCCGATACGGCCGCCTTCCAGGCCGGACAGCGCGATCTTGTAGCCCTGGCCCGGCTCGCCGATCATGTTTGCCGCCGGCACGCGGCAATTGTCGAACAGGATCTGCGCGGTGTCGGACGAGTGCTGGCCCATCTTGTGTTCGATGCCGGCCACGATGTAGCCCGGCGTATTGGTCGGCACCCAGAACGCGCTGATGCCCTTCTTGCCGGCCGCCTTGTCGGTGACCGCGAACACGATCGCCACGTCGGCGTGCTTGCCGGAAGTGATGAACTGCTTGGTGCCGTTGATGACGTATTCATTGCCGTCCAGCGTGGCCGTGGTGCGCAGCGCGGCGGCGTCGCTGCCGGTATGCGGTTCGGTCAGGGCGAAAGCGCCCAGCATCTCGCCTTGCGCCAGGGGACGCAGCCACTGCTGCTTCTGCTGTTCGTTGGCGTACATCATGCCGATGCTGCACACCGGGCAGTTGTTCACCGAAATGATGGTGGAGGTGCCGCCATCGCCGGCGGCGATCTCTTCCAGCACCAGCGCCAGCGAAACGTAATCCAGGCCGGCGCCGCCCAATTCTTCCGGCACCGCCACGCCGAAGGCGCCCAGCGCCGCCAGCTCTTTCAGTTCTTCCTTGGGGAAGTGGTGTTCCTTGTCCCAGCGTGCCGCGTTGGGCGCCAGGCGCTCCTGCGAAAACGTACGCAGCGCATCGCGGATCATTTCGTGTTGTTCGTCGAGGATCATTGTTATCTTTCTCTACGGCTGGGCCCGTGTCAACCTTGGGGTCAGACCCTTTGGTTGACACGGGCTCGGCTGTTACCAGCCTATGGGGGTGCCGTCGTAGTCTCGGTAGACGGCTTGTTCGGATGCGGGCAGCTCGGCCAGCACCTTGCGGATGCCGCGCACGCTGTCTTCGACCGACAGCGCGGCGCCGGCGCCACCCATGTCGGTGCGCACCCAGCCCGGGTGCAGCGCGACGCAGGTGGCGCCCTGCGGGCCGAACTGGTGGGCGGTGTCGATCAGCACGGAATTCAGCGCGGCCTTGCTGGCGCGGTACAGCGAGCCGGTCGAGCCTTTGCGTTCGCTGAGGGAGCCCATGCGCGACGACATCACGGCCAGCTTGCCGCGGCCGGCGCACACCAGCGGGGCGATGATCGGCAGCAGCCGCATCGCCGCCAGCACGTTGATGTGCATGACGGTGTCGAAATCGGCCTGCATCGGGAAGCCGTCGGTGCGCGGGCCGAACACGCCGGCGTTCAGCACCGCCACGTCGAGCTGTTCGCCATCGAGCTTCCAGCCCAGGCCTGCCACGGCTTCCACATTCGTCACGTCCAGCTTGTGGGCTTCGGCACCCATCCCGGCCAGCATTTCAACGTCTTCCTTCCTGCGGGCGGTGGCGATCACGCGCCAGCCGTCGGCCCGGTACTGGCGCACCAGTTCCAGGCCGATGCCGCGCGAGGCGCCGATGATGAGTGCCAGTGCCATCGTGCTTACACCAGCTCGATGCCCATGGCGGTGGCTTCGCCGCCGCCGATGCACAGTGCCGCCACACCCTTCTTGCCGCCCTTGGCTTTCAGCGCGCCGATCAGGGTGGTGATGATGCGCGCGCCGGTGGCGCCGATCGGGTGGCCCAGGGCGCAGGCGCCGCCGTGCACGTTCACCTTGCTGTGCGGGATGTCCAGGTCGTGCATCGCGGCCATCGGCACGGCGGCGAAGGCTTCGTTGATCTCGAACAGGTCGACGTCGCTGACTTTCCAGCCGGTCTTGGCCAGCAGCTTCTGGATCGCGCCGACCGGGGCGGTGGTGAACTGCTCCGGCACCAGGGAGTTGGTGGCGTGGCCGGTGACCTTGGCGATCACGGTGGCGCCCAGCTTCTTGGCGGTCGATTCGCGCATCATGACCAGGGCGGCGGCGCCGTCGTTGATCGAGGACGACGATGCGGCGGTGATGGTGCCGTCCTTGGCGAAGGCGGGCTTCAGCGACGGGATCTTCTCGACCTTGGCTTTCAGCGGGCCTTCATCCTTGTCGATCACCACGTCGCCGGCGCGGCCGGACACGGTCACCGGGGTGATTTCCCAGGCGAAGGCGCCCGATGCCTGGGCGGCCTTAGCGGGTGAGGTAACGGCGGCCTGCGTCGCCGCAAGCGAGTTCAAGGACGCGAAGCCCATCTCCGACCAGATCCTGTTTCCGGGCGACCGTCAGCAGATCGCGGTGCT
>CBHWEO010000217.1:0-9497 GCA_966112955.1 uncultured Duganella sp. | reverse complement strand
GGCGCTGGGCCTTCGGATCCCACTGGCCGAATTCGTCGCGGAAGGAGAAGATGCGTTCCTTGGCGCGGGCCTTTTCCTCGTCGCGGCGCGCGCCGCCGATGCAGGCGTCGAAGCCATGTTCGGCGATGGTTTCCAGCAGCGTCACGGCTTGCGCGGCATTGCGCGAATCGGTTTGCGGGTTACGCAGGCGCACGGTGCCCTTCCTGATCGAGTCTTCCACCGAGCCGACGATCAGGCGTTCGCCCAGTTCGGCCACGCGGCGGTCGCGGAATTCGATCACTTCCGGGAAGTTGTGGCCGGTGTCGATGTGCACCAGCGGGAAGGGGAATTTCCCCGGGCGGAACGCCTTTTCGGCGATGCGCAGCAGGACCACGGAATCCTTGCCGCCGCTGAACAGCAGGGCAGGGTTCGCGCATTCGGCCGCGACCTCGCGCATGATGTGGATCGCTTCCGATTCCAGCGCATCCAGATGGCGCGAATTGACGTGTTGTTCTACCAGTGCGTTCATTTAGCCTACTTTCTTGATTCGAATCAGTTTGCCGTCCACCAGGTGCAAGCCGCATTCCTTGGAGTCCGGGTTTTCCCACCACCAGCGGCCGGCGCGGACGTCCTCGCCAGGCTGGATGGCGCGGGTGCAGGGTTCGCAGCCGATCGATGGATAGCCCTGGTCGTGCAAGGGGTTATACGGAACGTCGTTGGCGCGGATGTAGTCCCACACGTCCTGCTCCGACCAGTCGGCCAGGGGATTGAACTTTTCCATGCCGTGCGAACCATCATACTCCTGCACCGACAGGTCGGAGCGGGTTGCGGACTGCGAGCGACGCTGGCCGGTGACCCACGCTTTTTTGCCGTTCAGGGCGCGGCCCAGCGGTTCGACCTTGCGGATATGGCAGCATTCCTTGCGCAGTTCAACGCTGTCGTAGAAGGCGTTCACGCCCTTCTTCTCCACGTAGGCGTCGATGTCGGCCTGCACCGGGCGGTACAGCGCGATCTCGTAGCCGTAGCGTTCCTGCACGCGCTCCACCATGCCCAGGGTTTCCTTGTGCAGGCGGCCGGTCTCCAGCGAGAAGATGCCGATCGGCAGGCCGGCCTTCAGGATCAGGTCCGTCAGGACCATGTCCTCGGCGGCCAGGCTGGAAGCAAAGACGGCGGGGGAAAACTCTTCCGCGACACGTTCGAGCGTGGCGAGCGTATCCCGCACGCGGGTGGCAAGCTCGCTCATGGTCAGGCTCCAGCGGTTGGCGCAGGGCGTGCGTGGCGGCGGAACAGCGGTACGCGCTGGTCGACCGACGCCTGGTAAGTCTCGCTGAACACGGTCAAGCCTTTCAGCGCGTCTTCAATGCTGCGGTCCGGGCGCGTGTCGTAGGCGTCGAAGCCCACGCGCTGCATGGAGAACAACTGGTCGCGCAGCACGTCGCCGATGGCGCGCAATTCGCCGGTCCAGCCCAGGCGCGAACGCAGGTTCCAGGCGTGGGAGTAGCCGCGGCCGTCGGTGAATTTAGGGAAGTCGACCGCCACCAGGGCCAGGCGCGGCAAGTCTTCGCGCAGTACGAATGGATCCTCGTCGGGGGCGATCCACACGCCGATCTCGCCGGCGGCGGCGCGCGGCGCCAATGCGTCGCGCTGTGCCAGCCAGGTGGCCAGCGGGATGATCACGCGGCCGGCCGGCACGCTCAGGACTTCGGCGGCGGTCGCCGCGTCGGTGGCAGTAGTGCCTTCGGCGGCTTCCGGCGCGCGCAGCAGGTTCCAGTCGTCCGCCACGATGGTGCGGCCCTTGATGATTTGCTTAGGCATATTCGTCTTCTCCTACCAGGCGGCCAGCGGTTTCAATCGGCGTGGCGTATACAAATTCCTTGAATGGGGCAATGCCCAGGCGCTGCGCGGTATCGACGAAGCGCTCGTCCGGCGTGCGCTCGCGCACGTACACTTGCAGCAGGCGGTCGATCACTTCCGGCATCTGCTGCGCGGAGAACGATGGGCCGATGATCTTGCCGATGGCGGCGTTGTTGCCTTGCGCACCGCCGATCGACACCTGGTACCACTCGCTGCCATCCTTGTCCACGCCCAGCACGCCGATGTTGCCGACGTGGTGGTGGCCGCAGGCGTTGATGCAGCCCGAGATATTCAGCTCGAATTCGCCGATGTCGTGCAGGAAGTCGATGCGGTCGAAGCGCTCGGCAATCGCCTGGGCGATCGGGATCGACTTGGCGTTGGCCAGCGAGCAGAAGTCGCCGCCAGGGCAGCAGATGATGTCGGTCAGCAGGCCAATGTTCGGCGTGGCCAGGCCGTGCGCCTTGATCTCCTGCCACAGTTCATACAGGCGCGCTTGCTCGACGTCGGCCAGCACGATGTTCTGCTCGTGCGTCACGCGCAGTTCGCCGAAGCTGTAGCGGTCGGCCAGGTCGGCCATGTAATCCATCTGTTCGGCGGTGGCGTCGCCCGGCGGCACGCCGGTCTTCTTCAGCGACAGCACCACGGCGGCGTAGCCAGGCGCCTTGTGCGGCTTCACGTTGCGCTTCAGCCAGTTGTGGAAAGCCTTTTCCGGATGGGCCGCGGCAGCGTCGTACGAAGGCAGCGCCTTGTACTCGTGCGGCTGGAAGTAGGCGATGATGCGCTCCATTTCTTCCAGCGTCAGGGTCTGCTCGGTGCCTTTCAGGTCTTCCCACTCGGCTTCCACCTGGCGGGTGAACTCTTCCACGCCCAGGGCCTTCAGCAGGATCTTGATGCGGGCCTTGTACTTGTTGTCGCGGCGGCCGTGCAGGTTATACACGCGCATGATCGCTTCGGTATAGGTCAGCAGGTGTTCGCGCGGCAGGAATTCGCGGATCACGCTGCCCAGGATCGGGGTGCGGCCCATGCCGCCGCCGACCATCACCTTGAAGCCGATTTCGCCGGCTTCGTTCTTCACCACGGTCAGGCCGATGTCGTGCACGGCAATGGCGGCGCGGTCTTCCAGCGCGCCGTTGATGGCCACCTTGAACTTGCGGGGCAGGGCGATGAATTCGGGGTGGAAGGTGGACCACTGGCGTAGCACTTCGGCGTACGGACGCGGGTCGATGATCTCGTCGGCGGCCACGCCGGCGAATTCGTCCGAGGTCACGTTGCGGATGCAGTTGCCCGAGGTCTGGATGGCATGCATTTCCACCGAAGCCAGGTCGGTCAGGATATCCGGCGTCTCTTCCAGCTTGATCCAGTTGAACTGGATGTTCTGGCGGGTGGTGAAGTGGCCGTAGCCGCGGTCATACTTGCGGGCGATGTGCGCGAACATGCGCATCTGCTTCGAATTGAGCAGGCCATAGGGGACCGCGATGCGCAGCATATAGGCGTGGCGCTGCATGTACAGGCCGTTCTGCAAGCGCAATGGCAGGAATTCGGCTTCGGTCAACTCATCATTCAGGCGGCGTTGTACCTGGTCGCGGTATTGCGCGATGCGTTCGCGGATGATGAGGTGGTCGTATTGATCGTATTGATACATAGCTTTCCCAGTAAGGCATGCCCAAAGTGGATTCAATGGTAATAAACTGGGACCTTATTCCAAACAACATAGTCTTCATTTGCTTATATGCTGTTAAGGCATAAGCATCAGCGTAAAATACGCGCTGGGGAGTCCAACGAGAGCGAGAATGAATCTTCACCAACTGCGATTCGTACGGGAAGCCGTGCGCCAGAACTACAACCTGACCGACGCCGCCAAGGCCCTGTTCACGTCCCAGCCGGGCGTTTCCAAGGCCATCATCGAGCTGGAAGAAGAGTTGGGGGTTGATATTTTTACAAGGCACGGCAAGCGCATTCGCGGGCTGACCGAGCCGGGCAGGCTGGTACTGCAGTCGGTCGAACTGATCATGCAGGAGATCGACAGCCTGAAACGCATCGGCAAGGAATACGCCGCCCAGGACTCGGGCAGCTTCACCATCGCCACCACGCACACCCAGGCGCGCTATACCCTGCCGAAGGTGGTGCAGGCCTTCATGCAGAAATACCCCAAGGTGCGCTTATCTTTATTGCAAGGCAATCCGCGCCAGATCGCGGAGATGGTGCAGCGCGACCAGGCCGACCTGGCCATCGCCACCGAATCCATCGCCGCCGTGGACGGCCTGATTACCCTGCCGTGCTACCAGTGGGAGCACGTGGTGGTGGTGCCGCCCGAGCATCCGCTGTTGAAGATCAAGTCGGTCACGCTGGAAGAGGTGGCCGAGCACCACATCATCACGTATGATGCCGCCTTCGCCGGCCGGTCGCGCATCGACCAGGCTTTCGAAAAGCGGGGGCTGAAGCCGGACGTGCTGCTGGAAGCGATCGACGCGGACGTCATCAAGACCTACGTGGAACTGGGCATGGGCATCGGCATCATCGCCGGCATGGCCTTCGACCCGGAACGCGACCGTAACCTGCGCGCCATCCCTGCCGGGCACCTGTTCGGCATGAATGTCTCGCGGGTGGCGGTCAAGCAGGGCGCCTACCTGCGCTCCTATATATATACCTTCATCGAACTGTTGGCGCCGACGCTGAACCGCAAGCTGATCGAGCAGGCGATGAAGGGCGAACATGAGAACTACGAACTGTGATTAACGAAGAAGAACTGTACGAAGTGCGCGCGCACGTCGAAGAACTGCTGGAGAACCACACGGTCCTGCAGCTGGAACGCGCCGACCTGTCCAGGCTGGACGTGCAACCGGGCCAGTACACGGCCGTCTACGCCGAATTCCTGTGGGCCCAGGTGCCGCGCGAAAACCAGGACAAGTTCCTGAAACAATTGCGCGAGAAAGTCGGCAAGGACGTGCTGCTGGTACTGATGGGCGAAGACTATGTCGATGGCGAGAGCTTCCCCGTCGCGCGCACCGACCAGCACGGAAATACCTACGAATTCCAGAAAGATGCCGACGGCAACCGCTTCGAAGTCATGAAGAACTACCCGTCCGACAGCTGGCTGCGCAAGCGCCTGGGCATCGCGGCGCGTGAAATCAAGGTGCTGCGGTCCGAATATTACTGGGTGGTGACAGGACGCCTGAAGTAATTTTTCCTTTGTCACATTGTTGAAGTATTTGAGGGGCAATATAGCTGCGTTTGAAACATTTCCCTCAACTTCAATAACGTAGGACAACAAGTGAAAAAACTTACTCTGGCAGCACTGATCATCGGCGGTTTCGCAACGCAAGCACAAGCCCAGTCCAATGTGACCATCTACGGCATCGCCGACGCAGGTTTCGTCGCGGAGCGCGGCGGCGTCAACGGCAGTGTGAACAAGGTGACCAGTGGTGTGGGTTCGGCTTCGCGCCTGGGCTTCAAGGGCGTGGAAGACCTGGGTGGCGGCACTTCCGCCATCTTCACCATCGAGTCCGGCGTCAAGATCGACACCGGCGAGCAGGACACCGCCGGCGTATTCGCCCAGCGCCAGGCCTTCGTTGGCCTGAAGAGCAAGGATGCCGGCCAGATCACCCTGGGCCGCCAGTACACCATGCTGTATAACGCCCTGTCGCAGGTTGCCGACCCGTTCGGCGCCGGCTACGCGGGCAATGCCAAGAACCTGTTCCCGACCGGCGGCGCCAACACCCGCCTGTCGAACTCCATCGTGTACAACTCGCCAGTGTTCTCCGGCTTCAGCGTCGACGCACTGTACGGCCTGGGCGAGCAGGCTGGCGACAACACCGCCGGCCGCCAGTTCGGCTTCGGCGTGAACTATTCCCAGGGCCCGCTGAACGTGCGCCTGGTGCACAACAACCGCAACCAGGACACCGCTGCCGTGGGCGCCACCCCGGCTGTGCGCCGCGACAAGGCCAAGAACACCCTGCTGGCCGCCAACTATGATTTCGGCATGGCCAAGGTCTACTTCGGCTATGAGAAGGACAAGGGCGCCGGTTCGGCACCGCTGCCAGTGGCTAACGCCTACGGCCTCCCGGTCGCTCCCAAGGCTTCCGCCGACGGCAACGAGCTGCTGCTGGGCGTGGGCGTGCCAATGGGCGGCGGCACCCTGGTCGCCTCGTATATCCGCAAGGACGACAAGTCGAACAACCAGGACGCCAACCAGTTCGGCATCGGCTACCTGTACGCCCTGTCCAAGCGCACCACCGCTTACACCGCGTTCGCCAAAGTGAAGAACAAGAACGGTGCCGGCTACACCGTTGGCAACAACACCGAAGCCGGTACGGGCGACAAAGCCTTCAACCTGGGCGTTCGCCACGCGTTCTAAGCAGTTTTTGCAGCAGGCAGTACCCCTCTCTCGAGGTGATTCATGATCTTTGGCGGGTCTTCGGACCCGCCGTTTTTTTTATGCGCCACGCGGCAGCGGGATCCTGATCGCGATGCGCGTGCCGCTGCCGCCCTCGACGCTCATGCTGCCGCGCAGCGATGCGACGCGTTCGCGCATGCCCAGCAGGCCCAGGGCATTGGCCTTCGACATGTCGCCCTCGGCGATGCCGCGGCCATCGTCGACGATCTCGATGTGCATGCTGCCGCCTTCGCGCTGCAGGCTGACGGTCGCTGTGCTCGCCCCGGCATGGCGCGCGATATTGGTCAGCGATTCCTGAACCAGCCGGTAGATGGCTGTGCTATAGCGCTCGTCCAATACCAGCGCCTTGGGCTCCGCGTCGAGGTGGCAGCAGATGCCGTGCCGCTTTTCGAATTCGCGCCGCAAGTTGTCGAGCGCAAAGTACAGGCCGCCTTCATCCAGCGCGCGCGGCCGCAGGTTGCCCGCGATGCGGCGCAAGGAACTGATCGCCGTGAGCAGCAGGTGGTCCATGCTGTCCATCCGCGCCCCGGCTTCCGGCGCTCCGGGCGGGAGCTGTTTCAGCAAGGTCAGTTCGACGCGCAGGGCTGCCAGCAGCTGGCCCAGGTCGTCATGCAGTTCGCGCGAGATATGAACGCGTTCATCCTCCCGGATTTCCGCCAAAGCGGAATCGGTTGAACGGCGCCCCTTGGCACGGGTGGAAGATTGTTTCAAGTCGGCCTCCTGGTGGCAGCAACCACCAGGACACCGTAGTGCATCAAGCCACGGTGTGGCTTGATCTGGATCACATCTGTTTGAACAGATGCAGGAAGGATCGGCTGACTTCCAGCTTGTCTGGGCGGCCTTTGATCATAACAAGATGGCGGCCGCGAATGTCGCGCGTCACGCCCTCGATGGCGTTGACGTTGACCAGCGTGGCGCGGTGGATCTGCCAGAACAGCGAGGGGTCCAGCTCTTCGGCCAGGTCGCGTACCGGCTTGCGGATCAGCGCTTCGAACTTCTCGGTCTGCACGCAGGTGTACTTCTCGTCCGAACGGAAGAACAGGATTTCCTCGACCGGAATCATGCGCAGGTCGGAGCCGATGCTGGCCTGGATCCACTGCAAGTATTTCGGCTTCGGCGCGGCGATCTTTTCGGCCAGCTGGCTCAGGATCGCGGCCATATCGGCGCCTTGCGCCGCGCTGGCTGCAGGGGAGGACAGGCGGCCTTTCAGGCGCTCGACCGTGATCTTCAGGCGCTCTGGCTCCGGCGGTTTCAGCACATAGTCGACAGCGCCGCGCTCGAAGGCTTCCACCGCATAGGCGTCGTAGGCGGTGACGAACACCACATTACTCTTGTTGCCGATCTCGGCGGCGGCCTCCATGCCGGTCTTGCCCGGCATGCGGATATCGAGGAAGGTGAAATCGGGCTTCAGCTCATTGACCAGTTCAATGGCTTCGTCGCCGTTCTTGGCTTCGCCGAGGATTTCCAGTTCCGGCCAGACTTGCTCCAGCCGCATACGCAGCTGGTCACGCATCAGCCGCTCATCGTCGGCAATAATTGCTGTGGGCATGGTGCTCTGTGTTTGAAATAAGAAGTATCAATTATTCAATGGAATGCAGCTTTAGGCAATCGCTTATTCGGCCCGCGCCAGCTGGTACGGCACCTCGATAATGGCGATCACGCCGCTCGGTGTGTTGGGTTCGATCTTCAGCGAAGCCTTGTCCCCGTGCAGCAGCTTGAGGCGCTCGCGGATGTTGGTCAGGCCGAGGCCGGTCCCCGTGCTGGGCTTGGCGCCGAAGCCCAGGCCATCGTCGGCCACGATGACGCGCAGCTTGCTGTGCGCCACTTCAGCGCGCACCTTGAGCGTGCCGCCTTCGGGCTTGCCTTCCAGGCCGTGCTTGATGGCGTTCTCCACCATCGATTGCAGCATCATGGGCGGGAAGGCGGCGGTGCGCAGGCCTTCGCTGATGTCGAAGTCGACCGTGAGCCGCTCTTCCATGCGCATTTTCAGCAGGGCCAGGTAGGCCACTACCATGTCGGCCTCGCTGCCGAGCGTGCTGGTCAGCTTGTTTTCGCGCATTTGGGGCAGCACGGCGCGCAGGTATTTGATCAGGCTGCGCTGCATGGCCGAGGCGCGCGGCGGATCGGTTTCGATCAGGTGTTCCACCGAGGCCAGGGTATTGAACAGGAAATGCGGCTCTACCTGCGCCTGCATCATCTGCATTTTCGCCTCGCTCAGCTGGCGCTGCATCGATTCGCGCTCGGCCGCCGCGTTGGCCACCTGGGCTTCCGCTTCTGCCTTCTTCTTGCCGCCAACCAGCGCCTTCATCGCAAAAAGGGCCAGCAGCAGCAGGGTGATGAAACTGGTGAACCAGGTCGAAGCCTGCTTGTGGTACTTCGAGACCTTCTCTTCCGCGGCACTGTCGACCGCCTGTTCCAGCGCGTTCGACAGTTCTTCGCCGATCTGCGGCGGCAGCTCGATATGCACTTCCTCACCCGGCATGGGGGCTGCAGGCGCGGCGGGCACGGCAGGGCGCGCCTTGCCGCGCACCGGGGCGGCCGGCGCTGCCGGGGCGGCGGGTGGCGCGGGCGGCGCGGCATCGGCTGGAGCGGCCTCATCCGCAGCTGGCGCATCGGCGCTGGCGTTAGCTGCATCGTCGGCCCCTTCAGTGCCAGGCGCCGGCTTCTTGATCTTGCCGGCGCGCGGATTGAAGTGGATGCCGCTGTCATCAATCGTGATGTTCGGGTCGGCATTGCCGGCCTTCGAGCGCTTATGCGAGCGCATCACCATCTCTTCTTCGCGGGAAGGCGAGAACAGTTCATCCTGCAGGATCGACGCGGCAATCATCGACAGCGCGGCAAACAGGAAGAACTTCCACCAAGACAGATGGGTCACCCAACTGGTGGTCGCGTCAAACCCCCGGTGCAACCAGGCCAGGATGGTTTTTGCTGTGTCTTGGACTTTCGGAGTTGGGAACATGCGCGACTTTCTATTGAAGATGGGGCAAGTGTAGTTAAGCTTGCGCAAAGCCGCCATAGGCGTGCGACAGAATGCAGAAATGCGGGAATAGAAGAAGGCCCTTGCGGACAGCCGGAAGGCCTGCTATAGTTCTGTCCCTCGCAACGACGCGCAAGCGACGAAGCGAAAAACAGAGGGGTTGACGACTAGCAGCATGTAACGCATAATCTCACTTCTCTGCACGACGAACACAACGCTTCGTCGGCGAAAATGCAGGATCTTTAACAATCAACAGTCGATAAGTGTGGGCGTTTGATGATGTGCCCGGAGCCG
>CBHWEO010000216.1:0-9575 GCA_966112955.1 uncultured Duganella sp. | reverse complement strand
CGGCATGACGGGCGTGCTGCTGGCGGTGCCGCCGGCCGACTTCGTGCTGCACAACAGCCTGTTCCTGATCGCGCACTTCCACAACGTGATCATCGGCGGCGTGGTGTTCGGCGTGTTCGCCGCGATCAATTACTGGTTCCCGAAAGCCTTCGGCTACAAGCTGGACGTCTTCTGGGGCAAGGTCTCGTTCTGGTGCTGGGTGGTCGGCTTCTACCTCGCCTTCATGCCGCTGTACGTGCTCGGCCTGATGGGCGTGACCCGCCGCATGAGCCACTTCGAAGACCCGACCCTGCAAGTCTGGTTCCAGGTGGCCGCCGTGGGCGCGGTGCTGATCGCCTGCGGTATCGGCGCCATGCTGGTGCAGTTCTACGTCTCGTTCCGCCGCCGCGCCGCGCTGCGCGACGTGACGGGCGATCCGTGGGATGGCCGCACCCTGGAGTGGTCGACTTCCTCGCCGCCACCGGACTACAACTTCGCGTTCACCCCGCGCGTGTACGACAACGACACCTGGACCGATATGAAGCGCCGCAACTACCTGCGCCCGCTGGAAGGCTTCATTTCGATCCACATGCCGAAGAATACGGCCGCCGGCTTCGTCATCGCGGGCCTGAGCGCCGCGACCGGCTTCGCCCTGGTGTGGCAGATGTGGATCGTGGCCGCCATCGTCTTCGTGGCGACGGTTGCCGCCGCCATCATCCATACCTTCAACTACCAACGCGACTACTACATCCCGGCGGAGGACGTTGTCCGTACCGAAGCCGAGCGCACCCGCAACCTGGAGCTTGCCCATGTCTGATCTCGTCCTCGACCATTCCGCAGCCGCGGCGCCGGGCGCTGCGCGCGACGACATGGTCTTCCATGTCCGCGACCACCATCCGGAAAACGGCACCCTGCTCGGCTTCTGGATCTACCTGATGAGCGACTGCCTGATCTTCGCGGTCCTGTTCATCGCTTACGCCGTGCTGGGCCGCCACTATGCCGGCGGACCGTCCGGCGCCGACCTGTTCGACCTGCCGCTGGTGGCCCTGAATACCGGCTTCCTGCTGCTGTCGTCGATCACCTACGGCTTCGCCATGCTGGCATCACAGCGCGCGCGGCTGGGCACCACCTTGCTGTGGCTGGGCGTGACCGGCCTGTTCGGCCTGGCCTTCCTCGGCCTGGAACTGTTCGAGTTCGCGCACCTGATCCACGAAGGCGCGGGCCCGCAGCGCAGCGCCTTCCTGACGTCGTTCTTCGCGCTGGTCGGCACCCACGGCCTGCACGTGACCTTCGGCGTGGTGTGGCTGGTCACCCTGATGTTCCAGCTGAACCGCAAGGGCCTGGTCGAAGCCAACCAGCGCCGCCTGATGTGCCTCTCGATGTTCTGGCACTTCCTGGACGTGATCTGGATCGGCGTCTTCACCTTTGTCTACCTGATGGGAGTCCTGCCATGAGCGCACACCACGACCACAGCCACGATCACGGCGCTGGCCACGACCACGGCAGCCTGAAAACCTATGCCATCGGCTTCATCCTGTCGGTGATCCTGACGGCGATCCCGTTCTGGCTCGTCATGGGCCGGGTCTTCAAGGATTCCAGCGCGACCGCCTTCATCATCCTCGGCTTCGCCGCGGTGCAGATCGTGGTACACATGATCTACTTCCTGCACATGAACACCCGTTCCGAAGGCGGCTGGAGCTTGCTGGCGCTGATCTTCACCATCGTACTGGTGGTGATCGTGCTGACCGGCTCGATCTGGGTCATGTACCACCTTGACCACAACATGATGCCGGGCATGGCGCCTGCCGCCCCCGGCACCTCCGTGCAGCAGATGCACGACATGCCATGACCGAGGCGCGCGCCGCCTCCCAGCGTGCGCGCCTGCTGTGGGGCGCGGGGATAGCACTCGCCTGTGCGCTGTTCCTCGCCCTCGGCACCTGGCAAGTCTTCCGCATGCAATGGAAGCACGCGCTGATCGAGCGCGTGAACCAGCGCGTGCACGCGATCCCCTCCCCCGCCCCGGGCCGCGCCAAATGGCCCTTCCTCACGGCCGACAATGCCGAATACCGGCACGTGCAGGCCGCCGGCACCCTGCTGCTCGAGCGCAGCACCTTGGTGCAGGCCTCCACCGGCATCGGCCCCGGGTTCTGGGTGATGACGCCCCTGCAGACCACCGACGGCAGCATCATCTTCGTCAACCGCGGCTTCGTTCCTACCCGCGCGGCCGTCGCCGAAACGGGCACGCGCCCGGCCGTGGTGACCGGCCTGCTGCGCATGAGCCAGGCCGGCGGCGGCTTCCTGCGCCGCAACGACCCGGCCAGCCAGCGCTGGTACTCACGCGACGTACAGGCCATCGCCAGTGCCAGCGGTTTGGGTCCCGTCGCGCCCTACTTCATCGACGCCGACGCCGCACTGGAACAGGAGGCCGGGCAACCGGTCGGCGGCCTGACCGTGGTCTCCTTCAACGATAATCACCTGGTCTATGCATTGACTTGGTATGCTCTTGCCCTGATGATCATCGTGTTCACATGGCAAATCAAACGGAAAAATCGGCGGACTGGGGCGGCATGAGGCCGCTCGCCATCGCGGCGGGCGTCGGTGACGCGGCCGGGCACAAGAACATGCTGTACCTGATCCGGCTGCGCTGGATCGCGGTACTGGGCCAGGTCACGACCATCGCCGGCGCCGGCCTTGGGCTGGGCCTCAACCTGCCGCTGCCGCAGATGCTGTCGGTGCTGGCCTGCCTGATCGCCTTCAACATCGGCAGCTACCTGCGCTGGCAGGAGCAGCCCATCGTCACCAATAATGAAATGTTCCTGGCGCTGCTGGTCGACGTCGCGACCCTGACGGCGCAGCTGCATTTCAGCGGCGGCACCACCAATCCCTTCGCCTTCCTTTACCTGCTGCAGGTGATCCTGTCGGCCGTGCTGCTGGACGCATGGGCCGCCTGGACCATCGTCGCCATCACGGGCGCCTGCCTGGGCGGCCTCGCCCTGTTCTCGAAGCCCCTGCCCCTGCTGCTGGAGGACCAGGCCGACTTTGCGCGCCTGTACGTGGTGGGCATGCTGGTCTGCTTCCTGCTGAACGCCGGCCTGCTGGTGATCCTGATCAAGCGCATCATGGGCAACCTGCGCGAACGCGATGCGCGCCTGGCCCACTTGCGCCAGCGCGCGGCGGAAGAAGAACATATCGTCCGTATGGGCCTGCTGGCTTCCGGCGCGGCACATGAACTGGGCACGCCGATGGCCACCATGTCGGTCCTGCTGGGCGACTGGCTGCGCATGCCGGAATTTGCCGGCAATCCGACGCTGCAGGAAGAGATCCACGAAATGCAAACGCAGCTGCAGCGCTGCAAAACCATCGTCACCGGGATCCTGCTGTCGGCGGGCGAATTGCGCGGCGAATCGTCCGCCAAGACCACGCTGCGCGCCTTCCTCGACGACCTGCTGGACGAATGGCGCGCCAACCGCCCGGTCGTCGCTTTCGAATACGAAGACCTGCTGGAAGCCGATATCCCGGTGGTGTTCGAATCGGCGCTCAAGCAAACCATCTTCAACCTGCTCGATAATGCGCTGGAAGCGTCGCCACATTGGGTCAAGCTGTCGGCATCGGCCGAGGGCGAAGTACTGAAACTGGCCGTGAGCGACCGCGGCCCCGGCTTCGCCCCGGCCATGCTGGCGCAATTCGGCAAGCCTTACCAGTCGAGCAAAGGCCGGCCGGGCAGCGGCCTTGGGCTGTTCCTGGTGGTGAACGTCGCGCGCACGCTGGGCGGCACGGTGGAGGCGCGCAACCTGGAACAGGGTGCGGTGGTGGAACTGCGCCTGCCGCTGTCGGCAATCGCACTGGATTAGGAGATAGCGCATGACCACAGAGCGCTTGTTATTGATCGTTGAAGACGACCCCGCCTTCGCACGCACGCTGTCCCGCTCCTTCGAGCGGCGCGGTTACACCGTACTGCGCGCCGCCAACCTGGAAGAAGTCAACGCGCTGTTGCAGCAGCACACGCCGACCCATGCCGTGGTCGACCTCAAGCTGGAAGGCAACGCCTCCGGCCTGGCGTGCGTGCAGGCGCTGCACGAGTATTCGCCGGACATGCTGATCGTCGTGCTGACTGGGTTCGCCAGCATCAACACTGCCGTCGAGGCGATCAAGCTGGGGGCATGCCAGTACCTCGCCAAGCCGTCCAATACCGACGACATCGAAGCGGCTTTCCTGCACGTGGCCGGCGTGGCCGAGGTCGAACTGACCAACCGCTCCACCTCCGTCAAGACACTGGAGTGGGAGCACATCCACAAGGTGCTGGCGGAGACCGACTTCAATATTTCGGAAGCGGCACGCCGCCTTGGCATGCATCGCCGCACGCTGGCGCGCAAGCTGGAAAAGCAGCGGGTCAAGTAAACCGGTAAACCTGGGTCAGACCCGAGGGTCTGACCCGCTGGGCTTCAGACTTGGGGGTTGAGGCGCTCGATTTTCGAGTACAGCTTGTTGAGGCCTGCCAGGTAAGCCTTGGCGGAGGCCACCACGATATCGGGATCGGAGCCGACGCCGTTGACGATGCGGCCGGAATGGGCCAGGCGCATCGTCACCTCGCCCTGGGACTGCGTGCCCGGGCTGATGCCGCTGATGGCGAACAGCACCAGCTCGGCCCCGCTCTGCGCCTTGCATTCGATGGCGTTGACCATGGCGTCCACCGGGCCGTCGCCCGTCGCGGTGGCGGAATGCTCCACGCCGCCGATCGAGAACACGACATGGGCGAACGGCAGTTCGCCGGTTTCCGAGCGCTGCGACAGCGACACGAGGCGGTAATGCTCGCCGCCTGACGTGGCCTCCTCGTCGCTGACCAGGGCCATGATGTCTTCGTCGAAAATTTCAGCCTTGCGGTCGGCCAGCTCCTTGAAGCGCGTGAAGGCGGCGTTCACTTCCGCCTCGGAGTCCAGTTCGATTCCCAGTTCCTGCAAGCGCTGCTTGAATGCGTTGCGGCCCGACAGCTTGCCCAGCACGATCTTGTTGGCGGTCCAACCCACATCTTCGGCGCGCATGATCTCGTAAGTTTCACGCGCCTTGAGGATGCCGTCCTGGTGGATGCCGGAAGCGTGGGCAAAGGCGTTGGCGCCTACCACCGCCTTGTTCGGCTGCACGGCAAAGCCGGTAATCTGCGACACCATCTTCGATGCCGGCACGATCTGCGTGGTATCGATGCCGCATTCGAGGTTGAAGTAGCCAGCGCGCGTGCGCAGCGCCATTACCACTTCCTCCAGCGCGGTATTGCCGGCGCGTTCGCCCAGGCCGTTGATGGTGCATTCCACCTGCCGCGCGCCGCCGATCATCACGCCGGCCAGCGAGTTGGCCACCGCCAGGCCAAGGTCGTTATGGCAGTGCACCGACCACACGGCCTTGTCCGAGTTGGGAATGCGCTCGCGCAGGCGGCGGATGGTTTCGCCGTACAGCTCCGGCACGGCATAGCCCACGGTGTCGGGGAAATTGATGGTGGTGGCGCCTTCCGCGATCACGTTCTCCAGCACGCGGCACAGGAAATCCTCTTCCGAGCGGCTGCCGTCCTCCGGGCTGAATTCGATGTCGTCGGTGAACTTGCGGGCGAAACGGATCGCCAGCTTCGCTTGTTCCAGCACCTGCTCCGGCGTCATGCGCAGCTTCATCTGCATGTGCAGCGGCGAGGTGGCGATGAAAGTGTGGATGCGCTTGCGCGCGGCCGGCTCCAGGGCCTCGGCGGCGCGCGCCAGGTCGCGGTCATTGGCGCGCGCCAGCGAGCAAACGACCGGCTCGCGCACGGCGTTCGCAATGGCGCGGATGGATTCGAAATCGCCCTGCGAGGCAGCGGCGAAGCCCGCTTCGATCACGTCCACCTTCAGCTTTTCCAGCTGCTTCGCGATGCGGACCTTTTCTTCGCGGGTCATGGAGGCGCCCGGCGATTGCTCGCCGTCGCGCAGGGTGGTATCGAAGATGATGAGGCGGTTATTCATGGAATCTCTCCTTGTGAACTGCCGCCCCAGCGGCCTTTATGCCCGTTGCCCTTATGCCTTGTCTTCGGGCGTTGTGGTTTTTTCGATCAGTTTGACCGGATTGCCCTTCACCAGGCGGGTCAGGTAAATCATGTAGCCGGACAGGCCATAGGCGACGAACAGCACGAACAGCACCTTCGGCGGATCGATCGAGATCAGCGCGAAGAACATCGCGATCAGGAACACGGCCAGGAATGGCACCGACTTGCGGAAGTTGATGTCCTTGAAGCTGTAGAACGGCACATTCGACACCATGCTCAGGCCTGCGAACACCGCCAACACCCAGCCCTGCCATGGATACAGGACGCCTTCCACTTCCAGGTCAACCAGCAGCATCACGAAGCCGGCGATCAGGGACGCGGCAGCCGGCGACGGCAGGCCCTGGAAGTAGCGCTTGTCGACCACTTCGATATTGGTATTGAAACGGGCCAGGCGCAGCGCGGCGCCGGCGCAATAGACGAAGGCGGCGATCCAGCCCAGCTTACCGAGGCCGCGCAGCGCGAATTCGTAGATCACCAGCGCCGGGGCGGCGCCGAAGGACACCATGTCCGACAGCGAATCGTACTGGGCGCCGAACTCGCTCTGGGTATTGGTCAGGCGGGCGACGCGGCCATCCAGTCCGTCCAGCAGCATGGCGACGAAAATCGCCCATGCCGCGTGTTCGAAACGCTGGTTCATGGCCATGACAATGGCGAAGAAGCCGCAGAACAGCGCCCCCGTGGTGAAGGCGTTCGGCAGCAGGTAAATGCCGCGTGAACGCGGCCGGTCGCCGGCTTCCCCCTTGCGGCGGGCGAAGCGGGTGAACAATGGTTGTTTGCCGGCGGCGTTCTTGGGACGACGTCGAGGGAATTTGGCCATACTTTTCCATTCTTATACTTGCGTGGCCCCTATTATAGAGGACACGCTGTATAGGAGTGACAAGTTTGGCCTACTTGAATTTCACCTTGCCAACGACCCGCATCTCGAGCGTGGTTTCGCCCGGCTCGAAGCTCGGTTCAGCCACCGACTGGTCCATCTCGGCCTTGGCGGCCATGCGCGCCATCATTGGCGCCGGGGCGCCGGCCGGGCCGCCGCCGTAGTTGCCGGAGCCTTCATAGTCGATCGTATCCAGCACCGCGTCGGTCAGGGGGCGGCCCATGGCCGAGGCGATGGAAGCGATGCGTTCGTTCAGGTTCTTGTAGGTGGCCGCGATGCGGGCGTCATCCAGCTTGCGGGTGGCGGCCGGGCTCAGGCCGAAGGACAGGCCGTTCAGGGTCAGCACCTTCTGCGCGGCGGCCACGGTCTTGGGCAGCGCACCGAGGTTGGTGGTGGTCAGCTGCACGTACTGGCCGACCCGCCAGGCGGTGGGCTGGCGCGGCTTGGGCGCGGCGCCCGGCGGCAGCGGACGGTCTTCCGGATAGACCGGATAGGTATAGTAGCCCTGGGTTTTCAGCTTGGCTTGCGGGTCTTCCTTCTTCAGGATGTCGAGGCCCTGCCTGATCTTCTGGTTGACGCGGGAGGCGGCGGCGGCCTTGTCCTTGTCCTGCTCTTCGATGGCCAGCACGGCCACGGCCTGGTCGTTCGGCGCGGTGACTTCACCATAGGCAGGCACGATGACGGTGGCGCCGGCAGTCGGCAGGGATTGCGCGATGGCAGCCTGGGTGCCCAGCACCAGGGCGGCAGCGGCGACGGCTTTCAGGACGGTCATTGTTATTCTCCTTGATTAAAGGTAGGCGCACTGTAACGCAATTTCCCGGCCCGGCCAGCGCCAGTTGGTGAGCGTTTGTAACAGCTTTGACATGATACCGCCATGCGCTTATGGCATCATCACGAGTCGTCCACTCCATTCACGAACCAATGGCAAAGTACCTGATCCCCGCCCTGGCCCTGGTGGCCGCGTTCGGCGCCCATGCCGCGCCGGCTAACCCGGCCGCACAACCGAAACTCGTCCTGGTGATGGCCGTCGACGGCCTGCCGCAGGAGCAGGTGACGCGCTACGCCCACCAGTTCGGCCCGGGCGGCTTCCGCCGACTGCTCGAGCAGGGCGCATGGTTCAGCAACGCGCACCAGGCTCACGGCATTACCGTGACCGCCGTCGGGCATGCCGCCATCCTGACCGGCGCCTACCCTTACCAGCACGGCATCATCGGCAACAACTGGGTCAACCCGGCCAACGGCGGCAGCATGTACTGCACCGAAGACACGGCGTACAAATATGTCGGCGACGAAAAGACCGATCCGCACGACGGCACCTCCCCGGCCAACCTGCGTGTCGACACGCTGGGCGACCAGCTGCGCTACGCCACCGGCCAGCAATCCAGGGTGATCACGGTTTCCGGCAAGGACCGTGGCGCGATTCTCCTCGGCGGCAAGACCGGCACCGCTTACATGTACATGGAAGGAAGCGGCAACTTCGCCTCGTCCACTTTCTATATGAAGGAGCATCCGCAGTGGGTGCAAAAGTACCAGGCGGGCAAGCCGCAGGAGCGCTACTACGGCGTGAAGTGGAAACCGCTGCTGGCCGATGCGGCCTATGCGGGCGACTATGGAGAGGCGCCGAACCTGCAGCTGGCGAGCGAGTCGGGCAAGGCCGATGCGGCGTACTACAAGCGCCTGAAAGAGTCGCCTTTCCTGGACGAGCTGACCGTGGAGTTCGCGCAGGCGGCCATCGAGGGCGAAAACCTGGGCAGGAATCCGGCCGGCGTGCCGGACCTGCTGGGCGTGAGCTTCTCGGCGCACGACCTGGCGAACCATGGCTACGGCCCGGAGAGCAAAATCTCGCACGACCATTTGCTGCGGCTGGACCGCATGCTGTCCAACTTCTTCTCCTATATCGACAAGCGCATCGGCATGGATAACGTGCTGGTGGTGCTGACCGCGGATCATGGCTTCCCGAATACGCCGGAGTTTTCCAGCGGCGTGCAGAAGACCGGTGCGCAGCGCGTGGACAGCAAGAAGCTGGTGGAGGACCTGAATGCCCACCTGTCGGCGAAGTTCGGCCTGACGAAAGGCCTGATGGCGTACTCGATTCCGAACCTGCACCTGGATTATGCACAGATCGAGGCCAAGGGCTTGAAGCGGGAGGATGTCGAGAATTCCGCCGCGCGCTTCATCCTGTCGCAGAATGGGGTGGCCGATGTGTTCACTCGGACCCAGATGGAGAGCGGCAGCGTTGGGGGAACACGCATTGCAACCCTGATGCGCCGCGCCTGGAACCGCCAGATTTCCGGCGACCTGATGGTGGTGCTGAAACCGCACTGGATCTTCGGCTTTGGCGGCGGCAAGGGCACCACTCACGGCGCGCCTTATGCCTACGATACCAATGTGCCGCTGATCGTGATGGGCAAGCCCTGGGTCAAGCGCGGCCACTACGGGCAATACGCCGAAGTAGTCGACATCGCCCCTACCCTTGCCTACCTGCTCAATGTGCGGCCGCCGGCTGGGGCCGAAGGCCGGGTGCTTGTTGAGGCGTTGAAGTGAACCTTTGAAACCGGCGGCCGCCGGCCCGGGTGCCGCCCGTGGACCCGACCCCCGGTTTACGGTTCCCCAGGTTTAAAAAAAAAACGCCCCCAAGGGCCCTTGAAGTTTTGTTCTAGG
>CBHWEO010000215.1:0-9598 GCA_966112955.1 uncultured Duganella sp. | reverse complement strand
GCGCCTGGCCGCCCAGCTTGCCCTCGGTACCGACCTCGCGCGCCACGCGCGTCACCTCGGAAGAGAAGGATGTCAGCTGTTCCACCATGGTGTTCGCCGTCATGGCGGCGCGCAGGTACTGGCCTTTCAGCGGGTGGCCGTCCACTTCCAGCGCCATGGTCTGCGACAGGTCGCCCTTCGCCACGGCGCCGATCACGCGCGCCATTTCGGTGGTGGGGCGCACCAGGTCGTCGATCAGCGTGTTGACCGCGCTGATGATGGTGGCCCAGCCGCCGGAAACATGGACCGTCGCGCGCTGGGTCAGTCGGCCTTCGCGGCCCACCACGCGGCTTACTTCCGTCACCGACTTCACCATGCGCTCGTTGGTTTCGATGATGTCGTTGAGGGTGTCGGCGATCTTGCCCGACACGCCCGTCCAGTCGGACGGCAGTCGTGCCGAAAAGTCGCCTTTCTTCAGGGCCATCAGGGTGGACAGGATCAGCTTCAGGTCCAGCTCTTCCGGCAATTCGGTCATGTCGTTCATTCGACGGTACCTCAGGTATGAAGGTGGAATGCGGGGGAAGGTTAAATGTACTCCCGCGCAGGCGGCAGTCAAGCGTTAAGTGTCTAAATGCTTCATTTTGTCAACTTTGCAACACGCTGGGCAACACTTTCTTAACTTTAACGGTGTGCAAATTTCCAACGCGCACGATTGGACGGTGCTGGCGGGGGCCTGACTTTTTTTCGAGATGTAGGGAAGTCCTGACCCGAAAATCAGGAATCCTTGATGCGCCTGCCGCCTTCCTTCCTGCTATCGTTAAATCGCGCGATGCAGGCGAAGGCGGTAGGGCGGGATGCGGGCGGTTACTGGCTTTCCAGGACGGTGCGGCCGTTCAAGGGCTGGACCGGGCGGGCATTGTGCTTGTACAGGGCGGAAAAACGCTTCAGCTGCGCGGCCGACATTTCCACCGGCTGTTTCAGCACGAACCAGTTCACTTCTTCGCTGCAGGGCGGCGTGGTCAGCGAACCGGGGAAGTTGTAGTAGCCCTGGGCTTGCGGCAGCAGCGAGGCGATCTCGATGTTCACGCCGGCCGGTTCCTGCTGCTGGCCCTTTTCGGACGGCAGTGCATCCCACAGCGTCCTGACCAGCGGGTTTTCCGCACCCTGCTTGAACAGCACCGCCACCACGGCCAGCTTGCCTTCGGCATTCCGGTGCACCAGGTGCGCCACCATCGGGTAGCTGCGGCCGTTGATGCGCTCTTCGCTCGGCTTGTGGAAGTGGAACTGCAGCAGGTCGTAGCGCGCGCCGTTGATGGTCACGCTGCTGCCAGGGGCGTAGTTGACCTGGATGGTGTGGCCGTTATCGATGATCTTCAGCGGCGAAGGCTGGTAGGCGAAGTCGAGTGCGGGCAGCTGTTCCTTCTTCGTCGCGCGGATGTCGATCGGCGATTGCTGGTGGCCCAGCTTGCAGGTGCTGTAGTCGGCCTGCATCGTGCCCCAGTGTTTGGGGCCGTGCGCGCCTTCGTAACTCCAGTGGGCGGGAGTATCGGCGGCAAAAGCGGAGCCCGCCAGCAGGGCGGCGCCGAGGGCAAGTGTCAGGTGAGCTTTCATGAAGGTCCTTTCGTGATTGCGAGCGGGAATAGTGGCAAGTCTGCAGGCAAAGCAACATCGGCCGATCCTGATTTGCAGGTAAGGAAGAAACCCTTATATTGTAAGGAAATCCCGGCCGTTGGCGATAGTTCGTTCATGGGTAAAGATGTGGCCCGCCTGGCAATCTTGCAGCCCACATCACGAAAAAAAAGAAGGGGAGGGGAAATGCGTCATTCAAGGAAAAGTGCCGCCGTCGGGCTGGCACTGGCGGGTTGCTGCGCGGGCGTGGCAGGAGCCGAGGAAGCGCCGCTGCCCACCGTGGTGGTGAGCGGGCAACGCGCCAGCCTGGACACGGCGCGCCAGTGGCGGCGCAATGCGGACGGCATCGTCGATGCCGTGGTGGCCGATGATATCGACAAGCTGCCGGACTTCAGCGTCAACGATGCCGTGCAGCGCGTGCCCGGCGTGCAGATCATGCGCGACCGCGGCGAAGCGTCCTCGGTGGCGATCCGCGGCCTGACGCAGATGGAAACCACGATCAACGGGCGCGAAATCTTCACGGCCGGCCTGACCGGCGCGTCGCAATCGCGCTCGGTCGACTTCGCCGACCTGCCGGCCGAAATGGTGGCCGCCATTGCCGTGCACAAGACGGCCAATGCCGGCCAGCTGGAAGGCGGCGTGGGCGGCTCGGTCGACCTGCGCACGCGCCGCCCCTTCGACTTCAGCACGCCGGCGCTGGCGGCCACGGCGCGCCTGGTGCACGGCGACCTGGTGGGCGGCAGCGCACCCCAGTTCAGCGTGCTGGGCACCCAGCGCTGGCGGCTGGGCGGCGGCGAATTTGGCGCCTTGCTCAGCCTGTCCTCGCAACGGCGCGCCTGGCGCGAGGACCAGAAGAGCAGCGGCAACCCCCTGCTGCGCGGCGACCTGGTGCCGGGCCAGTCCGTGATCGTCCCCAACGGCACCACGGAATCGACCAGCCAGGGGCGCCGCCAGCGCGCTGCGGCCAACTTCGCCCTGCAGTGGCGCCCGCAGCCGGAACTGGAGCTGTACGCCGAAGGCAGCTACGCCCGCTTCAAGACCCTGCAGGACACTTACCAGGCCAATGCGGGCGCCTCGGCCAGCTTCGTGCCCGGCAGCGTGACGCTGTTCCCCGGCACGAACTTCTTGCAAAGCGTGACGTGGACCAATTCCTCGCTCAGCATCCTGAGCTTCGCGCGCGACACCGTCAACCGCGACCGCCAGCTGGCCGTCGGCGGCAGCTGGCGCAGCGGCGCGCTGACCGTGAAGGGCGACCTGAGCCGCACCACCGGCTACCAGAACCTGATGCTGTCGGGCTCCAGCCTGGCCGCCACGGCGGCCCAGTTCAGCCAGGACTGGCGCAGCGACATCCCGGCGACCTCCTATGTGTTCGCCGCCAGCGACCCGGCGCGCTACCGCTACGCGAACATGCTGTACACGCTGCGTCCCTTCAACGGCGACCTGAACGCGGCCAGGGTCGATCTGGAGTGGGCCCGTCCCGGCAGCTTCCTGCACACGCTGGCTGGCGGCCTGCGCGTGGCGCGGCGCGGGGCCGACAATGGCAGCGGCGTGATTGCCGCCAGCGCCGCCGCCAACGTGGCGCCCGGCACCCTGCTCGACACCCTGGTGGCGCGCCCGGCGGACGGCCTGTTCCCCGGCGAGGGGGCGCACAGCCTGGACGGCTACCTGGCGGGCAGCCTGGCGCTGGCGCGCGACCCGCTGGCGCTGCGCCGTCAGCTGGGCGTGACGGCGGCGGTGCCGGCCAGCGGCGCGCCGGCCGTGTGGTCGTTCAGCGAACGCAATACGGCGGCCTGGCTGATGGGCAGCTTCCGCGCCGCCGGCCTGCCGCTGGACGGCAATGCCGGGCTGCGCGCGGTCCACGTGCGCGCCGCAGGGCAGGGCTTGCGCGCCGCGCTGGGCGGCGGCTTCGCCCCGGTGGAGATGGACAGCAGCGGCACCGACTGGCTGCCCAGCGCCAACCTGCGCTACCGCCCCGACGGCGACAGTGCCTGGCGCGCCGCGCTGTCGCGCACCATGGCCCGTCCCACCTTCGACCAGCTGCAGCCGTCACTGACCCTGTTCCGCAACGTGATCAATCCGGCCGCCAACACGGGCAATGCCGGCAACCCCGCGCTGGGCCCGGTCCGCTCGCGCAACCTCGACCTGGCCTGGGAACGCTACTTGCCGGGGCAGGGCATGCTGACCGCCACCGTGTTCTGGAAATGGGTGGACGGCTTCGTCCTGAACCGGACGGCCCCGGAAAGCTATGACGGCGTCGGCTACCAGGTGACGCGCCCGCAAAATGCCAACCCGGGCCGCGTCAAGGGCGCGGAACTGTCCTACCAGCAGTTCTTCGACCGCCTGCCCGGCGCCTGGCGCGGCCTGGGCGTGCAGCTCAACTTCACGTATGTCGACAGCGCCACGCCCAGCACGGCGGTCGGGACCGACATCCCGCTGCAGAACCTGTCGCGCCAGAGCGCCAACGCGGTCCTGATGTACGAATACGGCCCCTGGTCGGCCCGCGCCGCCTACAACTGGCGCGCGCGCTTCCTGGCCGGCACCGCGACCTTTGCCGGCATCGGCACGCTGCCGCAGTACGTCGAGGGCTATGGCTGGCTGGACGCCTCGCTGCGCTACAAGCTCGGCCGGCGCTGGTCGCTGGCGCTGGAAGGGAATAACCTGCTGAATACGGTGCGCCGCGCCTATTTCGGCGTGCCGGAACGCCACCAGAGCAACTGGATGAACGACCGCCAGTTCGGCTTCAGCGCCTCGTACATGTACTGAAAGTCAATCAATTTAAGGATTTCCTTATAGGCACGTCAGGATGAGTCTGTCATCCTGCGACGGAGCGGAGGGCAGCGGGGGAGGACGGGCATGGCAAGCGAAGTCAGCAAGCGCAGGGCATGGCGGGCCTGGCCAGGCTTGCTGCTGTGCGCGGTGCTGGCCGGGCCGGCCGCCGCCGCCTCCCTGGCGGACTGGCGCACCGAAGTGCAGGCGGTGCGCGTGTTGGCGGAAAACGACACCGCCCAGGCTGCCGCGCACGCCGCCCACCTGGCCGCCAGCCTGCCGCCCGAAGCGACGCCGGAAGACCGCGCGCGCCTGCTCAACCTGCGGGCCCGCATCGCCCTCTACCGCGCCGAAACCGAGACGGCTGGCGCCCTCGCCGAAGAAGCGCTGGCCCTGGCCGAACGCCATGGCGACCGCGTCGGCCAGGCCGAGGCGGACCTGGTGATTTCGCTGAACACGGTCAACCAGGGCAAGTTCGACCGCCTGTTTACCGTTACCAGCCATGCCATCAAGGTACTGGAAGGCGTCGACCGGCCCGAGCTGCTGGCCGAAGCCATGCTGCGCCTGGCCATGACCTATACCCGCTTCGGCAAGCTGGAAGAAGCGATCGACGCCTGCCTGCGCACGCTGGACCTGGCGCGCCGCAGCGGCAACCCGATGGCCATGGCGTTCGGCCACCAGTGCGTGGCCAGCTCGTTCAACTCCAGCGACAACTATGTCGAATCGATGCAGCATTACCGGCAGATGGAAGCGCAGGCCCGGCTGGCCAACTCGCGCCTGCTGCAGGCGCTGGCCCTGAGCGGGCAGGGCGGGGTGGTGGCCTCGCAGGGCGATGTGAAGCGCGGCGAAGCCATGATCGCCCAGGCCAGCGCCCTGTACCGCAGCATCGGCTTGCCGTTCTACCTGACGGCGGCCCTGTACGCCGAAGCCAGCCAGGCGCGCATGCAGGGCAACCGCGCGCGCGCCATCGCCTTGCTGGACGAGGCGGAGCGGACTTACCGCCGCCTGCCCAACAAGACCGGCCTGTGGTGGACGCTGACCGCGCGCGCCGGCGATTACGCCGCATTGAACAAGCTGGCCGCCGCCGAGCAGGACTTGCAGCATGCGCTGGCCATCGCGCGCGACCTCAACCTGCCGCTCTACCTGAGCGAAACGGAGCGCCAGCTGGGCCAGATCGACGCCCGGCGCGGCGACTTCAAGCGGGCTTACCAGCACTCGCTGTCGGCAGCCGAGATGACGGCCCAGGCCAACCGCAAGAAGATGTCGACCCGGGTGCTGGAACTGGCCGAGCGCTACCAGCAGGAGGCGCGCCAGCGCGAAATCGCCGAACTGACGCGGCGCAACGAGCAGCAGCAGGCCGAGCTGCGCGAGCGGGCCTTGCAGCAGCGCTGGCTGTGGACCGTGCTGGGCGCCATCGTGCTGGGGCTGGCGGTGCTGGCCTTCTTCCTGCTGCGCCTGCGCCGCTCGCACCGCCTGCTGGCCGCCGCCAACAGCGGCTTGCGCCAGTCGCAGGAAGCGCTGCAGCGCCAGACCGGCATCCTGCAGTCGGTGCTGGACAGCATGGGCGACGGCGTGGTGGTGACCGACGAGGAGGGCCGGCTGGTGCTGGCCAACCCGGCCGCCGAACGTATCGTCGGCATCGTGCGCGAGGGCGGCGGCATGGCCTGGCCCAGCGGCCGCCACTTCTGCCAGCTGGACCGCAGCACGGCGTTCCCGGAACAGGAGATGCCGCTGGCGCGCGTGCTGCGCGGCACGCCGGGCGAGCCGGGCGGGCCGGACGAGGGCGGCGCCAGCGCGGAAATCTTCATGGCCGGCAGCGACCTGCCCGAGGGCGGACGCTGGCTGCACATGACGGCGCGCCCGCTGGCGGGCCAGCAGGCCGGCGCGGTGGCGGTGATTTCCGACATCACCGAGCGCAAGCGGGCCGAGGAGGAAATCCGCGCCCTGAACGCCAACCTGGAAAACATGGTGCAGCAGCGCACCGCCCAATTGCGCCAGCAGACGCGCTACCTGCGTGTGCTGATCGACACCATCCCGTGGTGGGTGTGGTTCAAGGATACCGACAGCCGCTACGTGGCGGTCAACCGCGCCACCGCGCTGATCCTGGGGACCGGGGTGGAAGAGATGGTCGGCAAGTCCGACTACGACGTCAAGCCGGCCGAGGTGGCGCGCGCCTTCCGCGAAGACGACCTGAAGGTGATGTCCAGCCGCCGCCCGCAAACCGTGGAGGAAGTGCAGCAGGGGCCGCACGGCCCGCTGTGGGTCGAGATCTTCAAGACGCCGGTGACCGACGAGGACGGCACGGTGCTGGGCACGGTGGGCCTGGCGCGCGACATCAGCGCGCGCAAGCAAACCGAGGCGGCGCGCGACGCGGCCCTGCTGGAAGCGCAGCGCCTGGCCAGCATGCGCAGCGAATTCCTGGCCCAGATGAGCCACGAATTGCGCACGCCGCTGAACGCGGTGCTGGGCTTCGTGCAGCTGCTGCTGCGCGACGGCGGCCTGAACGAGCGCCAGCTGTCCAGCGTGAAGAGCATCGGCTACAGCGGCGAGCACTTGCTGGGCCTGATCAACGACGTGCTCGATTCGGCCAAGCTGGAAGCCAGCAAGCTGCAGCTGTTCCCGCAGCGGGTGGACATGGCCGGCCTGCTGGACGGCATCACGGCCATGATCGGCCTGAAAGCCGGCGAGCAGGGGCTGGAGTTCAGCTGCGAAGTGGGGCCCGGCGTGCCGGCCTCGCTGCTGGCGGACGAGCAGCGCCTGCGGCAAGTGCTGCTCAACCTGCTGTCCAACGCCATCAAGTTCACCGACCGCGGCGCCGTGCGCCTGAAGGTCACGGCGGCCGCGCCGGGCCGGCTGCGTTTCGCGGTGCAGGACAGCGGGGTCGGCATCGAGCCGGGCCAGCTGGAAACCATCTTCCAGCCATTCGAGCAGGTGGGCGAGGCGCAGCGCCGCTTCGGCGGCACCGGCCTGGGGCTGGCCATCAGCCGCCAGCTGGTACGCCTGATGGGCAGCGAAATCCAGGTCGAGAGCCAGCCCGGGGTGGGCAGCCTGTTCTGGTTCGAGCTGGCCGCCGAGGGCGGCGAGGCGGCGCCGGCGGCCGTGCTGCCCATGCCGCCGGCGGCCGTGCCGGAAGCGGCGCTGCCGGTGCCGCCGCAGCAGGAACTGGAAACCCTGCTGCAGCTGGTGCGGATCGGGAATATGCGTGCCATCCTGGCCCACGCCGACCACCTGGAGCAGCTCGACCCGCTGTATGCGCCGCTGGCCGAGCACCTGCGGCGCCTGGCGCGCGGCTACCAGTCGAAAGCCTTGCGCAGCCTGGCCGAAGGCTTGCTGCAGCAGGCCGATGCCGCATGAGCGGCGCGAAAAAATCAGGATTTCCTGATAGTCGTTGCCGTGCCGCTCTGTCATCCTGAGCCGGGAATGTCGATTAGGATGTGCATGGACGGGAGAGGCTGCGGGCGCCGGGCCGGCTGGCTGGCGGCGGTGTTGTGCTGGGGGCTGTGGCTGCCGGCTGGCGCCGCCACGCTCGGCGACTGGCGCGCCGCCCTGGAGCGGGCGCGCCTGCTGGCGGAAAACGATGTGGCGCGCGCCGATGCCGCGCTGCGGCAGCTGGCGGCCGGCGTCCCGGCCGACGCCACGCCGGCCGACCGCGTCCGCCTGCTCAATGTGCGGGCGCGCGCCGTGCATTACGCGGGCCACACGGCAGCGGCCGGCCAGATGGCCGACCAGGCGCTGGCGCTGGCGCAGCAGGCGGGCGACCGCGTCGGCCAGGCCGAAGCCTACCTGGTGCTGGCGCAGAACGTGGTCAACCAGGGCGCCTTCGACCGCCTGCAGTCCGTTACCATGGATGCGGTCAAGGCGCTGGAAGGGGTGGACCGGCCGGACCTGCTGGGCGATGCCCTGCTGCGCCTGGGCATGATGTACAGCCGCTTCTCCAAGCCCGACGAAATGGTCGATACCTGCGTGCGCGCGATGGACCTGGCGCGCCGCAGCCACAATGCCTGGGCCCTGGCCTATGGCCATTACTGCATGGCGAACGCCTACAGCACCAGCGACAACAACGAGCAGGCGCAGGAACAGTTCCGCCTGATGCAGGTGCAGGCCCGGCTGGTGGGCTCGCGCCTGCTGGAAGGGCAGGCGCTGCGCGGCCTGGCCCAGCTGACCGGCACGCAGAACGGCGTGGCGGCCGCCGCCCTGGCGCGCCAGGCCAGCGCCATCTTCCGCGACGTCGGCGCGCCGTTCTACCTGGCGGCCAGCCTGTTTGCCGAGGCCAGCCAGGCCAAGCTGCGCGGCGAGCACGCCCAGGCGCTGGACATCCTGGACCAGGTGGCGGCGATGTACACGCGCTACCCGAACAATACCGGCATGTGGTGGACGCTGACCACGCGCAGCGGCGAGTACCTGGCCCTGCACAAGGACGCGCTGGCCGAGCAGGACCTGGTGCAGGCGCTGGCGCTGGCCGAGTCGCTGGGCTTGCCGGTCTACCTGAGCGAAAGCCAGCGCATGCTGGCGGCGCTGGAAGCGCGGCGCGGCGCCTACCAGAAAGCCTACGAGCGCTCGCTGGCGGCGGCCGAGATGACGGCGCGTGCCAACCGCAAGAAAGTGTCGACGCGGGTGCTGGAACTGACCGAGCGCTACCGGCAGGAAGCGCGCCTGCGCGAGATCGCCGACCTGACGCGGCGCAACGAACAGCAGCGCATCGAGTTGCGCGAGGGCGCCTTGCGCCAGGGCTGGCTGTGGACCGTGCTGGGCGCCATCGCCATCATGCTGGCGGTGCTGGCCTTCTTCCTGCTGCGCCTGCGGCGCTCGCACCGCATGCTGGCCGACGCCAACAGCGGCCTGGAACGCTCGCAGCAGGCGCTGCGGCACCAGACCGGCATCCTGCAGTCGGTGCTGGACAGCATGGGCGACGGCGTCGCCGTGACGGACGAACAGGGCCGGCTGGTGCTGGTCAACCCGGCCGCCGAACGCATCGTCGGCATCGTGCGCGACGAAGGCGGCATGGCCTGGCCGCAGGGACGGCGCTTCTACCAGGCCGACCGCAGCACGGGCTTGCCGGAACACGCGCTGCCGCTGGCGCGCGCGCTGCGGCGCGAAGTGGACGAGGGCGGGGCGCAGGGCGCCAGCGCCGAAATCTTCATGGCCGGCGCCGGCTTGCCGGACTGCGGGCGCTGGCTGCACATGACGGCGCGCCCGCTGGCGGGCCAGCAGGCCGGCGCGGTGG
>CBHWEO010000214.1:0-9611 GCA_966112955.1 uncultured Duganella sp. | reverse complement strand
AAGGGCTTCGGCCGCCAGAAGGGCCACACCGAGCTGTATCGCGGCGCGGAATACGTGGTCGACTTCCTGCCGAAGGTGAAGGTGGAAGTGGTGGTGGACGACAGCGTGGTCGATTCGGCTGTCGATGCGATCATCAAGGCTGCCCGCACCGGCAAGATCGGCGACGGCAAGATCTTCGTGCAGAACGTCGAGCAGGTGATCCGCATCCGCACCGGCGAAACCGGCGCCGACGCCGTTTAATCAGGCATAGCGCACGCAATCGCGGCCGGCGTTCTTGGCCGCATACAGGGCCCGGTCGGCGCGCGCCAGCAGCGCGTCCGGCCCGGCATCTCCCGGCTCCAGGCTGGCAATGCCGATGCTGATGCTGACCGGCAGCCGCCGCCCATCTTCGAGGACTTGCAGCGCCTGCGTGCCCAGGCGTAGCCGCTCCGCCACGGCCTGCGCTTCGGCCAGGCCCGCCTCCGGCAGCAGCATGGCGAATTCTTCCCCTCCCAGCCGGCCCGCCAGGTCGCTGGACCGGCAAGCGTCGGCGCAGTGGCCGCCAACGGCAATGATGGCGCGGTCGCCGGCCGGATGGCCGAATCCGTCGTTGATGGCCTTGAAGTGGTCGATGTCGATCATCAGCAGCGACAGGGCGTGGCCGTAGCGCTGGGCGCGGGCGATTTCCTGCTCGGCGCGCGCCAGGAAGTGGCGCCGGTTCGGCAGTCCGGTCAGGAAGTCGGTGGCGGCTTTCTCGCGCAATTCGCTGTTGCGCTCTTCGATGGTCTGTTCCAGTTCCCGGCTTTCCTTCTCCAGGTCGTCCGCCCACGTGCGCAGCGCCATGCGGGCGCTGTCGCTCTCGGCGCGGAACTGGGTGGCGATCACCAGGATGGTGAGGGCGCCGCGCAGCAGCAGGTCCGGCGCCGACAATATGCCTTCCAGCGGCGCGAAGGCGTGCACCACTTGCCAGACTGCGTCGATGGCGAACAGCGCGGCCAGCATGCTGCGGCCGTGGCGCGGCGCATGCCGCCACAGGACCAGCGCGCCAAAGCCCAGCAAGGGTACGCGCAGCAGGGATGCCAGCACCAGGTGGGCGCTGCCCTCCGGCTCGGCCAGCGTGAACCAGGCAACCGGCGCGGCGATGACCGCCAGCAGGGCGGCGCTGCGGGCCGGTCCGGGCGTGTTGCGGCCGCCGGCATAGTGCAGTGCGCCGCGCAGCAGGAGCACGCCGTTGACGGCCACCAGCATTTGCGCGACCAGGAGGGTAACCGGGCCGGGGATGGGCGCGCCCAGGCTGGCCAGCAGCCATGCGCCGCCCTGGCATATGGCGGCGATGCTCCAGTTGCTGCCCGCCGATTGCACGCCGCGTACCGCGCGCAGGCCATAGAACGCGGCGCCCAACGCAAGGCAGGCAATGCCGAGGGCGAAGGAGGCGGTGCCCAGGTGCAGGGCGCTCATGCGAAGATCACCCGGTTACGGCCGAACTCCTTGGCGCGGTAAAGCGCCTTGTCGGCCCTTGCCAGCAGGCGCTCAAGCGTGGCGTCGCCTTCTTCCAGCACGGCGACGCCGATGCTGGCGGTGACGGCCTGCGCCACGCCGGCCGCGCCGTAGTCCACCGCTGCCACGGCGCGCCGCATGCGCTCGGCGGCCAGCTGGGCGGATACCATGCCGGTTTCCGGCATCAGCAGCGCGAATTCCTCGCCGCCGATGCGGCCGGCCAGGTCGGCGTTGCGGGCGCCGGACTGGCAGGCCTGCGCCACCATGCGCAGCACCTGGTCGCCGGTGGGATGGCCGTAGCGGTCATTGATGTCCTTGAAGTGGTCAATGTCGATCAGCATCAGCGCCAGGGGCTGGCGGTAGCGGCGCGCGCGTTCGATTTCGCGCAATCCCTGCTCCATGAAGTGGCGGCGGTTGGACAGGCCGGTCAGGCTGTCGGTGATGGCCAGCTGCGTCAGTTCTGCGGTGCGTTCAGTGACGGTGCCCTGCAGGGCGTCGCGCTTGGCCTGCAGGCGGCTGGCGTGCTGCAGCAATTCGTCGCGCGTGCGTTCGCTCTCGAGCCGGAACTGGAAGGCGTTGATCAGGATTTGCAGCACGCCGCCGACCGCCACCATCACCGCGAACGATGGCCCGCCGGCCAGGAAGGTATTGACCTGGCCGTCGGTGCGCGCCAGCACCACCAGCCGTGCCAGGTTCCAGGCGGCGGCAATGGCGAGGATGGTGCGCAGGTAGCGGGTGCCGGCCGGCAGGCCGGGGCGTTTCAGCAGGAGCAGGGTGGCCAGGTAGAAGCCGGCCCGCAAGCTCGATACCAGTCCGACGCGGCGCTCTACGCTGGGCAGCGCATAGGACAGCACAATGAAGCCGGCGGCGGCTAGTGCGATGCAGGCCAGGTATTTGCGGTCGTCGATGTGGGCGCCTGCAAACATCGCTGCGCCGCGGTGGATGAACACCAGGCTGACCACCGTCAGCATATTGTCCACCACCGTGGTCATGAAGGAGGGCAGGCCGCTACCGAAGGAGGTGAGCAGGGCGGCGCAGCCGCCAAGGAAGGCCGACAGCGCCCACTGCCCGCCCGCCGAAGTGCCGAGCGCCCGATCGTGCACGCCACGGAAGCTGGCGGCGATCAGGATCGACAGGAAGCCGATCAGGGTGGTGGAGGTGGCGACGTCGAATACCGGCATGGCCGCTCGTCAGGGGCGCCCGATCTTGAGGTCGAAGCGCCAGGCCAGCAGGCGCATGGCGGTAATCAGCGCGGCGCTCGACCACAGGGCCACGTCGTCCGACACCGAGGTGTATTGCAGGGCGATGTAGAACCAGCAGCCGAAGAAGGCGCAGATCGCGTACGGCTTCCCGTCGCGGAACACCATCGGCACCTCGTTGCAGATGACGTCGCGCAGCACGCCGCCGAAGATGCCCGTCACCACGCCCATCATCACCGCCACGAAGATCGGCATGTCGGCCGCCAGCGCCGTCGACACGCTGGCCACGGCGAACAGGCCCAGGCCGACGGCGTCGGCGACCACGATCAGGCGCTCGGAAACGATGTGGCGGATCTGCTTGACGAAGGGCGCGGCCACCAGGGCCACGACGAACAGCAGGATGGTGTATTCCTGGTGCGCCACCCAGAACAGGGGACGGCGGTCGAGCAGGATATCGCGCACCGTGCCGCCGCCGAAGGCTGTGATGAAGGCCACGATGAAGACGCCGACGATATCCATGCGCTTGCGGCGCGCTTCGATAAACCCGGAAAACGCCCCGACCAGGATTGCTACGACTTCGATGACGGTGATGAGGGAGACGGCGGGGACAATTTTCATACCGTCAAGATAACATCCCTAGCGGACAGGCTGCAAGGCGCTGCGCAGCAGCACCATGATGGCGCCTTCGCCGCCTTCCTCGGCGCGGGCCTGGCAGAAGGCGATCACGCCGTCGGTCTGCACCAGCCAGGAATGCACCATGGACTTGAGCACCGGTTCGCCGCCGCGCGAGCCGAAGCCGCGGCCGTAGATCACGCATACGCAGCGGTAGTTGCGGCGCTTGGCCTTGAGCAGGAAGTCGTCGACGGCCTGGCGCGCCTCGTCGCGGCGCTTGCCGTGCAGGTCCAGCTCGTCCTGCACCGGCCAGTGGCCCTTGCGCATCTTCTTCATCACGTCCGGGCCGATGCCGGGCGCGCTGTAGTTCAGCGCCGGGTCTTCCTCCATGTAGTGGTCGACGTCGAACAGGTCGGACAGCATGGATTCGCGCAGCACGGCCGCGTCGTCGGCCGCCTGTTCCTCAGCGGTCAGCGGCTTGCGCGGGCCGGACGGGGCAGGGCGGCCCGCCGCGGCCGGCCCTTTGGCGGGCGGCGGCACGTAGCGGTCGGACGGCTTCATTTTCTGTACGCCGGCCATCGAGGACTGGAACACATTGGCCGCGGCGGCAGCGGCCTTGGCTTGTTTGGCGCGCTCCTTTTCCTCAGCCTCGCGCTGCTCTTGCTGTTCCCTGAGCTGCTTGCCCAGTCCTTTCAGGTCGGCGAAACTTTTCACTCTTGCGCTTCCAGGTAGCGTTGCGCGTCCAGCGCTGCCATGCAGCCGGTGCCGGCGGAGGTGATGGCCTGGCGGTACACGTGGTCCTGCACGTCGCCGGCTGCGAACACGCCCGGTACGGAGGTGGCGGTGGCCATGCCTTCGGTGCCGGTGCGGGTCTTGATATAGCCATCCTTCATTTCCAGCTGGCCTTCGAAGATGCCGGTGTTCGGCTTGTGGCCGATGGCGATGAACAGGCCGTGCACGGCCACGTCGGTCAGCTCGCCGTTATTGTGCTTGACGGTGATGGCGTTGACGCCGGACTGGTCGCCCTTCACTTCGTGCAGGGTGGAGTTCAGTTTCAGTACGATCTTGCCTTCGGCGACCTTGGCCATCAGGCGGTCCACCAGGATAGGCTCGGCGCGGAACTTGTCGCGGCGGTGCACCAGGGTGACCTTGGTGGCGATGTTCGACAGGTACAGGGCTTCCTCCACGGCGGTATTGCCGCCGCCCACCACGGCCACTTCCTGGCCACGGTAGAAGAAGCCGTCGCAGGTGGCGCAGGCCGACACGCCACGGCCCATGAATTCCTGCTCGGACGGCAGGCCCAGGTACTGGGCCGAGGCGCCGGTGGCGATAATCAGCGTGTCGCAGGTGTACACATTGCTGTCGCCGACCAGGCGGATCGGTTTTTCATTCAGGTGGGTGGTGTGGATATGGTCAAACACGATTTCGGTCTTGAAGCGCTCCGCATGCTGCAGGAAGCGCTGCATCAGGTCCGGACCCTGGACGCCCATCGGGTCGGCCGGCCAGTTTTCCACGTCGGTGGTGGTCATCAGCTGGCCGCCCTGTTCGACGCCGGTTACCAGCATCGGGTTCAGGTTGGCGCGGGCGGCATAGATCGCGGCGCTGTAGCCTGCAGGACCGGAACCGAGGATCAGGACTTTGGCGTGTTTGGTAGTAGTCATATGCGGATTCTTTACCTGGTTGGAGTGTCTGGTATATGGGTGCGGACAGGAATGCGACAAGTCCGGCCCCAAGCAAACCGAAATTATATGCGAACCGTGCATTTCATATGTACCGTGGGGCCGTTTCCGCTTGATATAGCTTAGAATAAGCGCAATATGGAATTTTTGCCTCCAAGCAATGAGTAAGAAGAGTCAAGAGACCGCTTCTGGTTACACTCGCAATGTCACCGAACGCCAGCCCTTGCCCAACCGGCTGGTGCGCCTGCTGTCGGAAGCGCGCTTTTTCGCGCTGTTTGTCGTCTGCCTGTATTTCATCCTGATCCTGGCCAGCTACAACCGGCTCGACCCGGGCTGGTCGCACAACAATGTGGTGCCCAAGGTGTTCAACCTGGGCGGCCGGGGCGGCGCCTGGCTGTCGGACCTGATGCTGTTCATCTTCGGCTTTTCGGCCTGGTGGTGGTGCGTCTACATGCTGCGCGTGGTGTGGCAGGGCTACCGCCGCCTGACCCGCAAATTCGTGCTGGAGCGCGATGAGGACCCCGAGCACCGCCAGGAAGGCCTGATCCGCCTGGCCGGTTTCGCCCTGATGCTGGTGGGCTCCATGGGCCTGGAATACCTGCGCATGTACACCATGAAGGTACAGTTGCCGCGCGCGCCCGGCGGGGTGCTGGGCGAACTGATTGGCCATGGCGCCCACGTGGGCCTGGGCTTTACCGGCGCCACGCTGTTGCTGCTGCTGCTGTTCGGCACCGGTTTCAGCCTGTTCTTCCATGTGTCGTGGATGTCGGTGGCGGAGAAGATCGGCGAAGCCATCGAAATGGGCATCGACTGGTTCCGCGCCCGCATGGAAGACCGCGAAGACCGCCGCCAGGGCGACGTGGCCGTGGTCAAGCGCGAGGAGAAGGTGGTCAAGGAGCGCGTCAAGCACGAGGAGAAGCATCCCAAGCCGGCCGACCTGCCGCCGGATGCGCCGCCGGCGCCGATGGTCAAGATCGAGCCGCAGGTGACCCAGGTGGTGCAATCCGAGCGCGTGATCAAGGAAAAGCAGGGCACCCTGTTCCAGGACCTGGAAAACACCACGCTGCCGCCACTGTCGCTGCTGGACGATGCGCCGCCGGCGCAGGAAACCGTGGCCGTGGAAACGCTGGAATTCACCAGCCGCCTGATCGAGAAGAAGCTGTCCGACTTCGGCGTGGAAGCCAAGGTGGTGGCCGCCTATCCGGGCCCAGTCGTCACGCGCTACGAAATCGAGCCGGCCACCGGCGTGAAGGGCAGCCAGATCGTCAACCTGGCGCGCGACCTGGCGCGCTCGCTGTCGCTGACTTCCATCCGCGTGGTGGAAACCATCCCCGGCAAGAATTACATGGCACTGGAGCTGCCGAATCCGAAGCGCCAGATCGTGCGCCTGACCGAGATCCTGGGCTCCAAGGTCTACAACGACAACCATTCGCCGCTGACTGTGGCGCTGGGCAAGGACATCGCCGGCAAGCCGGTGGTGGCGGACCTGGCCAAGATGCCGCACCTGCTGGTGGCCGGTACCACCGGTTCCGGTAAGTCCGTTGGCATCAATGCCACCATCCTGTCGCTGCTGTACAAGGCCGACCCGCACGACGTGCGCATGATCCTGATCGACCCGAAGATGCTGGAAATGTCGGTGTATGAGGGCATTCCGCACCTGCTGGCGCCGGTGGTGACCGATATGCGCCAGGCCGGCCACGCCCTGAACTGGGCGGTGAACGAGATGGAGCGCCGCTACAAGCTGATGTCCAAGCTGGGCGTGCGTAACCTGGCCGGCTACAACGCCAAGATCGCCGAGGCCGAGAAGCGCGAAGAAAAGATCCCGAACCCGTTCTCGATCACGCCGGACGCGCCGGAACCGCTGGAAAAACTGCCAACCATCGTCATCATCATCGACGAATTGGCGGACCTGATGATGGTGGTCGGCAAGAAGGTGGAAGAACTGATCGCCCGTATTGCCCAGAAAGCCCGTGCGGCCGGCCTGCACTTGATTCTGGCGACCCAGCGCCCATCTGTGGATGTGATTACGGGCCTGATCAAGGCCAATATCCCGACGCGTATTGCCTTCCAGGTATCGTCGAAGATTGACTCGCGCACCATCCTTGACCAGATGGGTGCGGAAACCCTGCTGGGCATGGGGGACATGCTGTACATGCCGCCGGGTACCGGCTTGCCGATCCGCGTGCACGGCGCCTTTGTGTCGGACGATGAAGTGCACCGCGTGGTGAAGCACCTGAAAGCCCAGGGCGAGCCGAATTACATCGATGGCATCCTCGAAGGCGGCACGCTGGAGGAGGGCGGCGGCGACGGCGCCATGGCCGGCGGCGGTGGCGGCGACGGCGAGGCCGACCCGATGTACGACCAGGCCGTCCAGGTGGTGCTGAAGCACCGCAAGGCATCGATCTCGCTGGTGCAGCGCCACCTGCGCATTGGCTACAACCGGGCCGCGCGCCTGCTGGAACAGATGGAAAACAGCGGCGTGGTATCGGCCATGCAGTCGAACGGCAACCGCGAAATCATCGCGCCAACCGCTTCGGCGGAATAAGGATTCTTATGAAGTTCACCCAATCGATGGCGGCCCTGGCCGCCGGCCTGCTGTTGGCGGGCGTGGCCAATGCTGCGGCACTGGACCAGTTCAAGGCTTTCGTGGCCAGCACCAAGGCCGCCAAAGGCGAATTCACGCAGAAAGTCGTGGCGCAGGGCAGCAAGGACAAGCAATCGTCCGGCACCTTCACCTTCGCCCGCCCGGGCAAGTTCGTCTGGACCTACACCAAGCCCTACGAGCAGGTGCTGCAGGCCGACGGCGAGCAGCTTTTCATTTATGACAAGGACCTGAACCAGGTTACGGTGCGCAAGCTGGGCGACGCGCTGGGTTCTTCGCCGGCCGCCATCCTGTTCGGCTCCAACGACCTGGAAAAGAACTTCGCCCTGTCCGAGGCGGGCAGCCGCGACGGCCTGGAATGGCTGAAAGCCACGCCGAAGGCGAAGGATGCCAGCTTCGAACAGATCCTGATCGGCCTGAAAAACGGCACGCCGGAAGCCATGGAACTGAAGGACAACTTCGGCCAGACTTCCATCCTGGCGTTCAGGAAGTTTGAAAAAAATCCAGCCCTGAATGCAGCGTCCTTTAAATTTGTCATGCCCAAGGGCGCGGACGTCATCAACAATTAAGGCATGATGACGCAAGACCTGTTCGCCCCCGAGCCCACTCCACCGCTGGCCGAAGCGCTGCGTCCGCACACCGTTGCGGACGTGATCGGCCAGAGCCACCTGCTGGGCGAAGGCAAGCCGCTGAACCTGTTGTTCAAGTCCGGCAAGCCGCACTCCATGATCCTGTGGGGGCCGCCGGGCGTGGGCAAGACCACGCTGGCACGCCTGTCCGCGCGCGCCTTCGACTGCGAGTTCATTGCCATTTCCGCGGTGCTGGGCGGGGTGAAGGATATCCGTGCCGCCATCGAACAGGCGGAGCAGTTTGTCGCCAGCGGCAAGCAGACCATCCTGTTCATCGACGAGATCCACCGCTTCAACAAGGCGCAGCAGGATGCGCTGCTGCCTTATGTGGAATCCGGCCTGGTGACGCTGATCGGCGCCACCACCGAAAATCCTTCGTTCGAAGTCAATTCCGCGCTGTTGTCGCGCGCCCAGGTCTATGTACTGAAGGCGCTCACGGAAGAAGAAATGCGCCAGTTGCTGGCCCGTGCCCGCGAGCGCGCCATGCCGGACTTGGAGTTCGACGAGCTGGCCATCGACACCCTGATCGGCTATGCCGACGGCGATGCGCGCCGCTTCCTGAACCTGCTGGAGCAGACCAAGACCGCTGCCGCCACCGCGCGCACCACCAAGGTTACCGGCGAATTCGTGCAGAACGCGCTGACGCTGAACGCGCGCCGTTTCGACAAGGGCGGCGACAACTTCTACGACCAGATTTCGGCCCTGCACAAGTCCGTGCGCGGCTCGAATCCGGACGGTGCCCTGTACTGGTTCTGCCGCATGATCGACGGCGGCGCCGACCCGCGCTACCTGGCGCGCCGTATCGTGCGCATGGCATGGGAGGACATTGGCCTGGCCGATCCGCGTGCCCTGACCATGGCCAACGATGCCGCCGAAACCTATGAGCGCCTCGGTTCTCCGGAAGGGGAGCTGGCGCTGGCGCAAGCCGTGATTTACCTGTCGGTCGCCGCCAAGAGCAATGCCGGCTACAACGCCTACAACGCCGCCATGGCCTTCGTCCGCCGCGACAAGTCGCGCGAAGTGCCGGTCCACCTGCGCAACGCACCGACCAAATTGATGAAGGAACTGGGCTACGGCCACGAATACCGCTACGCCCACGACGAGCCGGACGCCTACGCCGCCGGCGAAACCTACCTGCCGGACGGCATGGCCGAACCGGGCTGGTACCAGCCCGTCCCGCGCGGCCTGGAATCCAAGATCGCCGACAAGCTGGCCTACCTGCGCAAGCTGGACGAAGACGCCGGCAAAAAATAGGTTCTTCACGGCTTACCGGGAAATATGCTTAGGCCCGGTTGCGTCGGCAGCCTAGTGGCCGACCCAGCGGGGGAGGCACTGCCATTTGGGTTTTTTCTTTGGTGTTGCCCCCCCACCCCCCGGGTGTGGCCCCACGCCCCCCCCGGTGAGTAACGAAAAG
>CBHWEO010000213.1:0-9648 GCA_966112955.1 uncultured Duganella sp. | reverse complement strand
TGCAAAAACCAAGCAAACGCCGCTCTGGCGGTTTCACGCTGATCGAGATCATGGTGGTTGTGGTGATCATGGGCGTGCTGGCGGCACTGGTGCTGCCTAAGGTGCTCGACCGCGTCGGCCAGTCCAAGACTGCCGCCGCCAAGGTCGAAATCTCCACCATCATGCAGGCGCTGAAGATGTACAAGCTGGACAACCAGCGCTACCCGACCACGGAACAGGGCCTGCAAGCCCTGATGTCCAAGCCGACCACCGGCCCGGCGGCCAATGGCTGGAAGGCTCCCTACCTGGAAAAAATGCCGAAGGACCCTTGGGGCAACCCTTACCAGTTCCTGTCCCCGGGCGTGAAGGGTGAAGTCGATGTGTTCTCGTATGGCGCCGACGGCCAGCCAGGCGGCACCGGCGATGATGCTGATATCGGCTCCTGGGAAATCTGAGCGGTCGGGCGGTTTCACGCTGATCGAATTGCTGGTGGTGCTCGTCATCATCGGCCTCACGCTCGGCCTGACCGTGATGAATGCCGCGCCGACCCAGGCGCAGGCCATGCAGAAGGAGGCGCAGCGCATCGCGCTCCTGCTGCAGCTGGCGCGCGATGAAGCCATCGTGCGCAACCGTCCGGTCGCCTTCGAGGCGGGGCCGGACAGCTACCGCTTCCTGGTGCGCAACGACAAGACCTGGGAGCCGCTGCCGCAGGACGACCTGCTGCGCGAACGTCCTTTCCAGCTGGGGCCAGTGACCCTGCTGCTGGATCCGCCGATCAATATGCCCGGCACCATGCGCATCGTGTTTGGCCGCGAGCCGGTCGACCGGCCCTTCGTGCTGACCATGGCCAGCGGCGACCTGCGCGCCACCATCCGCGCCGACGGTGTCGGCCATTTCACCGTGGACCAATAATGCGGCAACGAGGCTTTACCCTGCTGGAAGTGCTGGTGGCGCTGCTGATCGTCGGCACGGCGCTGGGCGCGGCCTTGCGCGCCATGGGCAGCCTGACCCAGAACAGCGAAGGCTTGCGCACTACCATGATGGCCACCTGGTCGGCCGAGAACCGGCTGGTGCAGGTGCGCCTGGCCAGGGGCTGGCCGGCGCCGGGCAAGACCACCTTCGAATGCCCGCAGGCCGACTTGCAATTCATTTGTGAAGAAGAAGTGATCACCTCGCCCAATCCGCGCATGCGCCGGGTCGAAGTCAGCGTATTCGAAGCCAGCGCGCCGGAGCGGCGCATCATCAAGCTGGTGCAACTGGTGCTGCAGGAATGAAGAACGCGCGCGGCTTTACCCTGATCGAACTGCTGGTGGCGATCACCGTGCTGGCGATCGTCGCCGTGCTGGGCTGGCGCGGGCTGGATGGCATCGTCCGTTCGCGCGAGCAGCTGACGCAGAATATGGAACAGACGCGCGGCATCCAGCTCACCTTCGCCCAGCTGCAAAGCGACCTGGAACAGATTGCCGACAAGCCGCTGCTGCGCGAGCACCAGAACATCCTGGCCGATAACACGCGCCTGGTCTTCATCCGCACCGTGCTGTCGGAGAACGCGCCGTCCCAGCTGCAGGTGGTGAGCTACATCATCCGCGAGGGCGTGCTGTCGCGCAGCGAGTCGCCGCTCACGCGCGACCTGGTGCAGCTCGATGCGCTGTGGCAGGCCGCGATCGGCCAGTCCGGCGCGCAGGCAACCGTGGGCTTGCAGGCCGGCGTCAACGCCATGGAAGTGCGCGTGTGGGAGGCCGGCGGCTGGAAACTGCCGCAGAATTCGTCGACATCCTTCGCCAGCGCGCAGCCGGGGGGCGGCCAGATCGTGTGCGCCGATCCCGAGCCGGGCGCCTGCCAGGGGCAGGGCGGCGGCGGGCAGGGTGGCGGCGGTGGAGGTGGTGGTGGAGGCGGCGGCGGCAAGACCCCGTTGCCGGCGCAGGTGCCGCAGGCTGAAGGACCGACCGGGCTGGAAATCACCCTGCAAATCCAGGGTCAGCCGGCGCCGCTGACCAAGGTTTTCCTGTTGGGGGCCGTATGAAAAGGGCCCTGCGCACCCGCCAGCGCGGCGTAGCTGTTGTTACGGCGCTACTGTTGACCACCCTGGCGGTGTCCATCGTGGCCAGCCTGTTCTGGCAGCAGCAGGTGCAGGTGCGTTCGATGGAAAACCAGCGCCTGCACTTCCAGACGCGCTGGATTTTGCGCGGCGGCCTTGATCTGGTGCGGCTTATCCTGCGCCAGGACCTGGTGGACAACCAGCGCATCACGCGCGCGGACGGCGTCTGGGCCACGCCGCTGGCCGAAACGCGGCTCGACCAGTTTGTGGAACGCGACCGGATCGAAGGCGAAAGCTTCGATGCATCCATTTCCGGACAGACTTACGACGCACAGTCGCGCTACAATCTTGCGAATCTTGCCAGCACGGTGGGCAGTGGCGGCATCGACAAGAAGCAGATGCTGGTATTCCAGCGCCTTCTGCAAAACCTGCAGCTCAACCCGTCGCTGGCGAAAGTGGTGGCGACCCAGGTCGCGCGCAGCCAGGGGGCCGGTTTGCTGCCGCAGGGGACGCCGCCGTCGCCGGACGTGGAGCCGGTGCAGCCCGGCAGCGGCCAGCCGATGAAGATGCTGCGCGCCGAAGATTTGCTGTCGGTGTCCGGTTTCGACCAGAAGGCCATCGAAAAGCTGCGCGATTTCGTGGTGGTGCTGCCGGAGCACACCCCGATCAACGTCAACACCGCTTCGGCGGAATTGTTGTCGGCGATGGTGGAAGGCATGTCGCTGACGGAAGGCCAGAACCTGGTGGTGGCGCGCAAGCGCACGCCGTGGGACGCCAACCAGTTCAAGCAGTACCTGCAGGGCATGGGCGGCCGTTCACCCATCCTGAAGGACAATGATTACGAAGGCGTCAGCTACTACTTCCTGGTGCTGAGCCGGGTGCGCCTGGATCGCGCGGAACTGATGTCCTGGTCGCTGATCCACCGCCAGATGACGGGCACGCGCGTGATATGGATACGGGAAATTTAAGGGATATAAGGGAAGGCCAGCTTTGACAACACTCTACATTCGGTATCCGGCCCGCGCCGCAGCCGCCGACAATGGCGTGCCGTCCAGCTGCCAGTTCGCGCTGGTGGGCGATGGCGGCAATGTGATGCAGCAGGGCGCCGGCGCGCTGGGCAACCTCGGCGAACTGGTGTCGGGCGCGCGCCGCGTGGTGCTGCTGCTGGCCGCTGCCGATGTCTCGCTGCTGAAGGTCAAGGTACCGCCGCTGTCGGGGGCCAGGCTGAAGGCGGCCCTGCCCAACCTGGTGGAAGAGCAGGTGCTGGGCGACCCGGCCGAATGCGTGCTGGCGCTGGCGCCGTCCAGCGGCGACAGCGGTGAACGGGTAGTGGCCGTGGCCAACCGCGCCTGGCTGGAAGTGCTGGTCAAAGCCCTGGTGGCGCAAGGCGCGCACAGCGTGTCGGCGCTGCCGGTGCAACTGAGCCTGCCGCTGGCGCCGGGCGGCGCCTCCGCCGCCCTCGGCGTGGACGATGCCGGCCTCGAACTGACCCTGCGCAGCGCACCCAACGAAGGCCTGGGCCTGACCCTGCCGAACGCGCCGGAAGCCGCGCTGCACACCCTGCGCGCGCTGGCCGGCGACGCTCCGGTCACGCTGTACGTGGCGCCGGCGCAGCACGCCGAATACGCCGCCCTGGCCGCCAGCGTGCCGGGCATCTCGGTCGAAGAAGACAATTGGGCGCACCGCATCGCCGCCGCCAAAGCCGTGCCGTTCGACCTGGCCGCCGGCCTGGGCGCCGCCAGCGGCGCCACCGCGCGGGCCTGGGCACGCTGGAAATGGCCGCTGCGCATCGCCATCGCCGCGATCGTGGTCAATATCGTCGGCCTGAACTGGGAGTGGATGCGCCTCAAGCGCGAAGCCGATACCGTGCGCCAGAACATGGTGCAGGTATTCCGCTCCGCCTACCCCAACCAGCCGGTGACCGGCGACCCTGCCGCGCAGATGCGCCGCAATATCGCCGTGGCCCGCGCCAACAGCGGCGGCGGCACGACCGATGAATTCACCAATATGAGCGCCGCCCTGGGCGAAGCGCTGGCCGTGCTGCCGAACCGTGAAGCGGTGGCGGGCATCGAGTACAAGGAACGCAGCATGACCGTCAAGTTCAAGCCGAACAGCGTGGACGCCAACGCCCTGGCGCAAGTACAGTCGGCACTGCAGCAGCGCAAGCTGGTGGCCAGCGAAAGCGGCCCCGGCGTGTGGCTGGTGAAAGCGGGAGGCAAGTGATGGCAAGCCTGAACGACACCATCAACACTTACCGCGCCAATGCCGCCGCCTGGTGGAGCGCGCGCAGCGAGCAGGAGCAGCGCATGCTCTCGATCGGCGGCGCCGTGCTGGCACTGGGCCTGGTATGGGGCGTGCTGGTCGACCCGGCGTTGTCCGGCCGCGCCAAGCTGGAAAAGGAATTGCCGCAGCTGAACCAGCAGGTGGCCGAGCTGCAGGCCCTGGCCGGCGAAGCGACGCAGCTGGCCGCCCAGCCGCCGGCGCAGCCGCAACCCCTGAGCAAGGACGGCGTGACGGCGCGCCTGCAGGCCGCGGGCCTGACGCCGCAAAACCTGGCGGTGACGGGCGATTACATTAAAGTGGAATTCAAGGGTGTGCCGTTCGCCGGCCTGGTGACCTGGCTTGATGCCATGCGCCGCGAGCAGCGGGTGACGGTGCAGGAAGGCCAGGTGACGCAGCAAGGCCCGGCCGGCCAGGTCGATGCCAACCTGACACTGCGCCAGGAGTCCGCAGTCCAATGAAGCGCGCGGGCTTGTGGCTGCTGGCGATCGTGCTCAGTGCGGGCCTGACCGTGCTGGCCTTCCTGCCGGCCAGCTGGATGGGCCAACTGGTGGAACGCCAGAGCGGCGGCCGTTTGACCCTGGGCGACGCGCAGGGTACGCTGTGGCGCGGTTCCGCCTTCATTGGCGGCGCCGCCAGCAAGGATGGCGCGGTCACGCCGCTGCTGCCGGGACGCTTCAGCTGGCGCCTGTCGCCGCTGGTGTTGCTGGGCAGCGTGGACCTGCAGCTGGAAAATCCGGATGCGCTGACGCAGCCGGTCACGCTGCACGGCAGCTGGAGCAGCTGGCAAGTCAGCCCGGCGGCGCTGGTGCTACCGGCCGACGGCCTGGCCGGACTGGGCGCGCCATTGAATACGCTGGCGCCGAGCGGCCGCATGAAGCTGTCCTGGAGTTCGCTGCAGGTCGAGCGCGCAGGACAGGCGGTGTCGCTGCAAGGCCGCACCACGCTGGAAATGCAGGACATGTCGTCGCGCCTGACGCCGGTGAAGCCGCTGGGCAGTTACCAGCTGGCCTTCGACTGGCAGGGCCAGCAAGCCGCGCTGGCATTGAATTCGCAGCGCGGGCCACTGCTGTTGAGCGGCGCGGGAAAATTCGAGCATGGCCGCCTGCAGTTTTCCGGCCAGGCGGAAGCGGCAACAGGATTTGAAGAGCAGCTGGCAGGCTTGTTGAACATGCTGGGCCAGCGCAAGCCGAATAGCGTTAAAAACGTCATTGCACTAGAGTTCCGATAATGAAAACACACACTGCAAGCCCAACCCCCTTCCCGGCACTGCGCCGACTGAGCGCTGCCGCGCTGCTGTGCTGTGCGCTGGCGCCCGCCGCCGCCCCGGTACCGGCATGGGCCCAGCCCAATGACGAAGCCGCGCTGAATTTTGTCGGCGCCGACATCGAATCCGTGATCAAGGCCGTCGGCCACTACACCAACATCACCTTCCTGATCGACCCGCGCGTCAAGGGCACCCTGACCCTGGTGTCGGAAAAATCGATCACCAAGTCGCAAGCCTTCTCGCTGCTGGCCTCCGCGCTGCGCCTGCAAGGCTACGCCATCGTCAGCGGCGACGGCTATGCGAAAGTGGTGCCGGAAGCGGAAGCCAAGCTGCAGGCCTCGCCGACCGTGATCGGCGGCGCCAAAAGCCCGCAGGGCGACCAGGTGGTGACCCAGATCTTCCACCTGAACCATGAGAATTCGGCCAACCTGGTCACCGTGCTGCGCCCCCTGATCACACCGAACAACACCATCAACGCCAACCCGGGCAACAATACCCTGGTCATCACCGACTACGCGGACAACCTGAAGCGCCTGGCCAAGATCATCGCTTCGCTGGATGCGCCGTCGGCGGCCGACCTGGACGTGGTGCCGGTGCGCTACGCCATCGCCAGCGACCTGGCGGCCATGATCAACAAGCTGATGGAGCCAGGCGCCGGCGGCGATTCCGGCCGCGTGACCCTGGTGCCGGACCCGCGCACCAATTCGCTGGTGGTGCGCGCACCGTCGGCGGCGCGCGCCAACCTGGCCAAGTCCCTGATCTCGAAACTTGACCAGCCGACCGCGCAGGCGGGCAATGTGCACGTGGTCTACCTGAAGAACGCCGAAGCCACCAAGCTGGCCGAAACCCTGCGCGCCGTGGTGTCGGGCGACAGCGGCGGCACCGGCAGCCAGTCCGGCACCGGCGGCCTGTCCTCGCTGGGCACTGGCGCCGGCAACACGCAGATGGGCCAGTCCAGCCTGGGCTCTTCCTCGCAAAGCGGCAGCAGCCAGTCCGGCCCGACCAACCCGGCCCTGAACAGCAGCGCGCGCAGCGGCCAGCAAAGCGCGCAGGGCGGCGGCCAGGCCGGCTTCATCCAGGCCGATGCCACCACCAATACCCTGATCATCACCGCGCCGGAAGCGGTCTACCGCAACCTGCGCGCCGTGATCGACCAGCTGGACGTGCGCCGCGCCCAGGTCTATATCGAATCGATGATCGTCGAAGTCAACGCCGCCAAGCTGTCCGAATTCGGCGTGCAATGGGCGGGCCTGCAGAGCAGCGGCCATACCTACCGCGTGGGCGGCGCCACCACCTTCAACAACGTGGGCGGCGCCAACAGCCTGGTCAACCTGGAAGCTTTTGCCAACGGCGTGGAAGGCGCCTCGGCGCCGGGTTCCGGCCTGACGCTGGGCATCTTCAAGCAGCTGGCCAACGGCAAGCTGGGACTGGGCGCGGTGGCGCACGCGCTGGGCGCGGACGACGACAGCAACATCCTGTCGACGCCGAACATGGTTACGCTGGACAATGAAGTGGCCACCATCAAGGTCGGCCAGAACGTGCCGATCGTGACCGGCTCGTTCACCACCACTTCCGGCACCAACAACAATCCGTTCCAGACCGTCGACCGCAAGGACATCGGCATCACGCTGAAGGTGCGCCCGCAGATTTCCGAAGGCGGCACCATCAAGCTGGCGATCTACAACGAAAGCTCCAGCATCGATACCAGCGTCACCACCAGCAGCGGCCTGGTGCTGAAGAACCGCACCATCGAAACCAACATCATCGCCGACGATGGCCAGATCCTGGTGCTGGGCGGCTTGATCCAGGACGACTCCAGCGACGGCGTGGAAAAGGTGCCGGGCCTGGGCGACCTGCCCCTGATCGGCAACCTGTTCAAGTACCAGAAGCGCAACCGCAAGAAGACCAACCTGATGGTGTTCCTGCGTCCGGTGGTGGTGCGCAACCGCGAGCAGGGCATGAGCCTGACCGCCGACCGCTACGACTACATGCGCGCAACGCAGGAAGCGGCCGCGCCGGAACCGAGCATCACGGTCCAGAACCTGGGCACGCCGCTGCTGCCGCAGCTGCAGGATGGCCGTCCGATCGGCAGCGGCCAGCTGGCGCGCCCGGTCCCGCCGGCAGCGCCTTCCGTGCCTGAACAGAAGCAGCAGCAACAGTAAAAGCGAGCAATGACCAATCTCCTGCCCTACGCCTTCGCGCGCGACTTCCTGGTGCTGGCCCAGCCCAGCGCCGAAGCCGAACACGCGGTCGATGTGATGATGTCCGCCGCCACGCCGGCGTCGGCGATCGCGGAAGTGTCGCGCCGCTTCGGCCGCATCAACCTGAAGCACCTGCCGCGCGCCGACCTGGAAGCGGCCATCGCCACCGCCTACGCCAGTGCCAGCGGCGACGCCTCGCAGGTAGCGGAAGAATTCGACGCCGACCTGGACCTGACCAAGCTGCTGCAGGACGTGCCGGCCATCGAAGACTTGCTGGAATCGTCCGACGACGCGCCGGTGATCCGCATGATCAACGCGCTGCTGACGCAAGCCCTGCGTGACGGCGCTTCCGACATCCACATCGAGCCGTTCGAGCAGACTTCGGTGGTGCGCTTCCGCGTCGACGGCGCGCTGCGCGACATCGTGCGCCCGCGCAAGGCGATCCACGGCTCGCTGATCTCGCGTATCAAGATCATGGCGCAGCTGGACATCGCCGAGAAGCGCCTGCCGCAGGACGGCCGCATCACGCTGCGCGTGGGCGGCAAGCCGGTCGACGTGCGCGTCTCCACCCTGCCGACCGGCCACGGCGAACGCGCCGTGCTGCGCCTGCTGGACAAGGAAGCCGGCCGCCTCGACCTGTCCCACCTCGGCATGAGCGAGCAGATGATGGGGCAGTTCAACAACCTGATCAACCAGCCGCACGGCATCGTGCTGGTCACCGGGCCAACCGGCTCCGGCAAGACCACCACGCTGTACGCCGCGCTGTCCATGCTGAACAACACCTCCACCAACATCATGACGGTGGAAGACCCGGTCGAATACGACCTGCACGGCGTCGGCCAGACCCAGGTCAACGCCCGCATCGACATGACCTTCGCCAAGGCCCTGCGCGCGATCCTGCGCCAGGACCCGGACGTGATCATGATCGGCGAGATCCGCGACCTGGAAACCGCGCAGATCGCGGTGCAGGCATCGCTGACCGGCCACCTGGTGCTGGCGACCCTGCACACCAACGATGCCGCCGCTGCCGTGACGCGCCTGCTGGACATGGGCATCGAGCCGTTCCTGCTGTCGTCGTCCCTGCTCGGCGTGCTGGCCCAGCGCCTGGTGCGCAAGCTGTGCCCAAGCTGCAAGACCTTCGACGGCACGCAGTGGAAGGCCGTCGGCTGCGAGCATTGCGGCCATACCGGCTACCAGGGCCGCGTCGGCATCTACGAGCTGCTGCAGACGGACGAGCATATCCGCGCCCAGATCCACGACCGTACTTCGGAAGCGGAGATCCGCGTCACCGCCCAGCAGCACGGCATGACCACCATGCGCGAAGACGGCGAACGCTGGCTGCAGCAGGGCATCACCACGCCGGCCGAGCTGCTGCGCGTGACGAAGGACTAAGCGATGCCGGCCTTCCGTTATGAAGCCGTCGACGCGGCGGGCGCCAGCAAGAAGGGCGTGGTCAATGCCGACAGCGCCCGTTCCGCGCGCGCCGACCTGCGCTCGCAAGGCTTGGTGCCGATCAAGGTCGACGCCATTTCGGCGCAGGTGGACGCCAGCGGCGCCACTTCGCGCCGCGGCTTCGGCGAAAAGCTCAGCACCACCGAGCTGGCCCTGTTCACGCGCCAGCTGGCCAGCCTGCTGGAAGCCGGCCTGCCGCTAGAGCAAGCCTTCACGGCGCTGCTGGAGCAGGCCGAACGCCCGTATGTGCGCGACCTGGTGGCCTCGATCCGCTCGGAAGTGATGGGCGGTTCCTCGCTGTCCGATGCGCTGTCGCGCCATCCGCGCGACTTCCAGGAGATCTACCGCGCGCTGGTCGCCTCGGGCGAGCAGATCGGCCAGCTGTCGCGCGTGCTGTCGCGCCTGGCCGACTACATCGAACGCCGCAACGC
>CBHWEO010000212.1:0-9656 GCA_966112955.1 uncultured Duganella sp. | reverse complement strand
TCCAGCAGGACGACTGGGTGATCATCGACGGCGATGCCGGCGTGGTGATCGTCACACCGAGCGCGCAGGTGCTGGAGCAGTACCGCGAACGCCAGCTGGCCGCGGTCCGCGCCCGCAAGAAGCTGGGCAAGCTGAAAAAGACGCCGGCGGTCACCCGGGACGGCACGCCGATCCAGCTGATGGCCAATATCGAGCTGCCGGAAGATTGCGAACACGCGATGGATTCCGGCGCCAACGGCGTGGGCCTGTTCCGTTCCGAATTCCTGTTCATGGGCCGCGGCGGCAGTATGCCGAGCGAGGACGAGCAGTACGAGCAGTACAGCCGTGCAGTGATGGCGATGAAGGGCCGCCCGGTCACCATCCGCACCCTGGACATCGGCGCCGACAAGCCGCTCGACCAGATGGAACATACCGCGCTCAACCCGGCGCTGGGCCTGCGCGCCATCCGCTACTGCCTGGCGGAGCCGCAGATTTTCCTGACCCAGCTGCGCGCCATCCTGCGCGCCTCGGTGCACGGCAAGGTGCGCATCCTGATCCCGATGATGGCGCATGCCTTCGAGATCGAGCAGTCGCTGGCCATGATCAAGCGCGCCAAGGTGCAGCTGGACGAACGGGGCGTGAAGTACGATCCGGACGTGAAGGTCGGCGCCATGATCGAGATCCCGGCGGCCGCGCTGGCGCTGCCCATGTTCGTCAAGAAGATGGACTTCCTGTCCATCGGCACCAATGACCTGATCCAGTACACGCTGGCGATCGACCGCGTCGACTACGAAGTGGCGCACCTGTACAATCCGCTGCACCCGGCGGTGCTGCAACTGATCGCGATGACCATCAGCGCCGGCCACAAGGCCGGCATCGACGTGGCGGTATGTGGCGAGATGGCGGGCGATACCAAGCTGACCCGCCTGCTGCTGGGCATGGGCTTGCGCGAATTCTCGATGCACCCATCGCAGCTGCTGTCGGTCAAGCAGGAAATCCTGAACAGCGACCTGCAGCTGATCATGCCGCAGATGCGCAAGATCATGCGGGCCATGGACCCGGATGCGATTGCCGACGCCGTGATTGCCCTGCAAGCCCTGTAACACCAACCTTTTTTTGAACACCGGATTCACATGCCTTCGATTGGAATCGTCTCGCCGCAGACCATGCACTTTGCGGAACCCCTTCAGCTGCAGAGCGGAGCGTCGCTGCGCGACTACGTGCTGATGTACGAGACCTATGGCACGCTGAATGCGGACAAGTCGAACGCCGTGCTGGTGTGCCACGCGCTCAATGCCTCGCACCACGTGGCCGGCTACTACGCCGACAATCCCAAGAACGTGGGCTGGTGGGACAACATGGTCGGCCCCGGCAAGCCGCTCGACACCGACAAGTTCTTCGTGATCGGCGTGAACAACCTGGGCTCCTGCTTCGGCTCGACCGGTCCGATGCACATCAATCCCGAGACCGGCAAGCAATACGGCGCCGCCTTCCCGGTGGTGACGGTGGAGGACTGGGTGGCGGCGCAGGCGCGCCTGGCCGACCAGCTGGGCATCCGGCAGTTCGCCGCCGTGATGGGCGGCTCGCTGGGCGGCATGCAGGCGCTGGCCTGGTCCATCATGTATCCGGACCGCCTGCGCCACTGCCTGGTGATCGCCTCCACGCCCAAGCTGTCGGCGCAGAACATCGCCTTCAACGACGTGGCGCGCCAGGCCATCCTGTCCGATCCGGACTACCACGGTGGGGATTTCTACGAACACAGCGCGGTGCCCAGGAATGGCCTGAAAGTGGCGCGCATGATCGGCCACATCACCTACCTGTCGGACGACGACATGGCCGAGAAGTTCGGCCGCAAGCTGCGCGACATTGCCGCCAGCGGCGGCGAGTACAAATTCGGCTTCGGCATCGATTTCGAGATCGAATCCTACCTGCGCTACCAGGGCGACAAGTTCGCGGAGTACTTCGACGCCAACACCTACCTGCTGATCACCAAGGCGCTCGATTACTTCGACCCGGCGCGCAAGTTCGACGGCGACCTGACCAGGGCGCTGGCCGGTACCAGGGCCAAGTTCTTCCTCGCTTCCTTCACCACCGACTGGCGCTTCTCGCCGGAGCGCAGCCGCGAGATCGTGCAGGCGCTGCTGGCCAACCGCCGCGAAGTGACCTACGCCGAGATCGACGCGCCGCACGGCCACGACGCCTTCCTGCTCGAGGACCCGCGCTACATGAACATGGTGCGCGCCTATTACGAGCAGGTGTGGAAAGAAACGAACAAGGAACAAGCAGCATGACTTTCGATGACCTGAGCAGCGCCCGTCCCGACCTGGCCTTCATTGCGCACTGGGTGCGCGAAGGCGCCCACGTGCTTGACGTGGGTTGCGGCGACGGCGTGATGATGGACTACCTGCAGACCGGCAAGCGCTGCACCGGCTACGGCCTGGAACTGGCGGACGAGCAGGTGCTGGCTTCCACCAAACGCGGCGTGCGCGTGATCCAGCAGGACTTCGAGAAAGGCCTGGGCATCTTCGGCGACAACTCCTTCGATACGGTGCTTTGCCTGTCCTCGCTGCAGATGATGAAGCACGTCGAGGATTTGTTGCGCGACATCGTGCGCGTCGGTCGTGAGGCCATCGTGTCCTTCCCCAACTTTGCCTACTGGCCGCACCGCGTGGCGCTGCTGCGCGGCCGCATGCCGGTGTCCAAATCGCTGCCTTACCAGTGGCACGACACGCCGAACGTGCGCTGCGCCACGATTTACGACTTCCAGGAACTGGCGGAAGAGGTGGGGCTGGAAGTGATCGAGTGCGTGGCGTTGGCGGAAGGAAAGACCGTGTCCGTCCTGCCCAACCTGCGCGGCGACCTGGCCGTGTTCCGTCTACGGAAAAAGCAGGCCTGACAGCTTGTGATATCGTATTTGTCATGAAGAAGTTCAAGCACACCCTCCTGGCATTGTCGCTGGCGCTGGCCGCCGGCACGGCCGCTGCCCAGCAGCCGGCCCGCATGAACCCGAATGCCGACGGCATTCCCGTCACCAAGCTGTCGCGCCTGCGCGTCTTCGCCGACGAGCAGGAGATGGACCAGCAATCCAAACTGCAATACACGCAGTTGCTGAACGAGGCGCGGCAGAAGGAAGCGCTGGTGCCGGACAGCCATCCCCAGGTCAAACGCCTGCGTGCCATCGCGGCGCGCATCGTGCCGTTCGCCAAGCGCTGGAACCCGGCCGCCGCCAACTGGAACTGGGAAGTCAACCTGCTCAATTCCGACCAGGTCAACGCGTTCTGCATGCCGGGCGGGCGCATCGCGTTTTTCAGCGGCATCCTGACCAAGTTGAACCTGACCGACGATGAAGTGGCCATCGTGATGGGCCATGAAATCGCCCACGCCCTGCGTGAACACGCCCGCAAGCGCGCCGTGCAATCGACTGCCGTGTCGATCGCCAGCAAGCTCGGTGGCGCGGTGCTGTCGCAATACCTCGGCATCGACCCGCGCCTCACCGACGCCGCCGCCAACGTGGGCGGGCAGTTGACGGTCATGAAATTCTCGCGCGGCGATGAAACGGAATCCGACCTGGTGGGCATCGACCTGGCGGCGCGCGCCGGCTTCGATCCGCGCGCCGGCGTCGCCCTGTGGCAGAAGATGGGCGCGGTCCACGCGCAACAGCCGATGGAATTCCTGTCCACCCACCCGAGCGGCAATTCGCGCATCCAGGACATGCAGAAGCAGATGCCGCTGGTGTTGCCGGTCTACGCCCGCGTGCGCGGCCTGGACGTGAACAGGCTGCCGCCCTACGAGACGTCGCCGCTGCCGCAGTCCTGACATGCCGCGTCCGAAGCAAGCCCCGAGCGCAGCGCCGTTGCCGATGCGCGACGGCGTCACGCCCAGCTACCTCTGGCTGCCCGAGGGCGAGTGGCCGGACATGATCAGCTTCATGGCCGCCAACTATCCGGCAGTGACCGAAGCGCAGTGGCGCGAACGCATGGCGCGCGGCGACGTGGTGGACGGCAACGGCGTGCCGGTGCGTCCCGAGTCGCGCTACGTGCGCGGCGTCCGCATCTGGTACTACCGTGAGCTGGACCACGAAACGCCGATCCCGTTCGAGGAGGAAGTGCTGCACCAGGACGAGCATATCGTGGTGGTCGACAAGCCGCATTTCCTGCCCACGATCCCGTCCGGCCGCTTCGTGAAAGAGACGCTGCTGGTGCGCGTGCGCCGCAAGCTCGGCATTGAAGACCTGGCGCCGATCCACCGCCTGGACCGCGAAACGGCCGGCCTGGTGATCTTCTCCTGCAATGCCCGCAGCCGCGGTGCTTACCAGTCGCTGTTCCAGAAGCGCCTGGTGCAGAAGGAATATGAAGCGCTGGCCGGCCCCTTGCCGGGCCGCGCGTTCCCCTTCGTCTACCGCAGCCGCATGGTGGAGGGCGACAAGTTCTTCACCATGAAGGAAGAACCGGGTGAGCCGAATTCGGAAACCATGATCGACGTCGTTGAGCAGCGCGGCGAGCATGTGCTGTACCGCCTGTGGCCGCACACCGGCCGCCAGCACCAGTTGCGGGTGCACCTGTCCTCGCTGGGCATTCCCATCGTCAACGACGCCTTCTATCCCGTCGCGCTGCCGTGCAAGCAGGACGATGTCTCGTCGCCGCTCAAGCTGCTGGCCAAAGCCATCGGCTTCCCCGACCCGCTGACCGGGGAGTGGCGTTACTTCGAGAGCCGCCGCAGCCTTTAGTGCGAGGGGGCAGACTTCGGGCTGTAGCTGGAGCCCGGCGGCGCCCAGAACAGCGGGCCTTTCGGCGAGATCTGCAGGTTGTCGCTCAAGCCCTGTTTCTTCAGTTCGCGGCGCAAGCCCTCGACGCCATCCTCACTTTCGATGACGAAGGCTTCATCGATCACGTCGCCGTAGTGGCGGTTGGTGGTGTCGACCGCCAGTTCAACCAAGTCGCCCTCGGCTTCAATGCTCCACAGGTGCACGTCCTCGTCTTCCGCGAAGGTCTTGAAACGCCAGGTGCCTTTTTCCGTCTGTACGAACTGGATGGTGTCGAATTGTTCTTCCGTGGCTTCCGACTCCTGGTCGTTGATATAGCTGCTTTTGATCGTCAGCAGGAAAAGGACGAGGACAGATTTCATTTGTTGATTCCTGGAATTTTTACCCTGTGTCGGGAAACTTTACATTATGTCTAGAAACTTGCATGATGGATTTTGCAAGTCTTTGATTTTAAATAAGGCGAGATCAGTGGCCTGAAACTTGCTTTCTTATCTCCGAGACAAGTATTCACGGAGATCAATATGAAAATGCGTTCTATCTTTGCCGTTTCGATCGCGCTGTCCGCGCTTGGCGGCTCGGCTCAGGCGGGCGTAATCTCCAGTAATAATACCCCGGCCGTGAAATCGAGCGGCAGCAGTTGGGCGTCGAAAGTGTTCGGCGGAATGGCCGACTTCAACAGCGGGCGCGCCATGATTTACAGCGTCAACCCGACATCCGGCGACGGCACGCTGGTCGGCACCATCTCCCTGCAAGGCGGATCGCCGACGGTCAGTGCTCCGACCGGCAACGGCCTGGAAACCCTTCCGACCGGAGCAAACGGCACTGCAGGGACCGGACCGGCGCCGCAGGGCCAGCAAGGCAGCCCGGTGAATGGCCCCGCCCCGGCAGGCCAGAACAGCAATTCGTCGCCGGGCACCTTGCCGGTCGCGCCGAATGGCGGCCAGCTCCCCGGCGAGCTATTGCCGGACCTGGTCGACGGCAGCCATCCCGAAAGCGGCGCTGCCCCGTGCACCCGCGACTGCCCGGGCGGCGACTTTACCGTGTTGCCCGACAATGGCCCGGATGACCGCGGCCCGGTGGATGCCAACCTGCCGGTCCGCCTGGACGACGAGCCGGGCGGCGCAGCCAATGATGTCCCGGAACCGGGCTCCATCGCCCTCGTCGGGCTCGGACTGCTGGCAGCCGCCGCCATGCGCCGCCGCGTTACGCGTGATATTCGATGATCAGCGGCGCGTGGTCGGAGAACTTCTCTTCCTTGTAGACTGACACGGTGTGCGCCTTGGCAGCAATGCCAGGGGTCGCCACGTGGTAATCGATGCGCCAGCCCACGTTCTTCGCGTAGGCCTGGCCGCGGTTGGACCACCAGGTGTATTGCTCGGGGCGCGGGTCGAGGCCGCGGTGCACGTCCACATAGCCCACTTCATCGAACAGCCTGGTCATCCACGCGCGTTCCTCAGGCAGGAAGCCGGAATTCTTCAGGTTGCCCTTCCAGTTCTTCAGGTCGATTTCCTTGTGGGCGATGTTCCAGTCGCCGCAGATCACGAATTCGCGGCCTTCGGCGCGCAGCTGCTGCAGGTGCGGCAGGAACAGGTCCATGAAGCGGAACTTGGCCAGTTGGCGTTCTTCGGACGAGGAGCCGGAAGGGCAGTAGACCGAGATCACGGTCAGGTTGCCGAAATCGGCGCGCACGTAGCGGCCTTCGGCGTCGAATTCCGGGCTGCCGAAACCGATCAGCACGCGGTCGGGCGCCACCTTGCTGTAAATGCCGGTGCCCGAGTAACCCTTCTTCTCCGCGTAGTGGAAGTGGCCATGGTAGCCGTGCGGGTTGAGAAATTCCTCGGTCATGTCCGCAGCTTGCGCCTTCAATTCCTGCACGCAGACGATGTCGGCGTCGATGGTGCCCATCCAGTTGAAAAAGCCCTTCTTGGCGGCGGAGCGGATACCGTTCAGGTTGGCGGAAATGATTTTTGGCATAGGTGTTCCGGTTAAAATATCGGCACTTTGAACTGAGATGGGTGCACTATGAGCAATTTGAGGCAAGAGTTTATCGCGTTTTCCGTACAGGCGGGAGTGCTGAAATTCGGCGAGTTTACGACCAAAGCAGGGCGGCAATCGCCCTATTTCTTCAACGCCGGCCTGTTCCACGATGGCGCGACCCTGGCCAGGCTGGCCGACTTCTATGCCCAGACCCTGCTGGATTCCGGCGTTGAATTCGACATGCTGTTCGGCCCGGCCTACAAGGGCATCACCCTGGCTGCCGCCACCGCGATGGCATTGGCCGGCAAGGGCCGCAACACGTCCTTCGCCTACAACCGCAAGGAAGCCAAGGACCACGGCGAAGGCGGCACCCTGGTCGGCGCCAAGCTGGCCGGCAAGGTCGTCATCATTGATGACGTGATTTCGGCCGGTACCTCGGTGCGCGAATCCGTGGAAATGATCCGCAAGGCCGGCGCCGAACCGTGCGCCGTGCTGATCGCGCTGGACCGCATGGAACGCGGCGGCAAGGATGGCCAGATGTCCGAGCTGTCGGCTGTGCAGGAAGTCAGCAAGAACTACGGCATCCCGGTGGTCTCGATCGGCAACCTGTCCGACCTGTTCACCTACCTGTCGGCCGACCCTTCGCTTGCACAGTACAAGGACGCGGTGGCCGCCTACCGCAGCAAGTACGGCGTCGAATAAGGCGTGCTGGCGTGCGCCGGGCGTTGTGCTAGACTGTGATTGCTTCCTTACAATATTTAGAACGAGGAAAGTAATGAACATCGCAACGCTCAAGGTGTACGGAGACCAGGCCGCGGTGGCGGATGTGCGCGACGGGCTGCCCAGCGAGCCCGATAGCGACTGGAAGAAAGGCGATGCCAGCCCGAACGGGCGCACCCGCCTGGACCACGGTTTCTACGCCACGCTGGGCACGGATCCCAATCCGGATGCCCTGATGCGCCAGGTGCGCGCCTACCTGCACGAATGCCAGGCGCGCGGCATCACCTTCGACGTGGCGCCGATCCAGGCCGAATTGCGCATTGCCTTCGTTTCCGCCGCGCCCGACCAGGGCGCCTCCTCACTCGATTTCACGCTGGCCGACCTGTCCCTGCTGCTGGAGATGGGCATTGCGCTGAGCATCACTTCCTGACGCATGAACCGATTTTCCGAAGACCGCTTTGCCACGTTCAAGGGGCGCAATGGCGCCGAACGCAAGATACACATCTGGGAACCGGAAAAACCGCCGGCCGGGGTGCTGCTGGCCATCCACGGCGGGCTGGCGCATGCCGGCGACTATGTGACGCCGGCCCTGTATTTCAAACAGCACCGCTTCGCCACCGTGGCCTTCGACCTGTGCGGGCATGAGCAAGCGCGCCGCGTCGACATTCCGGACTTCGGCATCTTCATTGCAGAAGTGGAGCTGTTCCTGCATTGGGTCAAGCAGCACTTTGCCGGCGTGCCGGTGTTCATCATGGGGCATTCGATGGGGGCGCTGATCGCGACGCGCTTCGGACTGGAACGCCTGCAGCGCGACCCGCTGGTGAAAGGCTTCGTGCTGTCTTCGCCGTATTACGTGAATGCGATCAAGGTGCCGGCGGTGCTGCAGAAGCTGTCCGGCGTGCTGGCGGCGCTGGCGCCGACGATGAAGGTACCGATGGCTTCCATGACCGAAGTGCTGACGCATGATCCGGCCATCACGGCGCGCCATCACCAGGACGAGGCGGACGATGTGCGGGCGCGCGAGTGCACGGTGCGCTTTGGCGTGGCCCTGCAGGGCGCGCAGAAGGGGCTGGCGGAGAAGATGCCGACCTGGCGCTGGCCTTTATACGTGGTGGTGGCGGGGGATGACAAGCTGGCCGATGCGAAGGCCACGCTGGACCTGCTGGCGATGGTCGATCCCAAGCTGCTGGAATGCCATGTGCAGCACCAGAACTACCACGAGAATTTCAATGAGGTGAACCGCGAGGAGATCTTTGCCGATATCTTGCGGTGGATGTGCGGGCGCTTGTCCAAACCGGTAAACCAGGGTCTGACACAGGTGTCAGACCCTGTATGAACTGGCGTGTCTGACCCTGCGGGTCAGACACAGGTTTGCCGGTTTAAGAAGCCAGCTTCTTCTTCAGCAGCTCGGTCAGCTGGGCCGGATTGGCCTTGCCTTTGGACGCCTTCATCGCCTGGCCGATCAGCGCGTTGATGGCCGCTTCCTTGCCGGCACGGTACTGCTCGACGGACTTCTCGTTGTTGGCGATGACTTCGTTGACGATGGCTTCCAGCGCGCCGGTGTCGGAAATCTGCTTCAGGCCCTTCTGCTCGATGATCGCATCGACCAGGTTCGGGTCTTCCGACTTGGCTTCCCACATGGCGCCGAACACTTCCTTGGCGATCTTGTTGGAGATGGTGCCGTCGGCGATGCGCTTCAGCATGCCTGCCAGCTGGGCCGGCAGCACGGGCGCCTCGGTGATTTCCACGCCTTCGCGGTTCAGGGTCGACGACACGTCGCCCATCAGCCAGTTGGCGGCGGCCTTGGCGTTCTCCTTGCCCGCGGCGGCAACCACGGCTTCGAAGTAGGTGGCCATGCCCTTGGAGGCGGTCAGCACCAGCGAATCGTATTCCGGCAGCTTGTACTCTTCCACGAAGCGCGTGCGCATCACGGCCGGCAGTTCCGGCATCGACGCCTTCACGGTGTCGATCCATTCCTGCGAAATGGCCAGCGGCGGCAGGTCCGGGTCAGGGAAGTAGCGGTAATCCTGCGCGTCTTCCTTGGTGCGCATTTCGCGGGTGACTTTCTTGTCCGGATCGTACAGGCGGGTGGCTTGCACCACCTTGCCGCCGTCTTCGATCAACTCGATCTGGCGGCGCACTTCCACGTGCACGGCTTCTTCGATGAAGCGGAAGGAGTTCAGGTTCTTGATCTCGCAGCGGGTGCCGAATTCCTTCT
>CBHWEO010000211.1:0-9753 GCA_966112955.1 uncultured Duganella sp. | reverse complement strand
CTGGACCCGATCTCGCCGCAATACCTGGGCGACCTGATCGCCTGGACCGCCATCGGCGCGCGCACCACGGAATCGCAGACCCACCGCGAAATGTCGTCGGGCCTGTCGACGCCGGTGGGCTTCAAGAACGGCACGGACGGCGATATCGGCATTGCGATCAATGCCATCCTGTCGGCGGCCAATCCGCACGCCTTCCTGGGCATTAACAGCCAGGGTAATGTGTCGGTGGTGCGTACGCGGGGCAATCCGCACGGCCATGTGGTGCTGCGCGGGGGCGACGGCCGGCCTAACTATGATTCCGTGTCGGTGGCGATCGCGGAACAGGCGCTGCAGAAGGCCAAGCTGCCGGCCAATATCGTGATCGACTGCTCGCACGCCAACTCCTACAAGAAGCCGGAACTGCAGCCGCTGGTGATGACCGATGTGGTCAACCAGATCGTGCATGGCAACCAGTCCATCGTGGGCGTGATGATCGAGTCGAACATCGTGGCGGGCAACCAGAAGATCCCGTCCAACCTGTCCGAACTCAAATACGGCTGCTCGGTGACCGATGCCTGCATCGATTGGGACACCACTGCCCACGTGCTGAAGGAGGCGGACCGCGAGCTGCGCGGGCGTCCTTGAACCTGGAGAACCGGAAAACCGGGGTACGGCCCAAGGGCTGGACCCCGGTTTTCCGGTTTCAGCGGTTCTTCAGTAGCGCCAGCTCCCCTCCACCCGCACCTCGGACTTGACCGAGCGGGCCAGGAAGCACTCCCCATGCGCTTCATGGTGCAGCCGGTCCAGCTCCGCATCGGTCGGCGCCTTCCCGCCCGAGAACACCACCAGCGGCCTCAGTGTCACCACGCTGATCCAGCCATCCTCCATCCTGCCCTCCGCCGCATCGACGTAGCTGTCGACCACATAGCCATCGCGCGCCGCCAGGCTCAGGAACCACAGCATATGGCAGCTCGATAGCGCCGCCACGAAGGCTTCCTCCGGGTCGACCGCGGACGGGTCGGACAGCGGCACCCGCACCACATGCGGCGACGACGATCCCGGCACCACGGTGCCGCCGTCGAAGGTCCATTTGTGCAGGCGGCTGTAGCGGTTATCGGTGAATTTGGCATCGTGGCGGAACCACGCCACTTCGGCGGTATGGGTCGACATCGGACATCTCCTTGCTAAGAATGCAAGCACGATACACCCGGGCGCTTTCCATTACAATGGCGGATTCCCCTTTTACTTTTGCTCCCAACGATGATCGTTCTCGGCGTTGAATCCTCCTGTGACGAAACCGGCCTGGCCCTGTACGACACCCAGCGCGGCCTGCTGTCGCATGCCCTGCACTCGCAGGTGGCGATGCACGAGGAATACGGCGGCGTGGTGCCGGAACTGGCGTCGCGCGACCATATCCGGCGCGCCATCCCGCTGCTGGAGCAGGCGCTGGCCAAGGCCGGCAAGACGGCGCCGGAGATCGATGCCATCGCCTACACGCAAGGCCCCGGCCTGGCCGGCGCGCTGCTGGTCGGCTCGGCCATCGCCTGCAGCCTGGGCATGGCGCTGGACAAGCCGGTGCTGGGCGTGCACCACCTGGAAGGCCACCTGCTGTCGCCGCTGCTGGCCAGCGAGCCGCCGGAATTCCCCTTCGTGGCGCTGCTGGTGTCGGGCGGCCATACCCAGCTGATGCGGGTGGATGGCGTGGGCCAGTACGAACTGCTGGGCGAAACCCTGGATGACGCGGCCGGCGAAGCTTTCGACAAGTCGGCCAAGCTGCTGGGCCTGGGCTATCCGGGCGGGCCGGCCATTTCGCGCCTGGCCGAATTCGGCGATCCGGAAGCCTACAAGCTGCCGCGCCCCATGCTGCACTCGAAGGACCTGATGTTCTCCTTCTCCGGCCTGAAAACGGCCGTGCTGACGGTGGTGAACAACAACGGCGGCGCCGCCAACGTCTGCGAGCAGGACAAGGCCAACATCGCGCGCGGCTTTGTGGATGCGATCGTGGATGTGTTGACGGCGAAGTGCCTGTCCGCCCTCAAGCAGACCGGTCTGAAACGCCTGGTGATTGCCGGCGGCGTGGGCGCGAACGCGCAGCTGCGCGCGGCGCTGAACGCGGCCGCCGCCAGGAAGCGCTTCAAGGTCTATTACCCGGAACTGGAGTTCTGCACCGACAACGGGGCGATGATCGCCTTCGCCGGGGCCATGCGCCTGCAGATCAATCCGCAGGCCGCACAGCGGGAGTATTCCTTCAACGTCCGTCCGCGCTGGCCGCTGGACGAACTGCGGGTGGTGTGATCAGGCCAGCAGCCAGGCGCTCAGGCCCACCAGGGCCAGCAGGCCGGCGGCAACGCCGGTGCGCAAGCCGGTGTGGCGCATTTGCTGGCGCACCCGCTCATGGCGGTTCAGCTTTTCTTCTCGCTTTGCTTCCTTGACAATTTTTTGCTGCACCACTTCGGTTTCCATTTCCTGTCTCCATTTGTCTATACCAGCAATGTAGCAGCAGCGCCGGGCCGCTGCCACACTTTTGCACGTTGCTATGCAGCAAAACGTTGTGCCGGACGGCCTTGCCGTTGGTACAGGAATTCCAGCACGCTGGTACGGTAGTCGATGTAGAGCGGATCCTGGGCCAGCGCCAGGCGGTCGCGCGGGCGATCGAGCCGCACCTTGACGATGTCGCCGATGGTGGCGGCCGGGCCGTTGGTCAGCATTACGATGCGGTCGGACAGCAGCACCGCTTCATCCACGTCGTGCGTCACCATCACCACCGTGGCCCCGGTGGCGGCCACGATGCGCATCAGTTCATCCTGCAGGTGGGCGCGCGTCAGCGCGTCGAGGGCGCCGAAAGGTTCGTCCATCAGCAGCACCTTGGGTTCCATCGACAGCGCGCGGGCAATGCCGACGCGCTGCTTCATGCCGCCCGAAATCTCGTTGGGGCGCTTGGCGCCCGCCGCGGCCAGGCCCACCAGTTCCAGCGCCTGCCAGGTGCGCTCGTCGAGCTGCTTGCGCGTTTCCTTGCCGCCGAAGACGCGGTCCACCGCCAGCTGGATGTTCTCGAAGCAGGTCAGCCAGGGCAGCAGCGAATGGTTCTGGAACACCACGGCGCGCTCCGGCGCCGGTCCCGTGATTTCGCGGCCGCTGCACACCAGCACGCCGCTGCTGGGGCGGGTCAGCCCGGCGATCAGGTTGAGCAGGGTCGACTTGCCGCAGCCCGAGTGGCCAATCAGGGTGATGAATTCGCCCTGCTCCACCGTGAGGTTGACGTCGGTCAGGGCGTGGAACTGGCCGAAGCGCATCTCGACCTTGCTGATATCGATGAATTTCGATGCCATCTCATTTCTCCTCATAGCTGAAGGCTTTGGCCAGCGTGACCAGCGCCATTTCCAGCAGCAGGCCGACGATGCCGATCACGCCGATCGCGATCAGGATGTGCGGCACGTTCAGGTTGTTCCACTCGTCCCAGACCCAGAAGCCGATGCCCACGCCGCCGGTCAGCATTTCGGCGGCGACGATCACCAGCCAGGCGGTGCCGATGGCCAGCCGCACGCCGGTCAGCATGTACGGCAGCACGGAAGGCAGCAGGATCTTCGTCACCACCTTCCATTCCGACAGGTTCAGCACGCGCGCCACGTTCAGGTAGTCCTGCGGCACGCGCTGCACGCCGACGGCGGTGTTGACGATCATCGGCCAGATCGAACAGATGAAGATGGCCCAGATCGCGGCCGGGTCGGCCGCCTTGAACACCAGCAGGCCGATCGGCAGCCAGGCCAGCGGCGATACCGGTTTCAGCAGGCTGATCAAGGGGCTGAACATGCCGTACACGAAAGTGAAGCGGCCGATCAGGAAGCCGAGCGGAATGCCGACCAGCGCGGCCAGGCCGAAGCCCAGCGCCACGCGGCGCAGCGACGCCAGCACGTTCCAGCCGATGCCCTGGTCGTTCGGGCCTTTGCGGTAGAACGGGTCGGCAAACAGCTTGAGCGCTTCCTGCCAGGTTTCCAGCGGCGTGGGGAAGCCCGCATTGCGCGCCGCCAGGATCTGCCACACCAGCACCAGCAGCGACAAGCCAAGCAGCGGCGGCAGCACCTTCATGACGATGGGCCGCAGGCGCCCGCCTTCCGGCCCCAGGCGGACGCCTTTTGCCGCCAGCCGCATGCGGCGCGACGGCCGGCCCGGCATATGCGTGGCACCTTGCGCGGCTGCCTGCGCCGCGCCTGCGCCGCCAGCCTGGCCGTCCGCGTGGGTTGGGGGTGCCTTGCCCACACCGGCTGCCGCCAGCGCGGCGGCTGCCGCGTCGCGTGCCGTGCCGCGCCCGCCCTGGGCTGCCTGTGCCGCCTGCACTGCCGGCGCCGCGGGTGCTGCAGGGACTCCCTGTGCCGCGCCGGCATTGCCCAGCGCATCGTAGACTGCACTCATATGCCCTCCCTTCACGCCTTGATCTTGAACGAATCCGCATACGCCTTGGGATTCTTGCCATCCCAAACCGTCCCATCGACCATCTTCACGCTGCGCAGCGGCGACTTGGGCACGCTGACCTTCGCCATCGCGGCGCCGTCCTTGTAGACGTCGATCTGGTTGACCTGCGTGGCGATGGCCAGGTAATCGGGCTCGGCCTTCAGCAAGCCCCAGCGCTTCTGCTGGGTGAGGAACCACATGCCGTCGCTCAGGTAAGGGAAGTTCACCGCGCCATCATTGAAGAACTTCATGTAATTCGGATCGTCCCAGGTTTTGCCCAGGCCATTCTGGTAACGGCCCAGGATGCGCTGGTTGATCACGTCGACCGAGGTGTTGACATAGGACTTGTCGGCAATGGTTTCCGCCATCTTCACCTTGTTCGACAGCGACGCATCGATCCAGCGCCCCGCTTCCAGCACGGCGGCCACCAGGGCGCGCGCCGTATTGGGATACTTCTTCACCCACTCGGCGCTGGTGCCCAGCACCTTCTCCGGATGGTCGCGCCAGATCTCCTGCGTGGTGGTCGCGGTGATGCCGATGCCATCGACGATGGCGCGGTGGTTCCAGGGTTCGCCCACGCAGAAGCCATCCATATTCCCGATGCGCATGTTCGCCACCATTTGCGGCGGCGGCACGGTGATCATCTTCGCGTCCTTCATCGGGTTGATGCCGTGCGCGGCGAGCCAGTAATACAGCCACATGGCGTGTGTGCCAGTCGGGAAAGTCTGGGCGAAGGTGTACTCGCGCGGGTCGTTGTGCATCAGCTTCGCCAGCGAGGCGCCGTCGACCGCGCCCTTGTCGGCCACCTTCTTCGACAGCGTGATGGCCTGGCCGTTGTGGTTGAGGTTCATCAGCACGGCCATGTCCTTCTTCGGACCGCCCGCGCCGAGGTGGACACCATACACCAGGCCATACAGCACATGGGCCGCATCGAGTTCGCCGTTCACCAGCTTGTCGCGCACCGACGGCCACGACGCTTCCTTGCTCAACACGATCTTGATGCCGTACTTCTTGTCGAAGCCCAGCACGGACGCCATCACCACGGAGGCACAATCCGTCAGCGGAATGAAGCCGACTTTCACTTCTTCTTTTTCCGGCTTGTCCGAGCCGGCGGCCCAGGCGTAACTCGACAACGCGGTCGCGGCGCCTGCAGCCAGCAGGCGACGGCGGGTAAGGCTGAACTTGCAATCCATCTTTATCCCCAGTGTGTGTGTGTAATAACCTGGGTATTGCAAGCACCGTGCCACCCCGCTTGCAGAGGGAGAGCGGGTGAAAAAGCGGCACCGCGATTGTGCACCGCACCAATCTGGCACCACAAACGCCCCCGAATGCGCGTTAACGCGGCGTGCGAAGCCTCGGATCGGTGCGCAAGCGCTCCGCCATCAGGTCGACGAAGCTGCGGATGCGGGTCGAGCCCTGGCGGCTGTCGCGGTGGATGATGTGGATCGGCACGGCCGGCGTGGCATAGCCGGGCAGCACCTCCACCAGCTCGCCCGCCTCGAGCAGGGCCGCCGCCTGGTAGGACAGCAGGCGTGCGATGCCAAAGCCGCTGCGCACGGCCTCGATGGCCGAATCATTGTTATTGACGCCCAGGCGCGGCTTGACCCGCAGCGACTGGGTATTGCCGCCATTCTGGAAGCGCCAGTCCGGCGGCACGCTGGAACCGGACGAGGCGACGATGGTGTGCCGCTCCAGGTCCTGCGGCGCCTGCGGCGTACCGGCCTTCGCCAGGTAGCCCGGCGCGGCGACGATCACGCGCCGCACCTGGCCCACGGCGATGGCGCGCATGCTGGAATCGGGCAGTTCGCCGATGCGGATGCCGACGTCGATGCCTTCTTCCAGCAGGTTGGTGACGCGGTCGACGAACACGGTCGACACGTCCATCGCCGGATAGCGCTGCAGGTAGTCGACGATGCCCGGCATGACGTACATGCGCCCGAACAGCACCGGGGCCGTGACGGTCAGGTGGCCGCGCGGGGCCGCGTTGATGCCGGCCACGGCGTCGTCGGCCTCGTCGACTTCCGCGATGATGCGGCGCGCGTCGTCCAGGTAGCGCTGGCCCGCTTCCGTCACCCGCACGTGGCGCGTGCTGCGGTCCAGCAGCTTGACGCCCAGCCTCTCCTCCAGCGCCGCCACGGCGCGCGTCACGGCCGGCGGCGACATGCCGAGCCGGCGCGCCCCGGCCGCGAAGCCCTGTTCCTCGGCCACGGCCACGTAGACGGTCATCAGGTAAAGGCGGTCCATTTGCGTTTCACCATGAAGTCGATAAAGTGCCGCACGCGCATCGGCATGCGGCTGCGCTGCGGATAGTACATGTAAACGGCGGCATTCGCCGTGACGTGGGTGGGCAGCAGCTGCACCAGGCGCCCTTCGGCCAGGTCGCGCTCCACCATATAAAGCGCCAGCTGGCCGATGCCGACGCCGGCCCGTACCGCCTCCACCTCGCCTTCGGCGGTGTTGAAGGTGGCCACGCAGGGCACGTCCTGGTAGACGGTGCCGCCCTGCCCTTTCAGTTCCCATGGAATGACCCGCCCCGTGTTCGGCTGGCGGAAGCCGGTGCAGCGGTGCTGCGGCAGCTCGTCCACCGTGCGCGGCGCGCCGTGGCGCTCTATATAGGACGGCGCGGCGCAGATCACCAGCGGGATCCGGCCCAGCTGGCGCGCCACCAGGTTGCGCTCGGGCGGATTGCCGGCGCGGAAGCCGACGTCGATCTTCGCCTCGATCAGGTCCGTGAAGTGGTCATCGAACAGCAGGTCGAAGTGCGCGCTCGGGTACAGCTCCTGGAAGTCGCGCAGCAGCGGCGCCAGCACCACCGTGCCCAGCGAAGTGGGTGCGGCGACGCGGATCATGCCCTCCGCCGCCTCGCGGCTGTTGCGCACATGGTCCAGGGCTTCGTCCAGCAGGCGCAGGCCGGGGTTGGCCAGTTCGAACAGGCGCTGGCCTTCGTCGGTCAGGCTCAGGCTGCGCGTGGTGCGGTGGAACAGGCGCACGCCCAGGTCGTCCTCCAGCTGGCGGATCGCCTTGCTGACCGCCTGCGCCGACAGGCCGGCATCGACCGCCGCCTGGCTGAAACTGCCGGCGTGCACGACGCCGATGAAGAGGGAGATGACGCGCGCCTTATCCATTATTTACAACCATGAGTTGAAGATCAATCACCTTTACCATGGCTAGTGTAGCAGCATTGCGCAGCCTAATATTCCCTTCACCAATCACCCACTCTCGAAGGAGCAATATCATGGCAAACAAAGTCTGGTTCATTACTGGCGCCTCCCGTGGTTTCGGCCTGCTGGTGGCACGCGACGCCCTGGCCCGCGGCGATGCCGTGGTGGCGGCGGCCCGCAACCCGCAAGCCGTCGTCGACGCACTGGGCGTGCATCCGAACCTGCTGCCGGTGCAGCTGGATGTCACCAGGGAGGCTGCTGCCGCCGTCGCCGTGCAAGCGGCGGTCGAACGCTTCGGCCGCATCGACGTGCTGCTGAATAATGCCGGCTATGGGGTTCTCGGCGCCGTCGAGGAAACCTCGGCGGAGGAAGTGCGCCGCAACTACGAAACCAATGTCTTCGGCCTGCTGAACGTGAGCCGCGCCGTGCTGCCGCAGATGCGCCGTCAGCGCAGCGGCCACGTGATCAATATTTCCTCGCTGGGCGGCTACCAGGCCTACCACGGCTGGGGCGTGTACGGCTCCACCAAGTTCGCGGTGGAAGGCTTGAGCGAAGCCATGGCGCAGGAACTGGCGCCGCTGAGCGTGCACGTCACGGTGGTGGAACCGGGCTTCTTCCGCACCGACTTCCTGGACGCTTCCTCGCTGGTGGAAACGGCGGCCCGCATCGAGGATTACCGCGACACCGTCGGCGCCATGCGCGTGTTTGCCGCGGGTGCCAATCACGCCCAGCCCGGCGATCCGGCCAAGCTGTCCCAGGCCTTGCTGACACTGGCCGACGCCCCGCAGCCGCCGCTGCGCCTGCAATTGGGCAGCGACGCCGTGGCCCGTACCCGCGCCAAACACCAGCAGGTGGAACGGGAACTGTCGCAGTGGATCGGGCTGGCCCTGTCGACCGACTTCGAACAGCCGGCCAAACAGGCTGCCTAAGCGCCAGGCAGCTGCATGCCGCAGCTCTTGCAGAAGCGCGCCGACTGCTCATGGTCCCCGGCCAGGCAGCCGGCGCAGATGCGCTGCGAACGGCGGTGGTGGGTGATCTCCGCGCTGATGATGCCGGTCGGGACGGCCAGGATGCCCCAGCCCAGCAGCATCATGACGGAAGCGATGGCGCGCCCCAGGTCCGTCTTCGGTACCAGGTCGCCGAAACCGACCGTGGTCACGGCGGAAATAGCCCAGTAGACGGAGGTCGGGATGCTGCTGAAGCCATTGGCAGGACCTTCCACCACGTACATCACGGTCCCCAGCAGGAACACGACCATGAACACCACCGACAGGAAGATCAGGATCTTGCGCCGGCTGGCCAGCAGGGCGCGGCCCAGCATGCCGTACTCCTCGATGTAGAGGGTCAGCTTGAGGATACGGAACATGCGCAGCAGGCGCAGGATCCGCACATTGAGCAGCACGTGCGCGCCCGGAACGGCCAAGGCCAGGTAATTCGGGAGCACGGCCAGCAGGTCGATCATGCCGAAGAAGCTGCGCGCATAGCGCAAGGGGCGCTGCACGCACAGCAGGCGGCAGGCATATTCGACGGTGAACAGGATGGTGAAGCACCACTCCGCCGCGAACAGCCAGCCGCCATAGTCGCGCGCCACGGGCGCAATGGAGGCCAGCACCACGGTCGTCACGCTGAGCAGGATGGCGCCGATCAGGACCAGGTCGAAGGCGCGCCCGGCCGGCGTATCGGATTCGAAGATGACGGCATACAGCCTGGCGCGCCAGCCGCCGTCGGGGCGGCCGAAGCGCTGGTGCGGATCGTAGCTTTTCATCGCGCCCCTCCCAGCAGGTCGGCGCGCGGCAAGCCCCACTGCGGCACGCCGAACGGGCATTGCGGCTTGTCCGCCAGCAGCAGCGTGGTGAAGTTGCCGCGCGGCGCGGCGGCGAAGCGCAGGTCGCTGGCCTGGTCCGCATCCACCATCGGCATGCGCGCAAAACGCAGCCAGGCATGCAGCCGGCAATCGCTGGGGGCCCCCGCGCCCAGGGCCGCCCCATACCCCAGCCAGGGGCCGGACAACAACCACCCCCGCACCACCCCCCCCACGCGCTTGTCCGTTTCGTGGCCAACGGGGTGGTAGTGCTCCCCCCCGAACACCACAACCCGGGGGTGCACGACCACCTCCTCGGGGGCCACGGAGTGGGGTCCCCCGCCCGCGCTCGCGGCGCTCGGG
>CBHWEO010000210.1:0-9824 GCA_966112955.1 uncultured Duganella sp. | reverse complement strand
GCGCAATTCGCGCTGCTGCCGGCCGATAACGCCACCGGCAACTTCACCAAGATCGTGCAGCGCGTACCGGTCAAGATCACCTTCAAGCCGGAAGACCTGAAAGCGTATGAAGGCCGCCTGGTGCCGGGCATGTCGGCCATCGCCGAAGTCGCGATCAAATCCAACGCAGCGGCCGCAAAATGAGTGCCCCGATGACCGTACCGGAAGGGCCGGTCCCCGGCCGCACCTGGATCGCCGTGGCGGCCGGCATGCTGGGCGCCTTCATGGCGGTGCTGGATATCCAGATCACCAACTCCTCGCTGAAGGATATCCTCGGCGCGCTGAACGCCACGCAGGAAGAGGGCTCCTGGATTTCGACCGCCTACCTGGTGGCCGAGATCATCGTCATCCCGCTGACCGCGCTGCTGACGCGCACCTTCGGCATGCGCGGCTACATGATGGGCACCACCGGCCTGTTCCTGCTGTTCTCGACCCTGTGCGGCGCGGCGTGGAACCTGCAAAGCATGATTTTCTTCCGCATGATGCAGGGCTTCACCGGCGGCGCGCTGATCCCGATGGCCATGACGCTGGTGATGGCCAAGCTGCCGCCTTCCAAGCGCGCAGCCGGCATGGCCATCTTCGGCCTGACCGCGACGCTGGCGCCATCCATGGGCCCGACCCTGGGCGGCTACCTGAGCGAGCTGTATGGCTGGCCGTCGATCTTCTACATCAACTGGGTGCCGGGCGTGCTGTTGATTGCCGGCGTGGCGTATGGCCTGGACCAGGAACAGCGCAAGCTCAGTGAGCTGTTCAACGCCGACTGGCTGGGCATTGCCTTCATGGCGCTGGGCCTGGGCTGCCTGACCATCTTCCTGGAAGAGGGCAACAGCAAGGACTGGTTCGAGTCCGGCTTCATCATCACCTTTGCCGGCCTGTCCATCGTGGGCTTGCTGGGCTGGGTGGTGACCAGCGCGACCCGCGCCAATCCCTTCGTCAACCTGGGCCTGTTCACGCACCGCAATTTCCTGGTGGCGTCGGCGCTGGCGGCGGTGATGGGCATGGGCCTGTACGGCTCCTCGTTCCTGCTGCCGCTGTACCTGGGCCAGATCGCCGGCTACTCGCCGATGCAGATCGGCGAAGTGATCATGTGGGCCGGCTTGCCGCAGCTATTCATCATGCCGTTCGCGGCCAAGCTGTCGATGAAGATCGATAACCGCATCCTGTGTTCGTTCGGGCTGGCGCTGTTCGGCGTGTCCTGCATCATGAATGCTTACATGGACGCGACCACCGGCTACGACCAGCTGCTGGTGTCGCAGGTGATCCGCGCGCTGGGCCAGCCTTTCGTGATGCTGACGCTGTCGAACTTCGCGATGAACGGCATTGCGCCGAAGGATACGCCGTCCGCATCGAGCCTGTTCAACATGATCCGCAACCTTGGCGGCTCGATCGGCATCGCCCTGCTGGCAACCCAGCTGACGCAGCGCGAGCACTTCCACTCGGCTCGCCTGGGCGAAGCGGTGAACGGCTTTTCCGCCGCCACCCAGCTGCGCCTGGACCAGCTGACGCAGAACTTCATCGGCAAGGGCTTCGACCCGGTCACCGCGGCGGACAAGGCGCTGAAGGCGGTGGACGGCATCGTGCGGCGCGAATCGTATGTGATGGCGTACAACGACGGCTTCCTGATCGTGGGCGGCATCCTGCTGTCCTGCATCCTGGTCCTGTGGTTTTCCGACAAGGTGAAGTCGCCATCGGGCGCCGGCGCCGGCGCGCCTTAACAACAAAGAGGTAAACACTATTAACATCAAGATGATTGCAATGGCAGTAAGCGCAGCGGCCGTGCTGGCCGGTTGCGGCACCGTGGGCAGCGACTTCAAGGCACCGGCCAACGTGCAGGAACAGGCCTTCCGCCACGCCCCGCAAGGCGCCGCGGGCGAAGCGCAACTGCCGGCACAGTGGTGGACCGTGTTCGGCGACGACACGCTGAACCGGCTTGAACACCAGGCCCTGCGCGACAGCCCGACCGTCAAGGCGGCGGCGCAGCGCCTGTTCCAGGCCGAAGCGCAACTGGGACTGGTGCGCGCCAGCCAACTGCCCAATATCACGGTCGGCACCGGCGTATCGAATTCCCGCACCTCCGCCAACACCTCGCAAGGCCTGGCACTGGGCGGCCGCTCGATCCACGGCAACAACTACTCGGTCTCGGCCGGCTTCTCGTACGAGCTGGACCTGTTCGGCCGCGTGCGCCGCGCCGTGGAGTCGGCCGACGCGCAAGCCCTGGCGGCAAGCCACGACCGCGACGGCGTGCTGTTGCTGCTGTCGTCGCAGATCGCCACCACCTACTGGCAGCTGCGCGGGCTGGACGCCGAGATGGCCATCCTGCGCGGCGCGCTGGCGACCCGCAAGGAAACCGAGGAGCTGGTGAACGCCCGCTTCAACGCCGGCCTGTCGAACGAGCTCGATACCTCGCGCGCCCGCATCGAACGCGCCAACGCCGAAGCCGACCTGGAAGAAGTGCAACGCCAGCGCAATACGCTGGAACATGCGCTGGCCGTGCTGGTCGGCGCATCGCCCACCACGATGCAGCTGGCCGCCGCGAGCGGCACCGACCTGCCCGCGCCGCCCGTGATCCCGGCCGGCCTGCCGGCCAGCCTGCTGGCGCACCGTCCCGACCTGGCCGCCAGCGTCGCCAACCTGCGCGCATCGAACGCCAACGTCGGGGTGGCGGAAGGCGCGTTCTACCCATCGGTCAGCCTGACCGGCAACTTCGGCTTCGCATCGGAGAGCCTGAGCGACATCAGCAAAGGCGGCTCGCGCGTGTTCAGCATCGGCCCGCTGGCGCTGTCGCTGCCGATCTTCGACGGCGGCCGCAACCAGTCCAACCTGACGATTGCCAAGGCGCGCTATGAAGAAGCGGTCGCCAACCACGAAGGCAAGCTGCTGACCGCGCTGCGCGAAGTGGAAGATGCGCTGTCCGACGTGCAGCAGCGCACGCAGCAAGGCAAGGTGCAGGCGACTTCGCGCGAAGCCGCCACCCGCGCCTACGACGTGGCCCGCGCCCGTTACGAGCGCGGCATCAGCACCTACCTCGACGTGACGGACGCCCAGCGCAGCGCCCTGGCCGCCGACCGCGCCGCCGTGCAGATCAACACCCAGCGCCTGCTGGCCACGGTCAGCTTCGCCCGCGCCCTCGGCGGCGGCTGGCAAGCCCCGTAACAGCCGCCATGAAAGTCGGGGTCAGCTCTGCAGTTGGCGCCCCTGCCCCGCGCTCACCCCGACTTTCATCCGAAGCGGGACAGCATGAAGTCGATGAAGCTGGTCAGCTTCGGGGTCGGCTGGCGGTCGCGGGAGTAGATCAGGTGCATCGGGCGCGGGGTGGGCAGGTAGTCGTCCAGCACGCGTACCAGGCGACCGGCGGCGATGTCTTGCGCCAGCACCGCTTCGGCTTGCATCACCAGGCCGAAGCCTTTCAGCGCGGCTTGCTTCAGTGCGTAGCTGTTGTTGGCGCGCAGCCGGCTCAGCGGCGCGTGGCGGCCGTCCTTTTCGCCTTTCAGCCGCCACCGCGCCTGCGGCACCCAGCCGCTGAATTCCAGGCATTCGTGCCGCGCCAGGTCGGCCGGTACCTGCGGCACGCCGCGCCGCGCCAGGTAGTCCGGTGAACCGCAAATCACCACGCCATACGGCCGCAGCGGGCGCGCGACCAGCGTCGAATCTTCCAGCGTGCCGATGCGCACGGCGACGTCGAAACCTTCCTCCACCATGTCGATCATGCGGTCGTTCAGGTTGAGGTCGACCCCGACCTCGGGGTAGCGCTCCATGTAGTCGACCATCGCGGGACTCAGCAACTCCATGCCGAACGAGACGGCGCAGGTCACTTTCAGCACGCCGCGCGGCGCCAGGCGCAGCGATTCCGCGCCGCGCTCGGCACTCTCAATCTGGGCCAGGATGGCACGGCACTGGTCGGCGTAATGGCGGCCGATTTCCGTCAGCGACTGGCGGCGCGTGGTGCGCGTCAGCAGGGCGGCGCCGAGCCGTTGCTCCAGCTCGCGTACGTGTTTGCCCACCATGACGGCGGAAATGCCGAATCGCTCCGCCGCGGCGGTGAAGCTGCCGGTGTCGACGGCGGCGATGAACATTTCCATGCTGCGTAATTTATCCATTGCTAACCATTGGTTTGTAATGAACTAAATCATAACGCATTTATTCCTGCGGTGACGGAGCGCATACTGGCCTCACTTTGAAACCCAACAGGAGAAATCAAATGAAAAAGATCATCGTGATCGGCGCTTCCGGCACCATCGGCAAAGGCATCGTGGAGCAGCTGGGCTTGCGCCATGAAGTGATCACTGCGGGCCGCAACAGCGGCCAGTACCAGGTGAAGATCGAAGAACCTGCTTCGGTGCAGGCGCTGTTCGAGAAGGTCGGCAAGGTGGACGGTGTGGTGGTGGCGGCCGGCGACCTCCATTTCGGCCCGCTGGCTGAAATGACTGCGGAACAGTTCCAGGTTGGCCTGAATTCCAAGCTGATGGGCCAGGTGAACGTCGCCCTGGCCGCGCAAAAATACCTGAACGATGGCGGCTCGATCACCCTGACGAGCGGTACCGTTTCCGACAATCCGATCCGCTTCGGCGCCAATGCCAGCACGGTCAACCGTGCGGTGGAGGGTTTCGTGATGGGCGCGGCGGTCGAACTGCAACGCGGCCTCCGCATCAACGTCGTCAGCCCGACGCTGGTGGACGAGTCGGTCGAAGCTTACGGCCCTTATTTCTACGGCTTCGAAACCGTACCGGTGAAACGCGTGGCCCTGGCCTACAGCCGTAGCGTCGAAGGCGTGGAGAACGGCAAAACCTACCGCGTGTGGTAATGCGTACGGTCCTGGTGATTGGCGGCACGGGCACCATCGGCAGCGCCGTGGTGCGGGAACTGGCCCAGCGCCACCGCGTGCTGACCGCTGGCCGCAGCAGCGGCGACCACCGCGTGGCGATCGAGGATATCGCTTCGGTGCGCGCCCTGTTCGCGGCGGCCGGCCGGGTGGACCATGTGGTGGTGGCTGCCGGTGCGCTGCACGTCGGCCCGCTGGAGGCGATGACGCACGGGCAGTTCCGCATCGGCGTCGATTCCAAGCTGATGGGGCAGGTGAACGTGGCCCTCGTCGCGCAGCATGCGCTGAACGACGGCGGCTCGATCACCCTGACCAGCGGCGTGGATGCGCACAATCCGCTGCGCGGTTGCGCCAACACGGTCACCGTCAACAACGGCATCGAGGGCTTTGCGCGCGGTGCGGCGGTGGAGCTGCGGCGCGGCCTGCGCATCAACGTGGTCAACCCTTCGCTGCTGGAGGAGTCGGTGGAAAAGTTCGCGTCGCTGTTCTATGGCTTCGAGCCCGTTCCGGCCAGCCGCGTGGCGCGTGCCTACAGCCGTTGCGTGGAAGGCGCAGAAAGCGGAAAAACTTACCGCGCCTGGTAAACCCGGGCATACAATGTGGCCTTCCTTTTAACTGTAGAGAAAAGGCCACATGAAAAACCTCCTGACCCCGCTGGTGCTGGCGATTGCCGGCGCCACCGCGACCGCCGCGCCAGCCGATGTCCATGAACTGCAGAAGATGACCAGGCGTTATGCGCCGGTGCAGCTGAAGGCCGATACCTCGAAGCTCTCGGCCGGCGACCGCCAGGCCATCAGGAAGCTGATCGAAGCGGCGAAGATCATCGATACGCTGCAGCTGCGCCAGCGCTGGTCCGGCAACGAGGCGCTGTATGCCGCACTGCAGAAGGACAAGTCGCCGCTGGGCAAGGCGCGCGCCGATTACTTCTGGCTCAACAAAGGCCCATGGTCGATCCTGGACGACCACCAGTCCTTCCTGCCGGCGGAAGTGGCGGGCATCAACGTGCCGGCGCACAAGCCGGCCGGCGCCAACTTCTATCCGGAAGGCGCCACCAAGGAAGAACTGGAAGCCTGGATGAACGGCCTGCCCGCCGCGCAGAAGCAGGATGCGCAATGGTTCTTCACCACCATCCGCAAGGGCGACGACGGCAAGTTCAAGATCGTCAAATATTCGGACGAGTACAAGCCGGAACTGGAGAAGCTGTCCAAGCTGCTGAAGGAGGCCGCTGCCGCCACCGGCAACGCCTCGCTGAAAAAATTCCTCGACCTGCGCGCGGACGCTTTCCTCTCCAACGATTACCTGCCATCCGATTTCGCCTGGATGGACCTGGATTCGCCGGTCGACATCACCATCGGCCCGTACGAAACCTATAACGACGAACTGTTCGGCTACAAGGCTGCCTTCGAAGCTTATGTCAACATCCGCGACGAGCAGGAGACCCGCAAGCTGGATTTCTTCGCCAAGCATATGCAGGAGCTGGAAGACAACCTGCCGGTCGACCCGCAATACCGCAACCCGAAAGTGGGCGCCGTGGCGCCGATGGTGGTGGTGAACCAGGTGTACGGCGCGGGCGACGGCAATATGGGCGTGCAGACCGCCGCCTACAACCTGCCGAACGATGAGCGCATCATCAGCCAGCGCGGCTCCAAGCGCGTGATGCTGAAGAACGTGCAGGAAGAAAAATTCAAGGCCACGCTGACGCCGATCGCCAGGCTGGTGCTGCGTCCGGCGGACCAGAAGGACCTGGACTTCAATTCCTTCTTCACCCATATCCTGGCGCACGAAATCACGCACGGCCTGGGTCCGCACATCACGCGCGTCGGCGCCACCGAGTCCACGCCGCGCCAGGACCTGAAGGAAGCCTATTCCACCATCGAGGAAGCGAAAGCCGACATCACCGGCCTGTTCGCCCTGATGTACATGATGGAGAAGGGCCAGTTGAAGGACACGCTGGGCCAGGGCGAGGCGGCGGAGCGCAAGCTGCACACCACCTTCCTGGCGTCGGCGTTCCGCACGCTGCACTTCGGCCTGACGGACTCGCATGCGCGCGGCATGGCGATCCAGGTCAATTACCTGCTGGACAAGGGCGGCTTCGTGTCGCACGGCGACGGCACGTTCTCGGTCGACTTCCGGAAGATCCGCCAGGCTGTGCTGGACCTGGACCGCGAATTCCTCACCATCGAGGCCACCGGCGACTATGCGCGCGCCAAGGACATGATGGCGAAGTACGTGGTGATCCGTCCCGACGTGCAGAAGGCACTGGACAAGATGAAGAAGGTGCCGAACGACATCCGTCCATCTTTCCCGACTGCCAACTCCTTGCTCGCAAAATAAAAAGTTGACGACTCGCTCAGCCAATATTTTGTAACAGCCGCGAAACTCCGGTAACAGCTTGCCGCAAGGCATGTATAGTTGAATCTCGTTACCGGAGTTCGTCATGAAGCTGAGCTTGCCAATCCTGCTGTCCTTGTTCGCTGCCTCCGCAGGCGCAGCCCAGCTGACCGAGACCGAAACCCGCTGGCTGCAGGCGGGCGCTCCCGTGCTGGCCTACGCCAAGCAGGAACTGAAACTCCCCATCGATATCGTGGTCCAGCCGCAAGCCGGCCCCAACGACGTGCCGCTGGCCATGGGCTATGTCGACGGGCGCTGCAAGCTGGTGTTTTCCATGCGCGGCAATGCGCAGGCGGAGCAGGTGCTCGAAGGTGTGCCGGCCGCGCAACAGAAAGTGCTGATCGAGGCCATGACGGCGCATGAAGTCGGCCATTGCTGGCGCCAGGCGGGCGGCAGCTGGCACGCGCTGCCGTCGGGCTTTGTGGAAAGTGCGCAGGAGCAGCTCGACAATCCGGAATTGCAGGCATTGTCGAAAGCCATGCGCGACACGCGCCGCGAAGAAGCCTATTCCGACCTGGTGGCGCTGGCGTGGATCCAGCGCAGCCACCCCGGGCAATACGGCCAGGTGCACGCCTGGCTCATGCAGGTGCGCCAGCCGGTGGCGCACGGCTCCCACAACACCCGTGCCTGGCTCCAGCTGGCCGGCAACGGTGCAGTGTTCGATAGCGAACATAACCCCTTCGAAGAGGCCCGCCTGCTGTGGGGCAAAGGTCTGCTAAAAGACGAGCAATAGCGCGACTGTGTTCGATCGCGCACAGAAATTAGTCCCCGGCAGGCGTTTAATCGCCATTGCAATCCATCCTAAAGGGGACTAACCATGAAGAAAATCCTGTGTATTTCGCTGGCAGCCCTGTTCAGTACTTCGTTCGCTGTTGCGCAGGCTGCCGATAATGACGCCTACAAAGCAGCGAAGGACAAGGCTGAATCCGACTACAAGGTAGCGAAAGATGCTTGCAAGAGCTTGAAAGGCAACGCCGAGGACATCTGCAAGGACGAAGCCAAAGTGGCGGAAGCCCGCGCCATCCTGGACGCGACCACGCAGCACCAGAATACGCCGAGGGACGTTGAGAAAGCCCGGCGCAAACTGGCCGATGCGGAGTATGACCTGGCCAAGGAACGTTGCGACGACATGAGCGGTTCGGCCAAGTCGGCCTGCAAGTCGGAAGCCAAGGCTGCCCATAAGACCGCGCTGGCCAATGTCAACAACCCAAGCACTACCACCGCCACCACTGCCGCCGCCCAGACGACGCGCGAAACCGGCACCAACCTGGCCAACACCACGCGCGATGCGGGCACCACCACCGCCAATGCAACGCGCGATGCGGGAACCAACGTTGCCAATGCAACGCGCGAAGCGACGGCCGATACGCGTTCGGCCATGTCCGACACCATGATCACGACCAAGGTGAAGGCTGAATATGCCGCCGATCCGCTGGTCAAGGCCATGGACGTGCACGTGGAAACCCAGAAGGGTGTGGTGATGCTGAGCGGCTTCGTACCATCGAAAGCGGAAGCCGACAAGGCTGTCGAACTGGCCCGTAAGGTAGAGGGCGTGCAGGAAGTGAAATCTTCCATCCAGATCAAGAAATAATCCGTGCCACAGGCATGTTTGGGCCGGTGCCCTGGCGCCGGCTTTTCTTTTGCTTGCTTTCATGATGATCATCATCTATCATGGAACACATGATTGCTCCTACACTTTCCCAGCGGTTGCAACGCCGCGGCATCCACTACGCGTGGGTCATCGTTGCCTTGACCTTCCTGACCGCGCTGACGTCGTCGGCGGCCCTTGGCCTGCCGGGGGCGCTATTGCAGCCACTGAGCCGCGAATTCGGCTGGGGCGTGGACCAGGTGTCGTCCGCGCTGGCGGTGCGTTTCGCGCTGTTTGGCCTGATGGGGCCTTTCGCCGCCATCCTGATGGAGCGCTTCGGCTTGCGCAGCGTGATGGTGACGGCGCTCAGCCTGATCACGGGCGGCTCGCTGCTGGCGCTGGGCATGACCCAGTTCTGGCAGCTGGTGCTGCTGTGGGGCGTGATGCTGGGCGTGGGTTCGGGCATGACGGCGCTGGTGCTGAGCGCCGTGGTCTCCAACCGCTGGTTCGAGACGCGCCGCGGGCTGGTGGTGGGCGTGCTGACGGCCAGCTCGGCGACGGGGCAGTTGATCTTCCTGCCGGTTGGCGCCTGGCTGGTGGAGCATTACGGCTGGCGCATGGCCGTGGTGCCGGTGCTGGTGGCGTGCGGCCTCGTCGCGCTGGCCGTATCGCTGCTGATGCGCAACCGCCCGGCGGACCTGGGGCTTGCGCCGTTTGGCGCGGCGGAAGCGGCGCCCGCCGCGGCACCCCCTGCGATGCAGGTCGGCGTCGCCACGCCGTTCCGCGTGATGCGTGAAGCCTCGGGCAGCGCCGTGTTCTGGCTGCTGGCCGGCAGCTTCTTCATCTGCGGTCTGAGCACCAATGGCCTGATCCAGACCCACTTCATTTCGCTGTGCGGCGATGCGGGACTGGGGCCGGTGCCGGCGGCTTCGGTGCTGGCGATGATGGGCGCCTTCGACCTGGTCGGCACCATCCTGTCCGGCTGGC
>CBHWEO010000209.1:0-9890 GCA_966112955.1 uncultured Duganella sp. | reverse complement strand
GAGGCCCCTCATCATGGAAAAGAAACCCTTCTACAAAGTACTGTACGTCCAGGTACTGTTCGCCATCTTCTGCGGCGTCATGCTCGGCATCTACCTGCCGGCGGACGCCGTGGCCATGAAACCGCTTGGCGACGGTTTCATCAAACTGATCAAAATGATCATTGCCCCGGTCATCTTCTGTACCGTGGTGAGCGGCATCGCCGGCATGCAGGATGTGAAAAAGATCGGCCGCGTCGGCGGCAAGGCCCTGCTCTATTTCGAAATCGTGTCCACCTTCGCCCTGGTCATCGGCCTGGCGGTGGCCAACTTCATCCAGCCCGGCGCCGGCTTCAACGCCGACCCGCACACGCTGGACACCAAGTCCATCGCCCAGTACACCGAGAAGACCAAGTCGCTGACCACCACCGACTTCCTGCTCAACATCATCCCCAACACCGTGGTCGATGCCTTCGCCAAGGGCGACATCCTGCAGGTGCTGCTGGTGGCGGTGCTGTTCGGTTTCGCGCTGTCGCTGCTGGGTGAGCGCGGCCGTCCGGTGACCAGGCTGGTCGACGAGATCTCGCACGCCTTCTTCGGCATGGTCAACATCATCATGAAGGCCGCCCCGATCGGTGCCTTCGGCGCCATGGCCTTCACCATCGGCAAATACGGCATCGCCTCGCTGCTGCCGCTGGCCAAGCTGATGGGCTCGTTCTACCTGACCTGCTTCCTGTTCGTGTTCATCGTGCTGGGCCTGATCGCCAAGTACACCGGCTTCTCGATCGGCCGCTTCATCGCCTACATCAAGGAAGAACTGCTGATCGTGCTGGGCACCTCGTCCTCGGAAAGCGCCCTGCCTTCCCTGATGCGCAAGCTGGAAAAGCTGGGTGCTTCCAAGCCGGTGGTCGGCCTGGTGGTCCCGACCGGCTACTCGTTCAACCTGGACGGCACCAATATCTATATGACCATGGCCGCCCTGTTCGTGGCCCAGGCCACCAACACCGACCTGACCCTGTGGCAGCAGCTGACCATCCTGGGCGTGGCGATGCTGACCTCGAAGGGCGCTTCCGGCATCACCGGCGCCGGCTTCATCACCCTGGCCGCCACCCTGGCCGTGGTGCCAAGCATCCCGGTGGCCGGCATGGCGCTGATCCTGGGCATCGACCGCTTCATGAGCGAATGCCGCGCCCTGACCAACTTCGTCGGCAACGGTGTGGCGACCCTGGTGGTGGCCAAGTGGGAAGGCGAACTGGACATGAACACCCTGCAGCGCGAACTGGCCAACCCGACGCCGCTGGCAGCGCCGGCGCCGGCAGCCGAACCAGCCCTGGCAGCGACCAGCGAATAAGCAGAGCCACTTCCACATTGCAAGGCCCCGCGCAAAAGTGCCCGGGGCCTTTCTTTTTTGTCGCTAAAATGTAACGAGAGGTATGGTCGAGAAAATTGACTTACGGCAACATCGGACTTAGAATCAATATACTAATTTACCGGAAGCCAGGCATGAAGCTCTCCAGCCACCGTGGATTTACCCTGATAGAGGTTATGGTCGCTATCGCAGTCATCGCCATCCTGGCGGCGGTGGCAATGCCCTCTTACACCCGCTACGTGGTACGCGGTAATCGCGGCGCCGCCCAGCAATTCCTGCTCGACGTGGCCCAGCGCGAGCAGCAGTACTTCACCGATGCGCGCTCGTATGCCAGTTCGCTGAGCGCGCTCAGCCTGACCACGCCCGCGCCGGTGGCCAAGCACTACGACATCACCATCACCGTCAGCCCCGACCTGCCGCCCGGCTTCACCGTCAAGGCCAAGCCGAAGGCTGGCTCTCCCCAGGTGGAAGATGGCGAGCTGAGCATCGACAGCAAGGGCGCCAAGCTGCCGGCGGGCAAGTGGTGACGCCATGAAGCGCCAACAAGGCTTTACTTTGATTGAGGCGATGGTGGTCGTCCTGATCATCATCGTGCTGGCCGGCACCGGCGTTCCTGCCATGCAGGACATCGTGATCAATACCCGCCTGAAGGGCGTGACCAGCGACCTGTTCAGCGACATCCTGCGTGCGCGCAGCGAAGCGATCAAGCGCAATATGCTGATCACCATGGCCCCGGCCGGGTCGACCTGGGCCAGCGGCTGGAATATTCCGCACCCGGATGCCAGTAAGCCGGTGCTGCAGACGCATGCCCCGCTGTCGAACGTCACGGTGACCGGCCCCAACAACCTGACCTTCACGCCGGCCGGCCGCCTGCTGGGCGATGCGAATCCCCAATTCCGGCTGACCGCCCGCAACGGCAGTGTGCGCTGTATCACTGTCGACCTGGGCGGCCGCCCCAATATCCAAAACAAATCCTGCTGAGGTTCGCCATGCAACGCCAACGCGGCACCACTCTGATCGAAGTGCTGGTCACCGTTGTCCTGCTCGCCTTCGGGCTGCTGGGCGTGGCCGTGTTCCAGTCCAAATCCCAGGTCGGGTCGCTCGAATCCTACCAGCGCGCCCAGGCCGTCATCCTGCTGGAGGACATGAGCGGCCGCCTGCAAGCCAATGCCACCAATGCTGCCGCCTACGTCGCAAGCGATATCGGCACCGGCGACGCGCGTCCGGCCGATTGCTCGACCGTTGCGGCGGGCGCCACGCGCGACCTGTGCGAATGGAGCAACCTGCTCAAGGGCGCTTCCGAGACCGATGCCAGTGCCAAGAAGATAGGCGGCATGATCGGCGCCCGCGGCTGCATTGAACAACTGCGCGCGCCGAATCCTGCCAAAGGCGTCTGCACGCCGGGCTTGTACCAGATTTCCGTAGCCTGGCAGGGCATGCACGAAACCGTCGCGCCCACCCTGCGCTGCGGCGCCAACCAGTACGGCACCGACACCAACCGCCGCGTGATCGCAGTCCAGGTCACCAGCCCGCTGCTGACCTGTATCTGAGGAACCCCGCGATGCGCCCTCTCCGCCTACCTCCCAAGCGCCAGCAAGGCTTCACCCTGGTGGAGCTGATGGTGGCCGCCACCATCGGCTTGCTGCTGCTGGGCGGCCTGTCCGCCCTGTTCGTCAACAACAACAATGCGCAGCTGGAAATCGACCGCGCCAACCGCCAGGTCGAGAATGGCCGCTATGCCATGCAATTGTTGACTGCCGACTTGCGCAATGCCGGCTTCTACGGCGAATTCGACACCAACCTGATGACCCTGCCCCCGGCGATGCCGAACCCCTGCGACCAGGACATTACCCTGATGCGCACGGCCATCGCCCTGCCCGTGCAAGGCTATGACGACGGCGCCAACACCCCTGCTTGCCTGACCGACGTCCGCGCCAATACCGACATCATCGCCGTGCGCCACACGGCCACCTGCATCGTCGATGCCGCCGATTGCGAACCTGCCAGCGAAGGCGGCCCCTTCTTCCAGGCGTCATCGTGCAATAACCAGTTCGAACTGGGTTCCAGCAATGAGGCGAACTATTACCAGGTTGGCTTGCTGCCCAGTGCCCTGACGCTGCGCAAGCGCGATTGCGGTGTGGGCGCCGGCACCGGATCCATCGCCCCGGTCCGCCGCCTGCTGACGCGCATCTATTTCATTGCCAATAACAGCCAGACCGGCGACGGCGTGCCGACGCTGAAGCGCGCCGACGTGGTGTACCAGGGCGCCGCCTGGAGCGTCAAGATCGTGCCGCTGGCCGAAGGCATCGAGAACATGCAGATCGAGTACGGCCTCGACACTGACCGCGATGGCGTGGCCGACCTGTACACCACGTTGCCGGCCTCGGCCAATGCCTGCGGCGATCCCGCCTGTGCCGTCGTCAACTGGAACAATGTCGTGGCAGTCAAGCTGAACCTGCTGTCCCGCACCCTGACCAAGTCGATGACCCACACCGACACCAAGTCCTACACCCTGGGCAATGGCGCCGACGGCCGGCCGATCGTGATTGCCGCCACCAACGACCAGTACAAGCGCCATGTGTTCTCGGCCCTGGTCCCCCTGCCGAATCCTGCTGGAAGGAAACCGATATGAGATCCACGCGCCTCCAGCGCCAGCGTGGCGTCACCCTGGTCGTGGCCCTGGTGATGCTGGTGATTATCAGCATGCTGGCGATGACCACCTTTAACCTGAGTAAATCCAGCATCCAGGTGGTGGGCAATATGCAGAGCCACGACGAAGCCATTGCCGCCAGCCGCCAGGTGATCGACGAAGCCCTGTCGAACAAGATGTTCTTCGACAGTCCGGCCGACACGCTGGCCCTGCCGTGCGAAGGTCCCAACAGCCGTTGCATCGACTTTAACGGCGACGGCAAGCCCGACGTGAAAACCGTGCTGACGCCGGCCCCCGCCTGCGTCAAGTTCCGCACCATCAAGGTCAATGAACTGGATCTGACCGATGCCGAAGACCAAAATTGCTCGGTGGGCGACCCAGGCACCCTGAGCCAGGTCGGCGCCAACACCGGCAATTCGCTGTGCTCCAACAGCACCTGGGAAATCACCGCCGTCAGCACCGATGAAGTCAGTGAAACGAGCGTCACCGTGGTCCAGGGCGTCAATGTGCGCGTCCCTGCCGGCGACGCGGAAACCTTCTGCAGATAAGGAAAGCGAGCCATGCTAAAAAAGTCTTTTGCTGCCTTGGCAGCGTGCCTGGGCCTCGGTACCGCAATCCTGCCGGGCCTTGCGGGTGCTGACGATATCGACATCTTCACCGGCGCCTCGGCCGGCAACAAGATCAATCCGCGCATCCTGATCGTGCTCGACAACACGTCCAACTGGGCGCGCCAGTCGCAGCAATGGCCCGGCGACGAGCAGCAAGGCCAGGCGGAAGTGCAGGCCATCAAGACTGCGATCCAGGGCATGACAGACAAGGTCAACATCGGCGTGATGGAATACGTCACCGACGGCACGGCCAACGATGACGGCGGCTTCATCCGCTTCGCCGTGCAGCCGATGACCAGTAGCGCACGCGCCCTGCTGGGCGTGCAGATGGACACCATCTACAACGACATCAACGGCACCCACGAGAAGCGCAACTCGAACACGCCGTACGGCAACCTGATGTGGGACGTCTATAGCTACCTGGCCGGCGGCAACACCTACTCGGGTGCTGCCACCAACAGTTCGCGCGCCGACCCCAATGGCTACGTCACCCGCTACAGCCAGTTCAAATCGCCGCTCGACAAGGATAGTACCTGCGCGCCGGTGGTTGTCATTTTCATTGGCAACCCGAATGCCAGCGGCCCTTCATCGGACAGTGCCGCCAATACCACCGCCTTGAAAAACCTGGGCGGCAATACCACCCAGCTGGGGCTGCCGAATTTCCGCTCGACCACGACCAGTTCCACCACCAAGGTCGGACAGACGGCCGCCTGCTATGCCAGTAATACCGCGGCCCAGGTGGAACTGCCCAGCTTTGCCGCCACCTGCGCGACCTATACCGAGGGCTGCACGATCGGCTCGGCGCTGAACGATGGCAGCAAGATTTGCCCGTCCGGCCAGGCATCCTATGCGGTGCTGGGCACCAACAAGGTCATCACCAATGAGGCGACCGGCACCAGCTCCACCGACACCAACCCGCTCAATGCCGACGAATGGGCCCGCTTCATGCACGAAAAAGGCATCCCGGTAAACGACAGCACGATCAAGCCGCGCGTGACGTTCTACACGATTGACGTTTTCAACAAGCAGCCGAACGCCACCCATACTTCCCTGATGCTGAGCATGGCACGTGCCGGCGGCGGCAAGTACTTCGCTGCCATGAACAAACAGTCGATCGTCGACGCCCTGAACCAGATCCTGGGCGAGGTGCTGGCGGTGAACTCCACCTTCGCGTCCACCAGCCTGCCGGTCAACTCGACCAACCGTTCGCAAAACGAAAACCAGGTCTTCATCGGCATGTTCCGCCCCGATCCGGACGCGAAGCCGCGCTGGTTCGGCAACCTGAAGCGCTACCAGATCATCAAATCGGGCGCGGACGTCGACCTCGGCGATTCCCTCGGCAAGCCTGCGGTCAACCCGATTACCGGCTTTGTGACCGAATGCGCCGTCAGCTACTGGACCACCGCCAGCGGCAATTACTGGAAAGACCTCGGCCTGAACCCGGACCCCGCCGGCGGCTGCAGCGCGGCCACGGCCTATTCCGACTTGCCGGATGGCCCCCAGGTGGAAAAAGGCGCCGCGGCACAGGTGCTGCGCAACGGCAACAACCCGCCGACCACCGCCACCAATCCCAGCTATGCCGTCAGCCGCCGGATTTTTACCCGCAGCGGCAATACCCTGGTGGACTTTACCGCCGCCACCAGCGGGCTGTCGGCCGACCTGGTCAGCTTCATCCGCGGTGCAGACGTCAACAATGAAAAAGGCACCGGCGCCACCACCACCACCCGTCCCTCGATGCACGGCGACGTGATCCATTCGCGTCCCTTGCCGCTCAACTACGGCGGCGATACTGGTGTGGTCGTGTTCTATGGCGCCAACGATGGCTACCTGCACGCCTTGAATGCCGACAACGGCAAGGAACTGTGGAGCTTCATTGCGCCGGAATTCTTCCCACGCCTGCAGCGGCTGAAAGACCAGACTCCGCTGGTGAACTATCCCAAGACTTCCGGCACGGGCGACGTGGCCGCCACCGGCGCGCAGAAGGACTATTTCTTTGACGGCTCGACCGGCACCTTCCAGAACGTGGACAATACCAAGGTCTGGATTTTCCCGTCCATGCGGCGCGGCGGCCGCATGCTGTACGGTATCAACGTCACCAATGTGAATTCCCCATCGCTGATGTGGGCCGTCGGCTGCCCGAACCTGGGCAACGATACCGGCTGCACCACCGGCATGGAAGGCATCGGCCAGACCTGGTCGACGCCCATGACGGCTTACATCAAGGGTTACTCGGACGACACCCCTGCCCTGGTGGTGGGCGGCGGTTACGACAACTGCGAGGACGCCAACACCGGCGCCCCAACCTGCACCGGCGGCAAGGGCGGCCAGGTCTACATCCTCGACGCCGCCACCGGCACCAAACTGGCATCGTTCGCCACGGAGCGCAGCGTGGTCGGCGACGTTGCGATGCTCGATATCGATGGCGACGGCAAGGCCGACTATGCGTATGCGGCCGACCTGGGCGGCAATATCTACCGCATCGACTTCATTGACGGGCCGAGTACCCGCAACAAGCTGGTGCCGGCGCAGTGGGCCATGTACAAGGTGGCGTACACCAAGGGTGGCGCGCGCAAATTCCTGTTCGCGCCGGCCATGCTGCACAACAAGGGCTTTGTCTACCTCGCCATCGGCAGCGGCGACCGCGAGCACCCGCTGGGCTGGCAGTACCCATATGAAAACGTTGCGAACCGCTTCTATGTTTCGCTGGACGACCTTTCGATCAAGGACAGCACCAAGGCGCGCAACCTGGACACATTGACCGACTACAGCGGCACCACCGATTGCAATTCGCCGCCTGCCCTCATCAGCACAGGCGTGCGGGGCTGGTACATGACCCTGGCCAAGGGCGAGCAGGTGGTCACCTCGGCCCTGATCGTGGGGGGCACCGTCATGTTCAGCACCAACCGTCCGATCGTGGACAACACCGCCAGCTGCTCCACTGCGCTGGGCGATGCGCGCGGCTATATCGTCAGCCTGTTCAATGCATCGGGCGCCATTGGCGTGGATGGCGTATGCGGCGGCAGCCGCTCCTCCTCCTTCGTTGGCGGCGGCCTGCCGCCTTCCCCGGTAATGGCACAGGTGCCGGTCGACGGCCGCCGCGAGACCGTCGTCATCGCCGTACCGCCGAAGGGTGGCGGTGATGGTTCCATCATTGGCGCAGGCAAGCGTCCACCGAGCATCAAGTCGGTCCGCAAGCGCTCCTACTTCTACGTCAAGGGGCAGTAAGTAAAAAAGGGGACGCCGCGGCGTCCCCTTCCGTTTTGCGGCTGGCGGCGCTTACGCGAACGACAGCTCCACGCCGGAGGCGGCCGCGATCGCTTCGCGCGTGACGCCCGGCGCCAGTTCGGTCACCCTGATGCCGGTTGCGGTCACTTCCATCACGCCCAGGTCGGTAATGATCATGTCGACAACGCCGACACCGGTCAGCGGCAGGTCGCACTTCTTCAGCAGCTTGTGCGAGGTCGAGCCATCCTTGGCGGTGGCCACGTGCTCCATCAGCACCACCACTTTCTTGACGCCGGCCACCAGGTCCATGGCGCCGCCCATGCCCTTCACCATCTTGCCGGGGATCATCCAGTTGGCCAGGTCGCCCTTTTCCGACACCTGCATCGCGCCCAGGATGGCCAGGTTGATCTTGCCGCCGCGGATCATGGCGAACGAGTCGGCCGAGCTGAAGTAGGCAGCGCCCGGCAGCGCGGTCACGGTCTGCTTGCCGGCATTGATCAGGTCCGCATCGACTTCCGCTTCGGTCGGGAAAGGGCCGATGCCCAGCAAGCCGTTTTCCGACTGCAGGAACACTTCGATATCCCGCGGCACATAGTTGGCCACCAGGGTCGGCAAGCCGATGCCCAGGTTGACGTAGAAGCCGTCCTGCAGCTCTTTCGCCGCGCGCGCGGCCATTTCATCACGAGTCCATGCCATGTTGTCTTCTCCTCAGTTGGCACGCACGGTGCGCTGTTCAATGCGTTTTTCCGGATGCGGGTTGTGCACGATGCGGTGCACGTAAATGCCCGGCAGGTGCACGGCGTCCGGATCGATGGCGCCGACGTCGACGATCTCTTCCACTTCCACCACGCACACCTTGCCGGCGGCGGCCACGTTAGGGTTGAAGTTGCGCGCGGTCTTGCGGAACACCAGGTTGCCGGTCTTGTCGGCCTTCCAGGCCTTGACCAGCGAAACGTCGGCCACCAGCGAGCGCTCCATCACGTACTGCTCGCCATCGAATTCGCGGATCTCCTTGCCGTCAGCCACAATGGTGCCGACACCGGTCCTGGTGAAGAAGGCCGGGATGCCCGCGCCGCCGGCGCGCAGCTTCTCGGCCAGCGTGCCCTGCGGGGTGAATTCCAGCTCCAGTTCGCCGGCCAGGAACTGGCGCGCGAACTCCTTGTTCTCGCCCACGTAGGAGGAGATCATCTTCCTGATCTGGCGGGTCTCCAGCAGCTGGCCCAGGCCGAAGCCGTCCACACCGGCGTTGTTGGAGATGGCAGTCAGGCCGGTCACGCCGGAATCGCGCAGGGCCGCGATCAGGGCCTCCGGGATGCCGCACAGGCCGAAGCCGCCGACCGCGATCGTTTGGCCGTCGGCCACGATGCCGGCCAGCGCGGCCTTGGCATCCGGGTAAATCTTGTTCATCATGTCTCCTTGTTCAAATGGCCAGAAGGCGTTTGAGGATAGAATACGCCCGCGCAAACATCAATACCGTAGAAATACCGCAATGCCCATCAACTTCGAATCGATCTTCAAGTATGCCCCGGTGGGCATGTGCGTGTCGGACCAGCGCGTGATCCAGGCCGGCAACGACGCGCTGGCGGCCATGTTCGGCTACGAGGTGGGCGCGCTGGCCGGCCAGTCGTTCCAGGTACTGTATCCCACGCAGGATGAATACCTGCGCACCGGCGACCGCATCATCCCCATCATGAATGCCAGGGGGCGCTATTCGGATGAGCGCATCATGCGCCGCGCCAACGGCGAATTGTTCTGGTGCCACGTGACCGGGCGGGCGCTGGACCCGGCGCAGCCGCTGGGCGCCGGCATCTGGACGTTTGAAGACGTGTCGGAACAGCGTCCGGTCTCAGCCGCCCTCACCCCGCGCGAGCGGGAAATTGCCGCCTTGCTGGTGGAAGGCAAGACCAGCAAGCTGATTGCGCGCGATACCGGCTTGTCGCCGCGCACGGTGGAGATGCACCGGGCGCGGCTGATGCGAAAGTTCGGCGCTGCCACGGCCACGGAGCTGGTGCACAAGCTGGCTGGGGCGCGCTAAACCTTTGCAACCGGAAAACCGGGGTCC
>CBHWEO010000208.1:0-10019 GCA_966112955.1 uncultured Duganella sp. | reverse complement strand
CCATGAAATGCCCGTTCTGCCAGCACGATGATATCCAGGTCCTCGACACCCGCGTGTCGGAGGAGGGGGATGCCATCAAGCGGCGCCGGCGCTGCGTGAACTGCGACAAGCGCTTCACCACCTGGGAGCGGATCGAACTGACCATGCCTTACGTGGTCAAGAAGAACGGCAGCCGCACCGAGTATTCGGCCGACAAGCTGCGCGCCAGCCTGATGCTGGCCCTGCGCAAGCGGCCTGTCGCGGCCGAGTCGGTCGACAAGGCCATCGCTTCCATCGAAGAAAAGCTGCTGACCAGCGGCCAGCGCGAAGTCGATTCGGTCTACGTGGGCGAGCTCGTCATGGCTGAGCTCAAGCGCCTCGACAAGGTGGCGTACATTCGCTTCGCTTCCGTCTACAAGAACTTCGAAGACCTGGCCGAGTTCCAGGACGCGATCGAAGAAGTTGGTGACGGTCAAGAGATCACTCCCAAGGCTTGATATTCCTCAAACCCGTGTGACCGCTGCTGCCTAATGTGGACAGCAGGGGAGGGCCGCGCCATGCGTCGTCTCATTGCCGGGTTCACGATGGTGGAAGTGCTGGTTGCCGTGCTGCTGCTGGCTGTCGGGCTGGTGGGCGCGCTGGCGATGCAGGCGCATGCCATGCGCACGCGGCAGGATTCGGCCCTGCTGACCGAGGCGTTGCAGGCGGCGTCTGCGCTGGCGGAACGAATGCGGGCCAATGGCGCACAGGCCGCGGGGTATGTCGGCTTTGAGTTCGATGCCTTGCACGACGCGGGCGGCGGCGACGGGGCTCATGGCTGCAGTGGCGAACCGTGCGATGCTGTGGCGCTGGCGCAGCGCGAACTGGAGGAGTTCCGCCAACAGCTGCAGGGGCTGCCGTCGGCACGCGCGGTGATATGCCGCGATGCCTCGGCGTCGGCGGGCGGCGGGCCGTTGCAATGGGCGTGCTCGGGCGGCGCCGATGCGCCCGTCGTCATCAAGGTTGGCTGGCGCAGCCGCGGTGCCGCCAGCCCGGCCACCGCCGCCAATGCGTCCGCCGAGGGCCCGGCGCTCGCGCTGCCGGTCGCGCTTCCAGCTCTGCCATCGCCACCACCACCCGGCCCAGCCCCTGCGCCTGCCCCGGCGCCCCGTGTCCGCGCCAGCCAGCCTCGCGTCGGCATGCGCGCCAACGCTGCGGGCTGCAGGCACCCCAGAAGCCGCGTGCTGAGCGCCCGGCAACAGGGCCTGGCCGTGGCCGAACTCATGATCGCCATGACGCTCAGCCTCCTGGTCGCGCTGGCGGCGGCCTCGCTGCACCAGGCCGTTGATGGCGACTTCCTGCACAACGCCGCCAACACGCGCATTGACGACAGCGGCCGCTTCGCCCTCGCGATCATCACCCAGTCCCTGCGCCAGGCCGGCTTCCCCGGCGAGCCCGGTGAGGCGGCTGCCGCCGGCGCCCCGCTTGCCGTCGAAGGCCGCGACGCCGCCAGCGTTGCCAAGGAAGCCGAAGGCATGGGCGACGCGCTGCCCGCCGTCAACGCCAGCGACGTGCTGGCGATCCGCTACGCCCCCGCCGCGGCCGGTGCGGCAGGCGGTGCAATGCTGAACTGCGCCGGCTTCCCGGCCGACCCCGGCGAATGGGCCTGGAGCATCTTCTACATCGCCCAGGCCAGCGACGGCATCGCCGAACTGCGCTGCAAATACAAGGGCAACCACAGCTGGGGCGCCGACGCCGTGATACGCGGCGTGGACGCCTTCCACGTGCTGTACGGCATCGATACCGACACGCCGCGCGACAACATTCCCAACCTCTACCTGACCGCCAGCGCCATCAACGCCCGCGACGCCGCGCTGCCCCCGGATGAACAGGCGCAAAAACCGAACTGGCGGCGCGTGGTCAGCGTCCGGATCGGCTTGCTGCTGCACGGCGAGCCCGGATCGCGCCACGCCGGCCAGCCGGGCAGCTACGCGCTGCTGCCCGGCGCAGACCCCGAGGCCCGCATCGACGAAGCCTACCTGCCCGAACCGATGCGCCACCGCGCCCGCCGCCTGTTCTCGGCCACGGTCGCGCTGCGCAACCTGTGAGGAGCCCGCCATGCACCGCTACCAGCGCGGCATCACGCTCCCGGTAACACTGCTGCTGATGCTGGCCGCGCTCACGCTTGGCGCATCCGCAGCGCAACTGGCCATGCTGGGCGAGCAAGCCGCCCGCGCCGAACGAGACCATTTGATCGCCTTCCAGGCGGCGGAGGATGCACTGATGGATGCAGAACGCGAAATCAATGCCGGCCTGGGTGCGCCGGTCGAAGTGTCCGCCGGCCAGCCGCCCGCCTGGCAACTGGTCGACCTTGCCGGCAATGGCGGCACGGAATATGGAGCGTCGACAGGCGCCGCGATGGAAGTGGGCCAGGGCACAATGCCCTTCCGCCGCCCGCGCTATGTGGTGGAGCGCATCGCCTACACACCGGCCGGGGCGCCGCCCGCTTACTACTATCGCGTGACGGTGATCGGCTTCGGCCCGCGTCCCGGCGCGGAAGCCGTGCTGCAGGCCAGCTACACGCCACCGCTGCCGGTGCGGCGCCACAGCTGGCGCGAAATCATGGACTGGCAAGCGTTGCGCGACGCCGCCGGCAGCGGAGCACCGTAATGGCCGCCCGTCGCGTGGCCGGAGAGGGCCTGATCGGGCTGCTGGTTGCCATGGTCATCATCGGCATCCTGGCAGCGATCGCCATGCCTGTGTGGACGGATGCCGTGATTCGCATGCGGCGCAGCGAGGCGCAAGCCACCTTGCAGGAGATGATGCAGCTGCAGGAGCGCTATTACACGCGCTTCAACAGCTACGTGGCGTTTTCTGCGAAGGGCACGGATGCCGGTTTCCGCTGGTGGTCGGGCCGCGCGCCCATGTCCAGCGCGTACGAAGTGGAGGGCAAGGCGTGCGATGGCGAAGAGATCCGCAACTGCATCCAGCTCATTGCGACGCCAGGCACGGCCAACGTCGATCACAGTTACAGGGATCCGCAATGCGAACGCCTGATCCTGACCAGCAGCGGCCTGCACCTCGCCAGCGGCCCCGCCACCAACTGCTGGCGCTAGGGCGCTGGGCGCCGCCGCAGCCCGCGCAAGGGCGGCCCGGCTTCACGCTGCTGGAGCTGATGATCGTCCTGGCCATCCTCTCCATCCTGTTCGCCAGCGCCTTGCCGGAGCTCAGCCGTATGCTGGCCGCCCGCCAGTTGCGCGCAGGCTCGGCCGACCTGCTGGCCGCCATCAACGAAACCCGCGCCCAGGCCATTGCCCGCCGCCGCGTCGTCACCCTGCTGGCCAACCAGGGCGGCCTGCAGCAAGGCTGGCTGATCGTCCTTGACGACAATGCCAGCCGCACGGCCGACCCGGGCGAACAGGTGCTGTCGCGGCACATGCCGCTCTCCGGGCGCCCCGTGATCAAGGCAGGATTCACCGACGCCACGGCGCCGTTTTACGTCGCATATAATGCTGCAGGACGCAGCTGCCGCGCCACCCACCCGAATGCCGCCAACTTCGGCACCATTTCGATTGAACTGGCGGGCGCGAAGCGCAATATCAAGATCAATATGCAGGGCAGGGCGCGCCTGTGCGACCCCGCCCTGGAACCGGCAACCTGCACAAGCATATGAACATCAACAGCGACCTCGAAGGCATGCAGCTGGCCCTGCAATGGGCCGAAAAAGGCTTGTTCACCACTTCGCCGAATCCCCGCATCGGCTGCGTGATCGTGCGCGACGGCGTGGTGATCGGCGAAGGCGTGACCCAGACCGCCGGCCAGGATCACGCTGAAATCCAGGCCTTGAAAGACGCCAAACGGCGCGGCCACGATGTGCGCGGTGCCACCGCCTACGTCACGCTGGAACCGTGCAGCCACCACGGCCGCACGCCGCCCTGCGCCGACGCCCTGGTGCGCGAAGGGCTGGGCCGCGTGGTCGCCGCCATGGAAGACCCCAATCCGCTGGTGGCCGGCAATGGCATGGCGCGCCTGGCCGCCGCCGGCATCCAGGTGGCCAGCGGCGTGCTGTCCGAACAAGCCTATGAAATGAACATCGGCTTTTTCCACCGCATGCGCCGCGGCCTGCCGTGGGTGCGCATGAAGACGGCCGCCAGCCTGGATGGCATGACGGCCCTGCACAATGGCCAGAGCCAATGGATCACCGGCGCCGAAGCGCGCGCCGACGGCCACGCCTGGCGCGCCCGCGCCTGCGCCATCCTGACCGGGATCGGCACCGTCAAGGCCGATGACCCGCAACTCACCGTGCGCGCAGTCGATACGCCGCGCCAGCCGCGCCGCATCGTGGTCGACAGCAAGCTGGAAATCAGCCCGCAGGCGCGCGTGCTGGACGGGGGCGGCACCTGGATCGTCGCCGCCGCCCACCATCCCGAAAAAGAAGCAGCACTGCGCGACCAGGGCGCGGAAATCATCGTCCTGCCGAATGCCCACGGCAAGGTCGACCTGCCGGAGCTGATGCGCGAACTGGGCCGCCGCCAAATCAACGAGCTGCACGTGGAGGCGGGCGGCAAGCTGAATGGTTCCCTGATCCGCGAAGGCTGCGTGGACGAGCTGCTGGTCTATCTGGCGCCGACCCTGCTCGGCGATGCGCAAGGCATGTTTGCCTTGCCGGCGCTGACGGAGCTGAGCGGCAAGCACAGCCTGAAATTTCACGAGGTTAAGCAAATCGGCGCCGATTTGCGTATCCTTGCCCGATTCAACCCTCATTAAAGAGCAATCATGTTTACTGGAATCGTTGCCGCAGTCGGCAAAATCACTACTGTCACCCCGCTGGAAGGTGGCGCGAACGCGGGCGTGCGCCTGGACGTGGACGCGGGCGGCCTGCCGATGGCCGACGTGGCCCTGGGCGACTCGATCGCGCTGAATGGCGCCTGCATGACCGTGGTGGACAAGACGGCCACCGGCTTTTCCGTCGAAGTCTCGCGCGAAAGCCTGAGCAAGACCGTCGGCCTGGATACGACCACCGAAGTGAACCTCGAGAAGGCGCTGACCCTGGCCGAGCGCCTGGGTGGCCACCTGGTGTCCGGCCATGTCGACGGCCTGGGCGTGGTGCGCAAATTCGAGCCGGTGGGCGAGTCGTACGAACTGGTGGTCGAAGCGCCGCGCGAACTGGCGAAGTACCTGGCCTACAAAGGCTCGGTGGTGGTGAATGGCGTCTCCCTGACCGTCAACCGCGTGAACGACACTGCCACCGGCTGCGAGTTCTCGATCAACCTGATCCCGCACACCATCCAGGTCACGACGCTGAAGCACCTGAAGGCCGGCGCCAAGGTCAACCTCGAGATCGACCTGATCGCCCGCTACGTGGAACGCATGCTGTCGCTGAAGGCGTGACAATGTGAGGGAATGTTAAGGATGGCAAGGTGCTATTCTTGCCATCTCTTAAACAAGTCCCTTGCCCGATGCGCTCAAAGCTTGCTGCTGCAATCATTTCCGTTTGCTCCGCCTATGCCGTGGCCGGCCCGGCCGAGCCGGTGTCCAGTGCCGAACTCAAATTCCGCGACCAGATGGGGCTCGGCAACTACCAGAGCGTCGAGTACCGTGACCTGGGCGGCGCGCAGATCGACTTCGAACAATTCCAGAAGCTGCGTCCAGGACAGGCATTCACGCTGGAAAAGAAGAGGGAGGGCGACCGCGCCTCTGCCGTGGTCAAACTGATTGGCGCCAGCGTCAATTCGCCCGCCTTGAAATCCAGGCTGGTGCCAGGCAAGGACTTCCCGGCATTCAAGCTGCGCGCGACCGATGGCAGCGTGGTGGACAATGCCTCGCTGCGCGGGCGCTATACCGTCCTGAATTTCTATTTCTCGGAATGCGCGCCCTGCATCAAAGAGGTGCCGATGCTGAATGACTTCGTCGAGCGCAACAAGGAGTATGGCGCGCTGGCCGTCACCTTTGATTCACCGGACGAGGCGAAGCAGTTTGCCCAACGGACCCGCTTCAATTGGCGGACCCTGGCCAACGCCAAGGAATTAATCGACCAGGTGGGCGTCAAGGCCTTCCCTTCGTTTGCCTTGCTGGACCCCAGCGGCGTGGTTGTCGCCACGGGCAACAGCATGGATATCGGCATGCAGGGGGCAACCCTGGATAAGTGGGTGTCCAAGGCCATCGCCAGCCGGCCCCAATAATTCACGCTGCAAGGATTCCAATGCGCCTTCACACTTTCGCCAAATGCGCCATGCCTGCCCTGATGTTGTCTGTGCTGGCCGCGTGCACCACCGTCAACGTCACTTCCCGCCAATTCATCCCCAAGGATCCAGGCAAACTGGCTGTGCTGAAAAAAGCCGCGCCGGCCTACCGGATCGACAACATCGAGTTCACCCACCCCAGCGGTGCCGTCAGCCGCGGGATCTACGTGCATAAGCCGGACGCGCAATTCACGGTGCTGTATTTCATGGGAGCCGGCGTTCGCGTTGACGTCAACGCCGCCTATTTCACGAAGCCGTTCCTGGAACTGAATGCGAACGTCATCAGCTTCGACTATCACGACTTTGGCCGCAGCGAGGCACCGGAGTCCGCGTTCGACTTGCCGGACCTGGAGCGCGAAACCCTGGCGCTGTACGATCATGTCCGCGCCACCACCGATGGCAAACTGGTGGTGCACGGGCACTCCTTCGGCAGCTTCGTGGCCGCGAAACTGGCCGGCAAGCGGCAACTGGACGCCGTGGTGCTCGAGGGGACGGGCACTGACGCCCAGGCCTATGCTGACAACACGATCCCATGGTTCGCCAAACCTTTCGTGCGCGTCCAGCTGGACGAGCAACTGCGTGTGGTCGACAACCGTACCGCCTTGCGCAGTTACCATGGGCCGGTGCTGGTGATTAACGGCGTCAATGACGTCCAGACCCCGGTCGGCACCGCGCGGGCGCTGTTCGACAGCCTGGATAACCCGCGCAAGCGCTTCATCGCCGTCAGCGAGGCAGGGCATATGAACGCGATGAGCAAGCCCGAAACGCTGGGCGTGTACCGCGCGTTCCTGGACGGATCGTATAACTGACGCCTGCCCGGCCGTCTTTCAGGCGGCGCGGGCGGCGGCGATGTAGGCCGGCACTTCCGCGTTGATGCCCTGCTTCACCTGGCGGGTCAGGTCGTCCGCCAGCACTTCTTCCCTGCCTTCGGCCAGCGCGGCGATGATTTGCGCTGCCACTTCCTGCGGCTGGATTTTTGCGATGTCGTAGCCGGCGGTCATATCGGTGTCCATATAGCCCATGTGGGCGCCGATCACTTTTGTGCCCTGGGCCGCCAGTTCGATACGCAGGCCGTTCGTCAGCGCCCAGGCGGCCGATTTCGACATGCTGTAGGTGTTGGTCGGACCCTGGCTGTACCACGCCAGCACTGACAGGATGTTGACGATGGCGCCGCCGCCGTTGGCTTTCAGCGTCGGGGCGAAGCCTTTGCTCAGCAGCATGGGGCCGATCACATTGGTTTCCATTTCGGCGCGCGCCTGCTCCAGGGCGTTGTCGGCCAGGATGCCGCCGGCGCGCACGATGCCGGCGTTGTTGATCAGGACATTCACATCGGGGTAATCGCGGGTGACGGCGGCGATGTGGTCGTGGTTGGTCACGTCCAGCTGGACCGGGATGACGCCGGGCAGGGTGACGGTCCCGGGATCGCGGGCGGCGCCGTAGACTTTTTTCGCGCCGGCGGCGAGGGCAGCCTTCGCCAGTTGCAGGCCCAGGCCACGGTTGGCGCCAGTGATAAACACGACGGAATCCTTGATGTTCATGATGTATGTCCTTTGAGGTTAATGATGACGACCGTCATCGAATGACTTAATAATAGTGGTCGCAATTAAAAACTTCAAGGGAATTTTTTCAGGAAACCCCTAAAACCGGAAAACCGGGGTACGGCCCTCACGGCCGGACCCGGGTTTCCGGTTCCGGTGGTTTAAAGCAGGGTGGCGGTGAGGGTGATGTTGGTGTTCAGGACTTTGGAAACGGGGCAGCCGGCTTTTGCTTTATTGGCAAGCTCTTCGAATTTGGCTTTATCGGCGCCCGGAATCTTCGCCTGCAGGTCGAGATGGATGGCGGTGATGGCAAAGCCGTCCGCCACCTTGTCGAGGGTAACTTCGGCCTTGGTTTCCATCTTTTCCGCCGTCAGGCCGGCCTCGCCCAGGATCAGCGACAAGGCCATGGTGAAGCAGCCAGCATGCGCCGCGCCGATCAATTCTTCGGGATTGGTGCCCGGCTTGCCTTCGAAACGGCTGGCAAAGCCATAGGGCGCGCTTTGCAGGGCGCCGCTGACGGTGCTGATCGCACCGCGTCCATCCTTGATGCCGCCGCTCCAGACGGCCGAACCACTGGTCTTCATCGCTGCCTCCTTCAGGTGGAAAAGGAGATCCAGTCTAGGCCAAAACCCCTAAAGGCGGCGCCCAAGGGGGCGTGAGCGCGCCAAATCCTTTAAAATAGCGGGTTAACAAAGAAACGCCCCGTGCCTCATATCAAAGGAAAAAATATGTCCATCTCCAGCACCGAAGAAATCGTCGCCGAATTGCGCGCCGGTCGCATGGTGATCCTGGTCGACGAAGAAGACCGCGAAAACGAAGGCGACCTGGTGCTGGCCGCCGAACACGTCACGCCGGAAGCGATCAACTTCATGATCAAGCATGCGCGCGGCCTGGTGTGCCTGACCCTGACCGAAGAGCACTGCAAGCAGCTTGACCTGACCATGATGACCGCCAAGAACGGCACGTCCTTCGGCACCAACTTCACGGTGTCGATCGAAGCGGCGGAAGGCGTCACCACCGGCATTTCCGCCGCCGACCGCGCGCGCACCATCCAGGTAGCCGTGGCCAGGGGCGCCAAGCCATCCGACATCGTGCAGCCGGGCCACATCTTCCCGCTGCGCGCCGTGCCGGGCGGTGTGCTGATGCGCGCCGGCCATACGGAAGCGGGCTGCGACCTGACTGCGATGGCGGGCCTGATCCCGGCATCCGTGATCTGCGAAATCATCAAGGACGACGGCACCATGGCGCGCCTGCCGGAATTGCTGGAATTCGCCAAGGAACACGGCCTGAAGATCGGCACCATCGCCGACCTGATCCACTATCGCAGCCAGAACGAATGCATGGTGGAACGCATCGCCGAACGTCCGCTGCGCACCGCGCACGGCGATTTCCGTATGATTGCTTTCCGTGACAAGCCAAGCGGCTCGGCCCACCTGGCGCTGGTGCATGGCGACATGGCGGCGGGCAAGGAATCGCTGGTGCGCGTGCACCAGCCGGTGTCGATCCTCGACTTGCTGGAAACCGAAGCCACCACCCACTCCTGGAATGTGTCGTCCTCGCTGAAGGCGATCAAGGAAGCGGAGCAGGGCGTGATGGTGCTGCTGAACTGCGGCGAAACCGCGGAGCAGCTGTTCGGCCAGCTGGAAGCGCTGGACAAGAACATCCGCCCGACCGGCCGCGCCGCCAGCATGGACTTGCGCAGCTACGGCATTGGCGCGCAAATCCTGCGCGACGTCGGCGTCAGCAAGATGAAGCTGCTGGCCAGACCGCGCAAGATGCCTTCGATGACCGGCTTTAACCTGGAAGTCACCGGCTACATGGCCAAACCTGCCGCTTGACGGAATGTGCGCGGCTTAACCCAATATCAAGAAAAGAGGACCACCATGACCGTAGCAACCTACGAAACCAACCTGTCCGGCGAAAGCCTGCGCATCGGCATCGTGCAGGCGCGCTTCAATGAAGACGTCTGCCACGGCCTGCTGGCTGCTTGCCTGCAAGAGCTGAAGAACCTGGGCGTGGCCGACGAAGACATCCTGCACGTGACCGTGCCGGGCGCGCTGGAAGTACCGCTGGTGCTGCAGAAGATGGCCGAGTCCAACCAGTTCGACGCGCTGATCGCGCTGGGCGCCGTGATCCGCGGCGAAACCTACCACTTCGAGCTGGTGTCCAATGAATCCGGCGCGGGCATCACCCGCGTGGGCCTGGACTACAGCATTCCTATCGCCAACGCCATCCTGACCACCGAGAACGACGAGCAGGCGGAAGTCCGCATGGCCGTCAA
>CBHWEO010000207.1:0-10055 GCA_966112955.1 uncultured Duganella sp. | reverse complement strand
TCGGTCGACATGGTCATGATGAACAGCGTCGCCAGTTGCAGCGGCATCGACTTCTTGCCGTAGACGACCATCATGCTGGCGAAGAAGCTTACCGCCACCAGCATCGCCATCAGCAGCCAGTAATACGGCCCGCACAGGCTGATCAACAGCGTGACGGCGCTGCACAGCAGCACGGACGCCATCATCTCGTTGAACTTGTGGCGCAACGGGCTTGGCATGTCCATCAGCGCGGTGCACAGCGCGCCGATGCCGATCGACATCGCGGTGTGCGTGTCGGTCAGCCACATGGACAGCGCAATGACGCCCACCAGGCCAGCGCCGAAGCGCAGGCCCAGGTGGAAGTAGTGGCTGTAGAAGAAGGTGCGGGGGTCTAGTGCGTAATGCATGGCCCTCTTACACAATCGACAGGACAGGGTAGCGTCGCCATTCCGGCTCGCGTTGTCGCTGGCAGTTGTGGAAGATGAAGTGCAGCACTGCGTCCTTGTCCTTCACCAGGGCCGGGTTGGCGGCCTTCCAGGCGTCGAACTTCGCTTTGGTGTCCGGTTCGGCGGCCAGGATGTCGGCGGCCAGGTCTTCGAACACGTAGTCGGAAATGAATTCCTTCTTCTCCAGCACCGAGTTGAAGAAGCCCCAGCGGAAGAAGCTGTCATGGCCTTGTGGTTCCAGGGTTTCGACGGCGTAGCGCGCATTGTCCTGGTCCAGCGGCACGTACCAGTCGCCGGCGCTCAGCGCGAACGTGCCTTCGCGCTGTTCGACTTCCACTTCGTCATGGAACATATGGCCTTCGTAGGCGTCCGGGCGCGAAACGACCTTGGCGATGTGGTAGTACCTGGCGTTCACCGTGGTGGGCGCCTCGATGCGGGTCATCTGCACGCCGTTCCACTGCAGGCGCTCGACCACTTCGCGCCATTGCTGCGGGACGACGTAGGCCTTCGGTGCCTGGATCACGGTGTCGGCAGGGAAGCGGTTGAACCACTTGATGTCGCGCGACCACGGCTTGCTGCGGTCGTAGGACAGGCGCATGTAGTCGCCCAGTTTCGACGGGCTGCGCTGCGCCTCATAGCCCTTGAAATGGAAGGTGCCCGGGTTCTCTTCATCCATGCGCCAGGTGATGGCCCATTCCTTCTGCTTGCGCTGCGTGGCCTTGGCGGCGGCGCGCAGGGCCTTGATCCGCTCCCCGTGCTTGACGGTGAAGTTGCGCACCGTGTCCACCAGGGCGCGCATCGATTCGTAGCGGTCGGCGTAGGGCTTCAGCATATGCGTCTCCGGCATGAAGCCGATGATGTTATGTAGCGCGGTGAAGCCGGTCGAGAAGCGGGCGGTTTCCAGGAAGTCGGCGATGCCGTCGTCCGGGGTTTCCACCACGGGGTTCACATAAGGGCAGGTCGGCCAGCCGGCGGCGGCCATGTCCTCGTAGATCTGCGGCAGCATGGTGTCGCGCAGGAAGGCGCCCAGTTCTCCGCCCAGCTTGTCGCTCTGGGTGTGGATCAGGGTCATGGTGTAGCTGTAATCGGCGCCGTTGGAAGTGTGGGTGTCGACCATCACGTCAGGGTCCCAGGCCGTGACCAGCTGGTTGAAGAACTTCGCGTTCAGCGTGTCGCATTTGACGAAGTCGCGGTTCAGGTCCAGGTGGCGGCTGTTGCCGCGGAAGCCGAACATCTCGGGGCCGTCCTGGTTGGCGCGCGAAGTGTTGTTGCGGTTCAGGCAGCCGTCCACGTTGTAGACGGGGACGAACAGCAGCACGGTCTTGCCCAGGCTCGCCAGCAGCTCCGGCCTGAAGCAGAAGTCGCGCACCATCGCCATGCAGGCGTCGATGCCTTCCGGCTCGCCGGGGTGGATGCCGTTGTTGTTGAAGAAGACCGTACGGCCTTCACGCTTGATCTGTTCGCGGTCGAATACACCGTCGGCGCTGACCACGCCCACATGCAGGGGGATGCCGCCGTCCGATACGGCTGCCTGTTCGAATTTCAGGATGGTCGGGAAGCGGCGCGCCAGTTCTTCGTAGAAGGCGATGCACTCGGTCCAGAGGGTAGTCTGGTTCTTATTGCCTTTTTCGTAAGGCGTGAGCATTTCTTGCATGGTCAGGATCTCTGTCTTCTGCATGTGGGGGGATCAGCGATTTTACCACCTGGGCCGAATTAAGCCTTATGGCCATTGGCCTCCACCCATTTCACGTACGCCTTGGCCCAGCCGGCCAGCACTTCCTTGGTCTTGTCGTTATTGACCTTGCCGTCTTCGCCGATCAGCGAGCTGCCGTTGCCGATATAGACTTCCGGACCGGCCATCACCGGCGCGTTCAGGGTGACCATCGCCTGGCGCACCTGCATATTGCCCGCGAAGCCGCCGACGGAACCGATGGAGGCGGAGATCACGCCGACCGGCTTGGCGTTCCAGATGCTCTTGCCCCATGGGCGCGAGCCGACGTCGATGGCGTTTTTCAGGCTGCCCGGCATGCCGCGGTTGTACTCCGGGGTGGCGAACACCACGCCGTCCACGTTGCGCAGCTTGTCGCGGAAGGCGGTCCAGGCGGCGGGCGGGGTGTTGGCGTCGTCCAGGTCCTGGTTGTACAGCGGCAGGTCGCCGATGTCGATGAATTCGAATTGCAGTTCGGGCGGCGCCACTTCCACCAGCGCGTTGGCGAATTTACGGTTCAGCGAATCCTTGCGCAGGCTGCCGACGATGAGGGCGATTTTCTTGGTCATGGGAGGCTCCGTGGTGGGGGATGTTGGAATGACAATGTACATCAAGCGGGGAAAACGTGCGCGTCCTGTCGCAGTTCGTCGTACAGGAACTGGCTGAGCGCCTTGATGCGCGCCACGTTGCGCAAATCGCGGTGGCTCAGCACCCAGAGCTGGGTATGGAAACGCGGGTCGGGCGGCGCCAGCTGTTCCAGCGTGCGCTCGCGGTCGGCCAGCAGGCAAAGCAGGGGCGCCACGCCCATGCCGTGGCGCGCCGCATCGACCATGGCCAGCAGGCTGTCGGCGCGCACCGCGACCTGCGCGGGCGGCACATGGCCGGCCAGCCACTGGGCGGCGGCCAGGTGCGACAGGCTGTCGTCCGGCGCCACCCAGCGGTGCGCCGCCCAGTCGTCGCGCGCGATGCCTTCGCGCTCGGCCCGGCGCAGGTAAGCGTGGGACGCGTACAGCGCGGTCCCCACCGCGCCCACCTTGCGGCCGACCAGGTTGGCGGGCGGCGAATTGGACGGGCGCAGCGCCATGTCGGCTTCGCGCTGCGTCAGGTTGAGGAAGCTGTTGTTGACCACCAGCTGCAGCTGCACCGCGGGATGCGCCTCCTGGAAGCGCTGCAGGTACGGCATCAGCAAGCCATGCGCCAGGGTGTCGGTGGTGGTGAGGCGGATGGTGCCGCGCAATTCCTCATCCAGGCCACCCACTTCGCGCTGGGCGCTGCCGATTTCCTCTTCGATGGGCGCCAGGCGGCCGTGCAGGGTTTCGCCGGCGCCCGTCATCACATAGCCGGACTGCAGGCGCTCGAACAGGCGTACGCCGAGCGATTGCTCCAGGCTGTCCAGGCGGCGTAGCACGGTGGAGTGGTTGACGCCCAGCTCGCGCGCCGCGGCCGAGATGGAACCGCCGCGCGCCACGGCCGCGAAGAAGCGCAAGTCCTCCCAATCGAGCTTTTGCATATTTGCGTAACCTTTCCGCTGTTTTTGGGAATTCTAATGCGTTTTTGCGGGGCATACACTGGGCTCCAATCATCACTCAAGGAGCCGACCATGCTGACGCTGTACACCGCCGATACGCCCAATGGGCAGAAGATCACCATCGCGCTGGAAGAACTGGGCCTGCCGCACAAGGTGCACCACATGAACTTGTCCGCCGGGGAGCAGCACCAGGCGCCGTTCAGCGCAATGAGCCCCAACCACAAGATCCCGTTGCTGGTGGATGAAGGAAGGCCGATCTTCGAATCGGGCGCGATCCTGATGCACCTGGCCGACAAGGCCGGCAAGCTGCTGCCGCCGTCCGGTGCAGCGCGCAGCGTGGTGCTGCAATGGCTGTTCCTGCAGGTGGGCAGCATCGGCCCGATGCTGGGGCAGCTGTGGTTCTTCCGCCATGGCGCCGGGGAAGGCAAGCGCAACGAGCAGGCGCTGGAACGGTATGGCCGCGAGAGCCTGCGCCTGTTCGGCGTATTCGAAGAGCGGCTGCGCGACAAGCCCTACCTGGCGGGCGACGAGTACACGATTGCCGATATTGCCAGCTTCCCGTGGATCCGCTCCCACCACGAGTTGGGAATTACGCTGGCCGATTTTCCGGCGGTAGCCGACTGGGTCGGGCGGATCGAAGCGCGGCCGGCCGTCAAGCGCGGCCTGGCAGCGGCCAAACCATGATTGCGGCCTGGCTGTTGCTTGTGGCCGCAGCCGTGGTGGACATCGCGATGGCGGTCGCGCTCAAGCATGCCGAAGGATGGACGCGCCTGTGGCCCAGCGTGGCCGGGCTGGCGTTCGCCAATGGCGCGATCGTGCTGCTGGCGATGGCCTTACGCCAATTGCCGGTCGGCACAGCGTTTGCGGTATTCACGGGAATCGGTGCGGCGGGCGCCGCGTTGGTAGGCATCGTGGTCTACGGCGAAAGCGCCACGCCGCTGCGGCTGTTGCTGATCGCCGCCATCATCGCCAGCATTGCCGGCCTCAAGCTCACAAACGGCTGAGCCCGTGTCAACCTTGGGGTCAGACCCTTTGGTTGACACGGGCTCAGCCATGTCATGCTTGGGCTCGTGTCAACCAAAGAGCCTGACCCCAAGGTTGACACGAGCTCGGCTGTAGGCTTACTCGGCGTTCATTTCCTTCAGCAGGTTGTCGGCCTTGTCGATGTACTTCATGTTCCACAGCATGTAGCGCAGGTCGACCTGGATGTCGCGGGTCTTGGCTTTGTTGAAGTCCCAGTCGGAAATGATCGAGTCCAGCGTGCCGTCGAAGGCCAGGCCTACCAGCTCGGCTTTCGAGTTCAGCGCGGCGGAACCGGAGTTGCCGCCGGTGATGTCCAGCGTGGCCAGGAAGTTCACAGGCACGGTCTTCAGCACGGGGTCGACGTATTTGCCGAACTGCTTCTTGTTGATGGCGTCGAGCTGCGCCTGCGGTGCGTTGAACTCGCCTTCGCCGGTTGCCTTGGCTTTCACGCCGGCCACTGTGGTGAAGGCGCTCCAGCCGGTGGTGCCGTCCGCGCCTTCCTTGCGGCCGGCGATCTTCCCGAACGTGACGCGCAGCGTGCCGTTCGCGTCCGGATACACGGCCTGGCCCTTCGAGTTCATGTAGGCGATCTTGGCCTTCATGTAGCTGGCGTACGCTTGCTGGATGCGGCCACCCAGTTCTTCATTGGCCGCTTCTTCCTTCAGGCCTTCTTCGTACAGCGCCACGGCGGCCTTGATGAAGGCGTCGTCGCTGGCCTTGAAGTCTTCCGGCTTCTTGCCGATCCAGGAGGCGCGGAAGTCGGCGTCTTCCATCTTCGAGCCGGCGTACAGCTTGTCCAGCGCGGCCGACAGTTCGGCTTCGCCCATGCCGGCCTTGATGCCCAGCACGGAATCGAACACTGCGTGGTGCGCGCCGGCCGGTTGTGCGGCGTACTGCTTCAGATTGTTCAGCGTGACGGCCTTGTCCACCTTGGCGACGTAGGTCTTGTTGGCGCCCTTCACCGTCTGCTCGATGCGCTTGACGTCGCGTTCCTGGTAGCCGGCCTTGCGCTCGGCGTTGGGCTTGGTGCTTTCGTTGGCCAGGCGGTACATCACGCGCGCCAGGGTCAGCATGGCCGGCGAGGAGCGGTCGTAGAAGTAGTCGCGCTTGTTCTCGGCGTCACGCTGGGCGATCAGCTTTTCCACCGCTTCCAGGTCGGCGCCGAAGGTGGCCTTGCGTTTGGCGTCGGCATTCACCCAGGCTTTCAGGGCGGCGTGTTCGGCGGTCTTGCGCTCGAGGACATCGCTGCCTTCGTAGCTGTTCAGCATGCCCTTGCGGTTCTTGTAGTAGTTGTTGATGTTGGCGACGCGGCCCGCCACCTTCAGCGCGGCGTCGCGGTCGCCCTTGGTTTCGCGCTCGATGATGGCCAGGGTTTCGTTCGAGTTCTGGATGAAGGCCGGGTATTCGAAGCCGAAGGTGTTCGCGACTTCGGACGGCAGGCGGTGGCGGTTGGTGCGGCCCGGGTAGCCTAGCACCATCACGAAGTCGCCTTCCTTCACGCCTTCCTTGGCCAGCTTGAGGAAGGATTTCGGCTGGTACGGCACGTTGTCCTTGGAGTAGTCGGCGGCCTTGCCGTCCTTGCTCACGTAGGCGCGGTAGAAGCCGTAGTCGCCGGTGTGGCGTGGCCACATCCAGTTGTCGGTATCGCCGCCGAACTTGCCGACGCCGGCGGCCGGCGCGTGCACCAGGCGCACGTCGCGGATTTCCAGCTGCTTGATCTGGTAGAACTCCAGGCCGCCGTAGAAGGAGGACACGGTGCAGCGGTGGCCTTCATCCTTTTCGCATTCGGCGGTCAGGGCTTTCTGGTTCTTCTCGATCGCGTCCACGCGCGCCTTGCCCTGCAGCTTGGCCACTTCCGGGGTGATGACCTTGTCGGTGACGTTCAGCACTTCCTTGGTCACGTACACGCGGCTGCCCGGTGCGGCCGGCAGTTCTTCCGCCAGGCTGTGCGCCACGAAGCCGTTGGCCAGCAGGTCGCGCTCCTTGGTGGAGTTGACTGCCACGCTGTTGTACACGCAGTGGTGGTTGGTGACGACCAGGCCTTGCGGCGACACGAACGACGCCGAGCAGCCGCCCAGGCTCACGATGGCATTCATCGGGAACTCGGTCAGCTTGGTCAGCGAGGCCGGGTCCAGCTTCAGGCCGGCGGCTTTCAGTTGCTTGGCTACTTGTGGCAGCTGTTGCGGCATCCACATGCCTTCATCTGCGAAGGCGGCGGAGGTGGTGCTCAGGATGGCGAGCGCGAGAAGAGATTTTTTCATGGGTCTCGGGATGGTTGAAATGGCAGTCCGCCGGGCCAGGCCGGCGGGCGCCCTAGAGTATCGGCACGGCGGCGCGCCGCGTCAACCAGTGCGTTTGCTGCGGCGCAGCATGTGTTGCGCTCAGCGCAGATGGAGGTAGAGCTCGGTGGCCAGCGTGGAGAGCCAGGTGCTCAGGATCAGGAGGGTGATGCGGTCGAATTTGCGGTCGAGCCTGGCGACCAGTTCGTCGTGGCGGCGGCGGTCTTCGGCGTGCAGGGCATCGCTCCGCGCCAGTTGCCGCTCGTATTTGTCATCCGCCTGCGCACGCTCGGCATCCATGCGCCGCAGGATTTCACGAAATTGCTCGCGAGTAAGTTCCTTATGTTCATTGAGCGCTTTTTCGACATTGCTGATGCGGTCGTGGTCCATCGGTCCCTGTGCCATGGCAGCCTCCCTTGTCCGGTGCTGCGTTGGACCGCGGCAGGCAGCCGGAGTTCCGCCTCGCGCAAAAAAAAGCCAGCGCCGCAGCGCTGGCCTGTGAGGAAGCTGTGCGCGTTATCTGACGCGGCCGCGGAACACCAGGTTCACGATCGCCAGCAGGACCACCGCCCCGAGGAAAGACACCACCAGCGACAGTACGCTGAAATCGTCCGTATTGATGGTACCTGTTCCGAATAGCGGAGACAGCAGCCAGCCGCCCAGCAGGGCGCCGACGATGCCCACCACCACGTTCAGGAAGATGCCTTGTTGCGCGTCCGTTTTCATCACCAGGCTGGCCAGCCAGCCCAGTACACCGCCAATCACAATCCAAATGATGAAGTTCATATCCGCCCCCTTGTTGTTGACGATTCCAGTGTAGGTCACGCGCACGCCGGTAATCCGTGCGCCAACGTACAGATATGGCGGACGCCGCGGCCTATCGTGTCCGGGACTCATGCAAAAAGGGGGAAGACCCATGAACACTGCAGACAAGCAATCCCGCATGGTGACCGGCCTGTTCCGCGACCGCAGCAGCGCCGAGCGTGCGTGGCAGGACGCCACCGCACGCGGCTATGGGAAGGATGATATCAACGTCGTCATGAGCGACGACACGCGCCAGCGCTATTTCACTGGGCAGGCGGAAACGGAACTGGGTTCGAAGGCGGGCGAAGGCGCCGGGATTGGCGCTGGCGTCGGCGGTGCGATCGGCGCGGCGCTGGCTGCCGTGGCGGCGATGGGCACGACCCTGGTGCTGCCGGGCCTGGGCATCGTGGTGGCGGGCCCGCTGGCGGCCGCGCTGGCGGGAGCCGGCGCCGGCGGCGTGGCGGGCGGGCTGGCTGGCGCGCTGATCGGCGCCAGCATTCCGGAGGAGCGCATCAAGCCTTATGAAGAGGGCATACGCTCGGGCGGCATCGTGCTCGGCGTGCGCGCGCGCGATGCGGCCGACGCGGCTGAAATCGAGCGCGTCTTTAAAGAGAACGAAGGCGAGCACGTGGTTGGCGTCGGGGTCGGCACCACGGGCGGCGCGCTGGCGGGTGCGGCGGCAGGTTCGCCAGCCGGCGTGCCGGGCATGGTGGCCGGCGCCGTGATCGGCGGCGTGGCGGGCGCCTTCGTCGGCAAGGGCGCGGCGGAAATCGTCAACCCGAAAGAAGAGGATGCGGAGGAAGACCATAACCTGGCCACCGGCATCGGCGCCGGGGGCGGGGCGGCGGCCGGCATTGCGGCGGGCAGTCCGGCCGGTCCGGTGGGCATGGCAGCGGGCGGAGCGATCGGGGCACTGGCGGGCGGCCTGGCGGGCCAGGGCATCGGCACCCTGCTCAACCCGAGCGAAGAGCGGGTCTACTGGCAGGACCATTACCGCAATGAATCCTACTTCAACCCGAACTACGACTACGACGACTACGAGCCGGCCTACATGCTCGGCTACACGGCGCGCCAGCGCTACCGCGGCACGTGGGACGAGCTGAAAGACCAGCTGGAGCGGGATTGGGAAACGGTGAAGGGTAAATCGCGCATGGCGTGGGAGCACGCCAAGGATGCCGTGCGCGCGGCCTACGAGCGGGAACTGCCGTAACGGCCGCGCTCGTGTCAACCAAAGGGTCTGCCGGGTCGCCGTACCGCCCCAAGGTTGACACGAGGTCAGCTGTTACTCGGCCTTGACGGCTTCGACCTGGATGGCCAGCTTCACTTCGGGGGCGAAGGCGGGGGTGGCGTAGTTCAGGCCGAAGTCGGTGCGCTTGAACTCGGCCGAGGCGTCGGCGCCGCACACTTCACGCTTCAGGCGCTGGTCCATGATGCATTTGAACTTGTTGACCTTCAGCGTCACCGGCTTGGTCACGCCCAGCATGGTCAGCTCGCCTTCCACGGCCACCAGCTGGTCGCCTTCGAACTTGAAGCTCTTGCCCTTGTAGGTCACGGTCGGGAATTTCTCGACGTTGAACATGTCCGGCGACTTGGCGTGGGTGTTCATCTTGTCCAGGCCGAAGTTGATCGAGGCGGCGTCGATGGTGATGTCCATGCTGCCGGTCTTGGCGGCGCGGTCCATCTGGATCACGCCGGTGGTCTTGTCGAACTTGCCGCGCCAGAGCGAAATGCCCTTGTGGTCGGCTTCGAAGCTGGGGTAGGTGTGCGATGGGTCGATGTTGTAAGTGCCGGCATGGGCGCCGACCGCGGATACGGCCAGCAGGGCGGCGCTGATGAACTTCAGTTTCATGGGGTCTCCAGGGTTATTGAGCTACTACGTGGAACTTGATGGTCACTTCGTCTGCCACCATGCCGGTGTCCTTCCATTCGCCTTCACCGACATTGAAGGCCAGGCGCTTGATCGGCAGGGCGCCTTCGAATACTTGCTTGCCGCCTTCGGACTTGACCGTGATGGGGAAGCTCACGTCGGCGGCCTTGCCCTTGATGGTCAGCTTGCCGCTCACGTTCAGTTTGCCGGCGCCGGCGCTCTTGATTGCGCTGGACACGAAGGTGGCTTTCGGGAATTGGGCGGAGTTGAACCATTCCTTCTTGGCCACTTCCTTGTTCATCTCGGCTTCGCCCAGGTCCAGGCTGGCGGTCTCGACTTCCACCGTGGCCTTGGAGGTGTCGGGAGCGGCGGCGTTGTAGTCGATGACGATGTTGTGCTTCTTGAATTTCGATTCGATCGG
>CBHWEO010000206.1:0-10055 GCA_966112955.1 uncultured Duganella sp. | reverse complement strand
TGCGCTTTGGCGTACGCACGACCGGCTGCTCCGGTCTGGCCTACAAGCTGGAATATGTGGACGAAGCGTCGGCCGAAGACCAGGTCTTCGAGTCGCACGGCGTGAAGGTTTTCGTTGACCCGAAAAGCCTGCCGTACATCGACGGCACGGAGCTGGACTTCGCGCGCGAAGGCCTGAACGAAGGCTTCAAGTTCAACAACCCGAACGAGAAGGATGCTTGCGGCTGCGGCGAAAGCTTCCGCATTTAAACTACCGTGCAGAACCACTTCGAACTCTTCCAGCTTCCCCAGCAGTTCGCTGTCGACGCGGCGGCCCTGGACGCCGCCTACCGCGAAGTCCAGAACCGCGTCCACCCCGACAAGTTCGTCAACGCCACCGATGCGGAAAAGCGCGTCGCCATGCAATGGGCGACCCGCGCCAACGAGGCGTACCAGACCCTGAAGAACCCGCAGAAGCGCGCGCAATACCTGTGCGAGCTGAATGGCGTCGACCTGAAGATGGAATCCAACACGGCGATGCCGATGGACTTCCTGATGCAGCAGATGGAATGGCGCGAAGAGCTGGCCGAGGCGCGCGCCGGCAAGGATGCCGGGCTGCTGGACAAGCTGGACGGCCAGTTGCGCGCCGCCCGCAAGGGCCAGCTGGCGGAGATCGAACAGCATTGCAATGCCGGTGACTTCCACGCCGTCGCGCAGGGTGTGCGCGCGCTGATGTTCATCGAAAAATTCGGCGAAGAAGTGCGCTTCGCTTACGACGCCATCGAGGCGTAAAAGAATAAGACAGGTTTCACCATGGCTCTCTTGCAGATTTCCGAACCGGGCATGTCGACCGCCCCGCACCAGCACCGGCTGGCGGTGGGCATCGACCTCGGCACCACCAACTCGCTGGTAGCGACCGTGCGCAACAGCATTCCCGAAGTGCTGAACGACGAAGACGGCCACCCGCTGCTGCCTTCCGTGGTGCGCTACCTGCCGAACGGCCATGCGAATATCGGCTACAAAGCCCAGGCACACCAGACCACCGATCCGAAGAACACCATTGTGTCGGTCAAGCGCTTCATGGGCCGCGGCCTGAAGGACATCGCCTACGCCGAAAACCTGCCATACGATTTCGTCGATGCGCCCGGCATGGTACAGCTGAAGACCGTGGCCGGCGTGAAATCGCCGGTCGAAGTGTCGGCCCAGATCCTGGCCACCCTGCGCCAGCGCGCGGAAGACTCCCTGGGCGACGACCTGGTCGGCGCCGTGATCACCGTGCCTGCTTACTTCGACGAAGCACAGCGCCAGGCCACCAAGGATGCCGCGCAACTGGCCGGCATCAACGTGTTGCGCCTGCTGTCCGAACCGACTGCAGCGGCCATCGCCTACGGCCTGGATAACGGTTCCGAAGGCATCTTCGCCGTGTACGACCTGGGCGGCGGCACCTTCGACATCTCGATCCTCAAGCTGTCCAAGGGTGTATTCGAAGTCCTGGCCACCGGTGGCGACTCCGCCCTGGGTGGCGACGACTTCGACCATCGCCTGTTCTGCTGGGTGCACGAGCAGGAAAAGCTGGCGCCCCTGTCCGACGAGGATACCGCGACCCTGATGGTGAAGGCGCGCGAAGCCAAGGAGCTGCTGTCGACCAAGCCGGAAGTGACCATCGACGCCATGCTGAAGTCCGGCGAGGAAGTCCACCAGCGCATCACCCCTGAAATTTTCGCCGACATCACCAAGCACCTGGTCGCCAAGACCATGAATGCGGTGAAGAAGGCGCTGCGCGACGCCAACCTCGACGCCGACGATATCGACGGCGTGGTCATGGTGGGCGGCGCCACCCGCATGCCGCACGTGCAGCGCGCGGTGGGCGAATTCTTCCACACCATCCCGCATGCGAACATCGACCCGGACAAGGTGGTGGCGCTGGGCGCGGCCATCCAGGCCAACCTGCTGGCCGGCAACCGCGCCGCGGGCGACGACTGGCTGCTGCTGGACGTGATCCCACTGTCGCTGGGCATCGAAACCATGGGCGGCCTGGTCGAAAAGATCATCCCGCGCAACTCCACCATCCCTTGTGCCCGTGCGCAGGAATTCACGACCTTCAAGGATGGCCAGACCGCGCTGGCGGTGCACGTGCTGCAGGGCGAGCGCGAACTGGTGAGCGATTGCCGCTCGCTGGCGCGCTTCGAACTGCGCGGCATTCCGCCCATGGCGGCCGGCGCGGCGCGCATCCGCATCACCTACCAGGTGGATGCGGACGGCCTGCTGTCGGTGTCGGCGCGCGAACTGCGCTCCAACGTGGAAGCGTCGATCACCGTCAAGCCATCCTATGGCCTGGGCGACGACGACGTGGCGCGCATGCTGGCCGAATCGCACTCCGAAGCTGAAGCCGATATGAAGGCGCGCGCCCTGCGCGAAGAGCAGGTGGAAGCGGAGCGCATCATGCTGGCCACCCAGTCGGCGCTGGACGAAGACGGCGCGCTGCTGACGGAAGAAGAGCGCAAGCAGATCGAAGCCCTGATGGCCGCCACCATGGACGTGCTGGTGAAGTCCGGCAGCGGCGAAGCCGACCACTATGCGGTGAAAGCCGCCTACGAAGCCTTGGCCCAGGGCACCGAAGAATTCGCATCGCGCCGCATGGACCGCAGCGTGCGCAGCGCACTGGCCGGCAAGTCGCTGGACCAGGTTGTTTAATCGACTGAGGAAAAGAAGTGCCACAAATCGTCATCCTGCCGCACGCCAAGCTGTGCCCCGAAGGCGCCGTGATCGAAACCGAAGCAGGCAAGTCCGTGTGCGACGTCCTGCTGGAGAACGACATCCATATCGAGCACGCTTGCGAGAAGTCCTGCGCCTGCACCACCTGCCACGTGCTGGTGCGTGAAGGCTTCGACTCGCTCAACGAAGCGACCGAAACCGAGGAAGACCTGCTGGACAAGGCCTGGGGCCTGGAGGCGTGCTCGCGCCTGTCCTGCCAGTCCATCGTGGCCGACGAAGACCTGGTCATCGAAATCCCGAAGTACACGATCAACCACGCCAGCGAAGGCGGCCACTGAGCCGGGAGTGCACCATGCTGAAATGGACTGATGTCACGGCCATTGCCGAAGCCCTGTACGATAAGTACCCGGACGTCGACCCGACGACCGTGCGCTTCGTCGACCTGCACAACTGGATCGTGGACCTGGAAGAGTTCGACGACGACCACAAGCGCGGCGGCGAAAAAGTGCTGGAAGCGATCCAGCAGGCGTGGATCGATGAAGCGCAGTAAGGCCCCGGCGGCGCCATTGCCGGCCACCGTTACCGATATCCCCGAAGTCAAGCCCGGCCAGTCGGTCGCGCTGCTGCAGGAACTGCACATCCTGACCCGCGACGGCAAGCTGAACCAGGACAGCCGCCGCAAGCTGAAGCAGGTCTACCACCTCTACCAATTCATCGAACCGCTGCTGAAGGACGTACGCGAGGCCAAGGGTTCGGTCTCGCTGGTCGACCACGGGGCCGGCAAGTCCTACCTCGGCTTCATCATCTACGACCTGTTCTTCAAGGCATTGGGCGACGAGTCGCACATCTACGGCATCGAAACCCGCGAAGAGCTGGTGGCGCGTTCCGAGGAACTGGCGCGCAAGTTCGATTTCCCGGGCATGAGCTTCCTGCCGCTGTCGGTGGCCGAGTCCACCACGTCCGACCGGCTGCCGGAGCAAATCGACATCGTTACCGCGCTGCACGCCTGCAATACCGCCACCGACGACGCCATCGACTTCGCGCTGAAGAAAAAAGCGAAGCATATCGTGCTGGTGCCGTGCTGCCAGGCCGAGGTGGCCTCCGTGCTGCGCAAGAACAAGGGTTCCGCGCTGGGCAAGAATGTGCTGACCGAATTGTGGCGCCACCCGATTCACACCCGTGAGTTCGGCAGCCAGATCACCAACGTGCTACGCTGTTTGCAACTGGAGTCGCATGGCTACCAGGTCACCGTGACTGAACTCGTAGGTTGGGAGCATTCGATGAAAAACGAATTGATCGTTGCCACGTACAAGAACTTGCCGCGCCGCCGTCCGGCCGAGCGCCTGAAGGAAGTCCTGTCCACCGTCGGCCTCGACGAGATGAGCGGCCGTTTCTATACCGGCACCGAGGTGGCGCCATGAGCGCCGGCTATCCCGCCGGCTACCCCGGCAGCGGCGCGGCCCCCGCCAGCGCATCCGGCGGCGACCGCTGGATCGATTTGCGCAGCGACACTGTCACCCAGCCCAGCCCGGGCATGCGCGAGGCCATGCTGGTGGCGCCGGTGGGTGACGACGTGTACGGCGACGACCCCACGGTCAACGCCTTGCAGGCCTACGCCGCGGAACTGTTTGGCTACGAGACCGCCCTGTTCGCGCCGAGCGGCACGCAGACCAACCTGATCGCCTTGCTGGCCCATTGCGGCCGCGGCGACGAATACCTGGTCGGGCAGGATGCCCATACCTATAAATTCGAAGGCGGCGGCGCCGCTGTCCTGGGCAGCATCCAGCCGCAGCCGATCGTCAACCAGCCCGACGGCAGCATTGCGCTGGCGGACATCGAAGCGGCCATCAAGCCGAACGATTTCCACTTTGCGCGCACCCGGCTGCTGGCGCTGGAAAACACCATCGGCGGCAAGGTCCTGCCGCAGCAGTACGTGGCGCAGGCCACCAGCCTGGCACGCGCACGCGGCCTGGCCACCCACCTGGACGGCGCACGCATCTGCAATGCCGCCGTCAAGCAAGGGATTACGCTGAAGGATGCCGTGCAAGGCTTCGATAGCGTGTCGGTCTGCCTCAGCAAAGGCCTGGGCGCACCGGTCGGTTCCGTGCTTTGCGGTTCGCGCGCCCTGATAGAACAGGGCAAGCGCTGGCGCAAGATGCTGGGCGGCGGCATGCGCCAGGCCGGCGTGATCGCCGCGGCCGGCCTGTACGCCTTGCAGAACAACGTGCAGCGCCTGGCCCAGGACCATGCCAACGCCGCCTGGCTGGCCGCCCAGCTGTCGAAGATCGGCTTGCTGCAGGTGAGCGTGCCGCAAACGAACATCCTGTACATCGGCGTGCCGCGCGAAGCCTGCGAGGGCTTGAATGCCGCGCTGGCGGCGGAACGCATCCGCGTATCGATGGCGCCGACCCTGCGCCTGGTCACGCACCTCGACGTGACGCGCGCCGACCTGGAACACGTCGCCGCGGTATTCGCCCACTACTTCAAGCAATAATGAACAACGAAGACAACACCATCCGCCTCGCCAAGCGCGTGGCGGACATGGTCCCATGCTCGCGCCGCGAAGCGGAAAACTATATCGAAGGCGCTTTCGTCACAGTCGACGGCGAAGTGGTGGAAGAACCCGGCGCGCGCGTCGCGCCAGGCCAGCAGGTCGCGCTGGTGCCCGGCGCCACGCTGCTCGACATCGCGCCCGTCACCATCCTCTTGAACAAACCGGCCGGCGCCGACCCGCTGGCCTGCCTGCTGCCGGAAGCGCGCAGCAAGGATGCCCAGCGCGTGCGCTTCCTCAAGCGCCACCTGCGCAACCTCACGCCATGCCAGCCGCTGGACCCGCAAGCCAGCGGCCTGTTCGTGTTCACGCAGGACTTCCGCGTGGCCCGCAAGCTGGTGGAAGAGGGCGCCGGCGTGGAACAGGAGTTGATCGTCGACGTGGAAGGCGCCATCGCCGACAACGGCCTCACGCTGCTGAACCAGGGCAGCGGCAAGGTCAGCTGGCAAAACGAACACCGCCTGCGCTTCGCCGTGAAGCCGCCCAAGCCCTCGCTGGTGGTCAAGCTGTGCGCCGACGTCGGCCTGAAGGCCACGGCCGTCAAGCGCCAGCGCATCGGCCGCATTTCCATGGCCGGCCTGCAGCCCGGCGAATGGCGCTACCTGCAGGGCTACGAACGCTTCTGAGCAATAGTGCGTCCGCCTGTGCCGTGGCTGGCTATCATGGAGCCAGGACAGCACAGGAGCAGCTGATGAGCTACCCACGGCTCAGTCAGGGCCAGATGGACGGCGCGCTCCAGTTGGACCTTGTCACTTACGGCCTGGCTGGCTATGAAAGCGTGGTCCAGTACTATGCCGAATACCCGATCGGCGCCGCTGAAGCCCTCTTCAGTTGGCAGGCTGCGGCCGGCGCGGTCTATACCCTGCAGTCGACCAGCTTCAACGACCCCGGCGTGCTGCTGGTGTATGACCAGGCCGGCAACGCCATCGCGGAAGACGATGCCACCGGGCTTCCCGGCTCCGACCACCTGACCTTTATCGCCCCTTACAGCGGGATCTTCTTCGTGTCGCCAGGCTGGCGGCAGGCCAGCGGAGAAGGGCAGCAGGGCGTCACCCTCAGCGTGTATGAAGACCTCAATCCGGCCGGCGCGCCCGTCGTTGCCGGCAGCGAGGCCGCGGACATCCTGAGCGGCAGCGGCGGCGCGGAAAACCTGTTTGGCCGCGGCGGCAACGACATCCTGCGCGGCCTCGGTGGCGACGACTATATCGACGGCGGCACCGGCCTCGATACCGCCGTCTACAGCCACCCCCGCGCGCAGTACGAAGTGCGCCAGTTCGGCGACCGCTTCCTGGTCACCGAGCCGGTCGGCACGGAAGGGCGCGACCTGATGTCCAATGTGGAGCGGCTCGCCTTCCCGGACATCTCGGTGGCGCTGGACGTCGATGGCGCGGGCGGCAAGGCGTTCCGCATCTACCAGGCCGCCTTCAACCGCGCCCCCGACCTGGCCGGGCTGGGATTCTGGATCCACCAGCTCGACCAGGGCGCCAGCCTGGAAGGGATTGCGGGCGGCTTCATCGATTCCGCCGAATTCCGCAGCATCTATGGCAACGCCCCCAGCAATTACGATGTGGTTTACCGCTTCTACCTTAACGTGCTGCACCGCGAGCCGGATGCGGGCGGGCTCGATTTCTGGGTGCATGTACTGGATGCCAACCTTGCCACGCGGGCCCAGGCCCTGGTCGGTTTCAGCGAAAGCGCGGAAAACTACCTGCAGCTGATTGGCGCCATGAGCAATGGGATCCCGTATGACCCCTGGTAAGCTGCGAAACAAATTGTAATTCTTGGCTGCATCGCCGCGCCGTCTGGCTAAGATGCAAATCAGGACAACCCCCGGAGACCGCCGCCATGAGCTACACCACCATTCCGTACTTCACCCGCCTGACCCAGTACGAAATGGCCAATGCACCGCACCTGCCGCTGTCGGCTTACGACGCGCACAATTACGAGAACGCGGTGCAGTACACGGCCAACTATGCCGGCGCCGCCGGGGCGGCAGTGTTCAGCTTCAATGCGATTGCCGGCGCCGTGTATTCGCTGAGCTCCACCAGCTACAAGGACCCGGACGTGCTGCTGGTGTTCGACGACCGCGGCTACGCCATCGCGGAAGACGACCACACGGGCGGCTGGGGTTACGACCACGTCACCTTCGTGGCGCCCTACACCGGCACCTATTACGTCGATGCCTCGTGGTGGCAGGGCGCCGGCGCCGGCCAGCAAGCCGTCACGCTGAGCGTTTACGAAGACCTGGGCACGCTGACCGGTTTCAATATCTACGGTTCGTCCAACGCCGAGGAAATCAACGGCAGCGCCAACGACGACAATATCTTCGGCTACGAAGGCCGGGATTCCCTGTTCGGGGGGCGCGGCAACGACTATCTCGATGGCGGCACCGGCCTCGATGAAGCCTTCTACAACGGCTATCGCAGCGAATACGCGGTGAAAGTCGATGGCGACCGCGTGCTGGTGACCGACCTGGTCGGCAATGAGGGCAAGGACCTGCTGTCGAACATCGAACGCCTGGACTTCAAGGATATCGACGTCGCCTTCGACATCAACGGCGCGGCGGGCGAAGCCTACCGCCTGTACCAGGCCGCCTTCAACCGCGCGCCGGACAAGGCGGGCCTGGGCTACTGGATCGCCAAGCTCGACGACGGCATGGCGCTGAACACAATGGCCAGCGGCTTTGTGAATTCCAACGAATTCCGCAGCATTTACGGCAGCCAGCCGAGCAATTATGACTTGGTGTACCGCTTCTACCAGAACGTGCTGCACCGCGCGCCCGACCAGGCCGGCCTGGACTACTGGGTGAACATCCTGGACACCCACAAGGCTTCGGTGACGGAAGTGCTGGTCGGCTTCAGCGAAAGCGACGAAAACTACAGCGCCCTGGTCGGCAGCATGCAGAACGGTATCGAGTTCCAGGCCTGGGTATAGGCTGTTCCAATCGTGACAGGGGTTAATTGTTAAAAATGCTAGTATTGCCTCGAGTTAATCTTGAGGAATACCAGCATGGCCATTACCGCGAGCTCCGGCGCTGCGACAGCGAGCGTCACGGCGCGCCGCCCGTCGTGGGCGGACATGAAGAAGCATTACCCGGACAAGACCGTCGCCACCCCGGACCTGTACGACCGCATGATCGGCGGCCGCTTCAAAAACCTGTACAAGCAGGCAGCCTACGCCAACACTTGCGCCGTACGCATGTCGTATGCCTTGAACCGCAGCGGCTTGAAGCTGGGGGCGGCGCCCAGCAAGGGCGGCAGCATGCAGGGCGACGACGGCTATTCGTACTGGATACGCGTGGGCGACCTGAAAGGCGAACTGGCTTCGCGTTTCAGGGGCGCCGACGAGGAACTTGCCCTGAAGCTAATCCCGAACAGCATGCTGTCCGATAACGCGGGCATGGCCGCCGTGTTCAAGGAGCGCGTCAAGCAGGCGCAGGACTTCCTCGATACCAGGCTGGCCTCGAAACACGGCATCGTCGTGTTCGAGGTCAACGGGTGGGGCGACGCTTCCGGCCACTTCACGCTGTGGGATGGCGGGGCCAAGTCGCTGGCCTATGCGGACCACCACGATTCGCCGGCCGACGCCAACTACCATTTCTGGCTCACACAGCTGGCCGGCGATCCTGCCCGGCCCAAGCTTGTGCAGACCGCCAGGGTCAAATTCTGGGAGTTGAAGTAATGCGTTCCCTGTTGCTTGCCTTGATCCTGCTGTGCACGGCGTGTGCCGCAAGCGCGACGGAGTCGCCATGTCCTTCCACGCGCTCCAACGAGCAATGGTCGGCCGCCTGTTTCGATGCCACAGGGGCCGTGCGGCGGGTGAAACCGCAGTACCTCAGGAACATCGTGCCCAACAAATCGGGCATGGCCGTCATTGTCATTGCCGAGCCTTTCGAGGTGGTGGCGGTGGACCGCCGCGGCGTTGTCGTGGTCCCCGGCATTGCCAGCGCCGGCGACTTCGATTACCCGCATGCGGAGGGCGGTATCGGCCGCTTCTACGCCGGTGGCAAATGCGGCTATTTCCGCTCCGGCAGCTTCCAGGTCGTGGTGCCGCCGGAGTATGCGGCGTGCCGGGCCTTCCGCGAGGGCGAGGCGCTGGCGTGCCGGGATTGCATGCGCTACTGCACGGACGAGGACTGCCACGACAGCAAGTTCGTGGGCGGGCAGGGCTTTGTCTTTGACGCCAGGGGCCGCCGCCTGCGCCAGTTCGCTTTGCCGCGCCTGGAAGAATCCTGCGGCAAGGCGGGCGTCGCCGAGGTCGGCAAACTCGATGGCGGCACGCCCCTGCTGAGGTGCAAGAACGATCCGGATTCCCCCTTCAAGATGTGAAAGGATAAGCAATGGCGGGAGAAATCATTCGCCTGGGCGATTCGACGAGCCACGGCGGCAAGGTGCTGGAAGGCTCGCAGACCGACATCTGCCAGGGTAAGCCGATCGCGTTCATTGGCCACAAGGTGTCCTGCCCCAAATGCCGCGGCACCCACACGATCGTGGAGGGCGTGCAGACCACCACCATCTTCGGCAAGGGCGTGGCGGTGGCTGGCATGAAGACGTCCTGCGGCGCGACGCTGGTCGCCAGCCAGTTCACCGATGTCGTGGCGCCGGGCGGCGGGGCGGGCGGCGCGCCCGCCGCGCCACCGGCTTCGAGCAAGGCGGCGGCAGCGGCCGCTGCGCCTGGCGCCGGAGCCGGAGCTGGAACCGCAGCGGCGGCGGGGCCGGCGGCGGCAGCAGGGCAGCCGGCCGCCAACGCGGCAAAGTCCGTCAAGCGCATCTGGTGGAGCTACGGAAAAGACGAGACGCCACTGGACGATT
>CBHWEO010000205.1:0-10063 GCA_966112955.1 uncultured Duganella sp. | reverse complement strand
GTGGTCGGCTTCGGCAATCACGACCACACCTTGACCATCTATTACGAAAGCAACCGCTTCAACGAGCCGACCCTGGCCAAGTGGGAACAGAAGGCGCGCAAGGCTTACGACCGCTTGCGGGACAACCTGCCGACCACCTCCAAGATGGTCTGCAAATCCGACAACTTCGAGCAGGTCGGTTACATCAGCAACAAGGGCATCACGATCCGCCGCCGCGCCAGCCTGGATCGCTGGCTCGAGCAGTCGGACGCCCTGGATACCGCGCCGGAAGGCGATACCGTCGCCTTTGCCCCGCCGCCGCCGCCGAAAAAGATCGTCGCCGATTAACGGCAGTGCTACCATGGATGCATGCAAGTCGGCCTGTTAGCCGCTGGCAGCGCATTCCTGATTGTGTTGCTGGCATCCAACGTTATCCGGCGCGCGTTCACGCGCCATGCACGGGCACGCGGCGCCGACCTGGCCGCCGCCGATACCGCCGGCTGGCTGCTGTTCTTTGGGCTGGCCTTCCTTGGCGCGGCCGTGTTCGGTGTCCTCAACCTGTCCAAATTCCTCAACCTGGCGTTCTGCAGCACGCTGCTGGTGTTCGCGCTGGCGGCCCTGGTGGGCGCCTTCGTCATTGGCCGCCGTTAGCGTCTTCCTGCCATTCGACCGGCACATGGCGGATCTCGCGGCCATTCCAGGCCGTGACCAGTCCTTCCACATGCTTGCCTTCGCGCGAGCTGGACACTTTCAGCGCCGCCACGTGGTAGCGGTAATCGGGCCCGAACTGGCGTTCCGCCGCACGGCGCGCGCGCTCGGCCGCTTCGCCGTTCAGCAGCAGCGCCAGGGTGACGCACAGGAGCAGCGACAGCGCGGCGCCGCTGGCCGCCGCCACGCCCATATGGCGCGGCTTGTGGCCGGCGGCGCGGCGCGCGGCCAGCACCGCCGGCGCGCCCAGGGTGCGGTACAGCCAGTGCAGGAGGACCAGCCAGGTGGCGCTGGCGGCCAGGGAAGGCAGCATGCGCGGCTGCAGCTTGAGCTGGGCCAGGGTCAGGTCGACCGGCTGCATCAGGGGCCAGGCCAGCATCATCACGCCGAGGGCGCACAGCGCAAAGGCGGCGATCCAGCGCACGGCGGACGCCACGTGCAGGCTGCCGCACAGCAAGCCGACACCGGCTGCCGCGCCGAGCAGGAAAAAGCCGGACCGGATGGCCAGCAGGCCGCAGGTGCCCAGCACCACCAGCACCATGCCCGCCCGCTTGAGGATGGGAATGTGCGCGTCCATTGGAGTATTCTAGCGTAACATTTTCACACTGCTGGAAGGAAAAGGAGCAACCATGAAACGCGTGTTTGCAATGCTGTTGGCGGCGCTGGCCCTGGCCTCGCTCGGCGCCTGCCAGAAGCCGGAAGACAAGCGCATCGGCCCGGCCGAACAGGCCGGCCGCGAAATCGACAAGGCCGCCGTCAAGGCCAGCGAAAAGCTGGACCAGGCGGGCGAAAAGCTGGACCAGGCGGCCCAGAAGGCGGGCGAGAAATTGAACAAGGCGACCGAAAAGCTGGGCGAGAAAGTCGAGCAGGCCGGCAAGGAAATGCAGCAATCGGCGCGCGAGGCGCGCAAGGAAAAGAACTAGCTGCCGGACTAGTTGCCGGCCTTGGTCTTCAGCGGCACCACATTCGAGGGCGGCGGCTCTTCGGGGGCGCCGCCCAGCACCAGGGTCAGGTCGACGAAGCCGGCGCGCCAGGCCTGCTCCAGGTTCTGCTCGATCGCTTCCATGGAGGTCTGCTCGAAGTTCTCGAAGCCGCGCACGCCATAGGCGCGGTTGCGGCCATGGGCCTTGGCCAGGTAGAGCGCCATGTCCACCAGGTTGACCGCGCGTTCCCACGGCAGCGGTTCGCCGCCCGGCGCCAGCGGGAACGGCGCGAAGCCGACCGACACATTCACGTGGATCATGTGGTCCTGGAACGGCACCGGCTGCGACGACACGCAGCTCAGGATGCGGCGCGCGATTTCGTCCACGCCGTTGCGCGGGATGGCCGGCAGGAAGGCCAGGAATTCCTCACCGCCCCAGCGCACGATCATGTCGGTTTCACGCAGGGCGATGCGCAGGCCCTCCGCGATGGTCTTCAGCACCGCGTCGCCGGCGGCGTGGCCATAGGTGTCGTTGACGTGCTTGAAGTGGTCGACGTCCAGCAGGAACAGGGCGCCGACGATGTCTTCGCCATTGGCGCCGCGCCGCTCCACCTGGTTATGCGTGCGCATGTATTCCTGGAAGTGGCGGCGGTTGTACAGTGAGGTGAGCGGGTCGAGCGAGCTTTGCGCCTTCAGCTCCAGGTTCTTCACTTCCAGCTGGGCATTGGCCTGGCGCACCTTGCGGTACAGCAGGCCGACGATCACGGCGGCCAGCGCGAACACCACGGCCAGCAGCCACCAGATGCGCTGCTGCAGGCGGCGCGCCGTCAGTTCGGCGCCCTTGGCCTGGTTTTCGTGGGACAGCTGTTCGATCTGACGCTTCTTCTTTTCGGTGTCGTACTTTTCCTGCAGTTCCCACATGGCTTTCTTGCGCTGGGCTTCGAACAGCTCGTCCGAAATCTTGCGCTCGCGGTGGTAGGCTTCCACCGCGCCTTGGTAGTCGCCCACGCGCTCCAGCGCTTCGCCGTATTCCGTCAACAGCGCCTGCAGTTCCGGCTTGTCGCCCATCTTTTCGAAATACGCCATGCCGGCCGCGAAGGATTTCTTGCCTTCGGCGACCCGGTTGGTGCCCATGTAAGCCTGGCCGGCATTGATGCGCGCCACGGCCTCGTTCAGTTCATCGTTGGCGTCGCGCGCCGCGGCCGAGGCTTCGTTGGCAAAGCGCAGCGCGGTCGGGAATTCGTGCAGCTTCAGGTTGATGTCGGACAGGTTCACCAGCGTGGTGGCGATCATGCGCTTGGCACCCAGCTTGCGGGTCAGCTCCAGGTTGGCCAGCAGCGCGCGCATGCCGCGCTTGTACTGGTGGGTGTCGACCGCCAGGCCGTATTCCGTGTTGTTGGCGATGGCCAGGCGGCCCGGCGAATTCAGGGCTTCCGTGACTTCGAAGGTCTCGCCCAGCGCTTCCCAGGCCTTGTCGTACTCGCGCATCTGGGTGTACAGCAGGGTCAGGGCGTTGAGCGCGCTGGCCAGCGGGAGCTTGTCGGTTTCCACCTTTTGCGCCAGTTCGACCGCCGATTGCAGGCGGTTCAGCGCCACCGGGAAATTGCCCTGTTCGGCGTAGCTCTGGCCAGCCGTGATGGTGGCCTGCACGCGCAGCACCAGGTCGCTGGTGGCATTGGCCAGCTTTTCCGCTTCGAACGCCAGCTCGTGCGACAGCTGGCGTTCGTTCATCGCCGAGCGGACATAAGCCTTGGTCAGCAGTCCCTTGGCGATGATGATGTTGTTGTCCTGGGCACGCCCATAGTCATGCAGTTCTTCGGCCAGGGCGAGCGCGACATCGTGCTTGCCAAGGCTGCGGTGGGTCAGGCTGAGCTGGGCCAGGAATTCGGCGCGGGTCAGGGGCGGCGCGCTGCGCGCCAGCGGCTCCATCTGCTGCAGCTGGACCATGGCCTTTTCCGGCACGAAGCGCACCAGTTCGCGGATTTCCGCAATGTCGCCGTCGAGCGGGTGGGCCAGGGCAAACAGGGGCGCAAGCAGGCAGGCGCCAACCAGCATTCGGAGGCGCTTGGAAATGGTCGAAACCGGAAAGCCTGGCAACTTGGGTCCTTGATGTACGCGTGGTCAGCGGGTGCGATTCATTATATGCCTGTTGCAAGCCGGAAAGCCGGGTTGGTCGTCACTATTTGCATGTCAGCCGCCCAAAATGTGGGGAAAATGCAAGTAGCCTTTTCACTTGTGTAACTAGTTGCACAATATTGCAACCCGCCCCCGCAATCCTGCCGTTCGTCGCAAGGGCCGTGCCGGCGGCCCGCGGCGCGGATACAGTCGCTCCATCATCCAAACCGGGAGTAACAAGATGCTGGAACTGCGCAACGTCAGCAAGGCTTTCCGCGACCTCAAGGCGGTCGACGACGTCTCGCTCACACTGGGAACCGGCGTGGTTGGCCTGGTGGGCCACAACGGCGCCGGCAAAACCACCCTCATGCAGCTGGTCGCCACGCTGTCGCGGCCAAGCGCGGGCACCATCCTGTTCGACGGCGTCGACATCGTGCGCAAGCCGGATGCGATGCGGCGCCGGCTCGGTTTCCTGCCGCAGGAATTCGGCGTCTATCCGAACCTGACGGCGCTCGAATGCATGCAGTATTTTGCCGCGCTCAAGGGCGTGCGCGACCCGGCCCGCATCCGCCACCTGCTGGAACTGGTCAACCTGGCCGAACACGCGGCACGGCCGGCGGCTTCCTTCTCCGGCGGCATGCGGCGCCGGCTGGGCATCGCCCAGGCGCTGCTGAACGACCCCGATATCCTGATCGTGGACGAGCCGACGGCGGGCCTGGATCCGGAGGAAAGGCTGCGCTTCCGCCGGCTGCTGTCCGAACTGGGCTTCGGCAAGCTGGTGATCGTCTCCACCCATATCGTGCCGGACGTGGAAAGCATCGCCGGCCAGCTGGCCATCATGCGCAAGGGCCGCCTGCTGGCGCTGGAAACGTCGGATGCCATCCTGCAGCGCGCCCGCGGCCATGTGTGGCAGGCCAGCGTGGATGCGGCCGACTACGATGCGCTGCGCAGCCGGCTGCACGTGCTGCAGGCGCAGCGCCAGGGCGCGCTGGTACAGCTGCGGGTGGCGCATCCGGGCTCGCCGCTGGCCGGTGCGCAGCCGGTCGAGCCGAGCCTGGAAGAAGCCTTGATGGCGCAGCGTTACGCGCTTGCGGACAGCGTGGCGGAGGAGGCATGAACGCTTATGCCCTGCGCGTCATCGCGTTGAACGAGGTGCGGCTGCGCCTGCGGCGCCTGTCCACGCTGGCGGTCTTGCTGGCCGTGACCGGCCTGTGCTGGCTGGCGATTGCCGATCCGGCCGATGGCGTCACCATGATGGTGATCGACCACCAGCGCGTGCTGTACACCAGCCAGGCGCTGGCTTTCGGCAGCGCGCATATCGCCAGCATGCTGGTCGGGCTGGCCGGCTTCTTCCTGCTGCGTGGCCGCGCCGCCGAGGACCTGCGCAGCGGCGTGGGGGCGGTGATCGCCGCGACGGGCGCCGGCAACGGGCTGCTGGCCGCCGCGCGCTGGCTGGGCGGCGTGGCCTACCTGCTGCTCCTTGTGCTGGCCTATCTCGGTTCGACCCTGGCCCTGCATGCCTTGCGCGGCGAAGGCCCGGTCCAGCTGCACATTTACCTGCAGACCTACGTGCTGATGCTGCTGCCCATCGTCAGCTACAGCGCCGCCGCCGCGGTCCTGTTCGACCATATCGGGCCGCTGGTGGGCAAGCGCGGGGATGTGCTGTATTTCATCCTCTGGTGCGCGCAGTTCGGCGCGATTGCCGGCGTGGTGGAAAACCCCGGCGTGACCTGGCCGCTGTACCTCGATTTTTCCGGCTTGTCGGTGGCGGTCGTTGCGCTGCGCGACCACTTTGCCACGACTTACTTCGCCCTTGGCCGGCACGGCTTCGATCCGGCGGTGGCGCCGATCGTGATGCCGGACGCGTTCTGGACCCTTGGTGCCTGGGCGATCCGGGCCTGCACCCTGGCCCTGTCCATCCTGCTGCTGGTGCCGGCGGCCTTGCTGTTCCACCGCTATTCGCCAGACCGCGTGCGGCCGCGGTCCGCGCACGGCAATCGCCTGCTGGCGCTGGCGGATCGCCTGCTGCGGCCCGCAGGCTGGCTGGTGCGGCCGCTGCCGGCATTGGCCTTGCGCGTACCGGGCTTTGGCGGCGAGGTGCTGGCGGAGGTGGCCCTGGTGCTGTCGATGTCGCCCGCGGCCACGGTGGCGCTGCTGGCGACGGGCATCACGGCAGCCTGCGCCGATACCGCGCTGCTGCCGGGGGTGATGACGGCCGGCGTTGCCTGCTGGGGCGTGGTGGTGTGCGGCATCGCGCCGCGCGACTGGCAGCATGGGGCGGATGCCATGACCGGCGCGCTGCCGGGCGGTTCCGCGCGGCGCTTCCTGCGCCACTGGTGCGCCGCCGTGGTGCTGGCCCTGCCGCTGGCTGTGGTGGCAGTGCGCTGGGCCGGTGCAGCGCCGCTGCGCGCGCTGTCGGCGGCCGCCGGCGTGCTGGCACTGGCTTCCCTGGCCAGCCTGCTGGGCGGATTGACGCGCGGCGCTCGCCTGTTCCTCGCGCTGTTCCTGTTCACCTGGTACGTGGCCCTGAATGCACCGAAGGAAGCCGTGCTGGACATGGTAGGTTTCAACGGCGCCGCTACCGCCGGCACGGCTGCCGGCTGGGCGCTGGCCGCTGCGCTGGCATGGGCGGCCGGCCTGGCCCACAGCAGCTGGCGCCGGGCCTAGGCAGCCAGCTGTTGCAGCAGGTAGAGGCGCTGGTACAAGCCGTTTTCCAGCTGCATCAGTTCATCGTGCGGACCCTGCTCGACGATGCGGCCGTGGTTCAGCACGACGATGCGGTCGGCCTCGCGGATGGTGGACAGGCGGTGGGCGATGGCGATGATGGTGACCTGGCCACGCAACTCGTTCAGCGCCACCTGCACGATCTGCTCCGTATGCGAATCGATGCGCGAGGTGGCTTCATCCAGCAGCAGGATGCGCGGCTTGCCCGCCAGCGCGCGGGCGATGGCGATCAGCTGCTTCTGGCCGGAAGACAGGCGCGAGCCGCCTTCGCCCAGCACGGTGTCGTAGCCTTCCTCCATCGCCATGATGAAGTCGTGGCAGTGGGCGGCGCGGGCGGCCGCTTCGATCTCATGTTGCCCCAGGCCGCGCCCCATGTCGATGTTGTCGCGCGCCGAGGCGGCCAGCAGGAAGGGATCCTGCGGCACCAGGCCGACGTCGGCACGGAACTGCTCATTGTCGATTTCATCGAGCAGCATGCCGTTCATGCGGATGCTGCCGTGCGGGGCGGGGTAGTAGCGCAGCAGCAGCGACAGCAGCGTCGACTTGCCGCTGCCGGTATGACCGACGATGCCGAAGAAGGCGCCCTGGGGGATGGCCAGCGACAGCTGGTGCAGCACGCGCTGGCCCGCCAGGTATTCGAAGTCCAGGTTGCGGATGTCGACCGCCGGCGTGCCGTCGTCATTGGCGGCATGGCGCGCGTGGCTGCCGGCGCCGGCACGGTGTTCCGCCGCGCTCTGCTCGCCCAGCAGGGTCGCCACACGCGACGTCGCCACCACCGATTGCTGCAGCTGGCTGAATTGCATGGTGATCTGGATCAGCGGCTCGATCACGCGCGCGATGTAGTTGATGAAGGCATACAGCACGCCCACTTCCGCCGCGCTCATGTCGCGCTGTCCGAACACGAAGATCACGGAGGCCAGCAGCACGATGTTCAGCATGTCCAGCGCGGGACGCAGCAGCCAGGCGTTGGCGCGGATCTCGGCCAGGCGCTGGGTGTAGTGTTCCGCATTGGTGCGCGCAAAGCGTTCGCCGAAGCGGCGTTCCGCATTGTTCGCCTGCAGCACCGCCATGCCGCCGATCGACTCCGCGATCTGCGCATTGATGTCGCTGCGCAGCTGGCGCGCGCGGGTGACGGCCGGTGCGCTCAGGCGCTGGTACAGCCACACGATCACCAGCACGAAGGGCAGCAGCGCCACCACGATGGTCATCAGGCGCCAGTCCAGCCAGGCCATGGCGGCCACGGTGCCGGCCAGCACGATGGTGCTGTCCAGGATCACGAACAGCACCTGGATGTACAGGCCTTTCACCGCCTCGGTGTCGTTGGTGACGCGCGACACCAGCTGGCCCGTGATGGCGCGGTCGAAGAAGGCCATGGGCAGCCGCAGCACGTGGCTGTAGACGCGCTCGCGCAGGCGCCGCACCGAGCGCATGGCCACGCCGGACAGGCGCACCAGCTGCAGGTAGCGCACCCAACTCGCGATCCAGCCGGTCAGCAGCACGCCGCCCAGCAGCAGCGCCATGCGCGGCCAGTCCAGGTGCCTGGGCAGCAGGTGTTCGTCGATCAGGCGCTTGCCCAGCAGGGGGCCCAGCACTTCCATGCCGGCCGCCAGCAACAGGAACAGCACGGCCCAGCCGAGGTGGGGCAGGTCGGGCCCGGACGCCTCGCGCAGCAGGCCGATGGCCTGGCGCGTCTGTTCGCGGGCGCTGGCGCCGCTGCTTGATTGGTCAGGCTGCGTCAAGGCTGGCCTCCAGTTGTTGGTAGCGCCACTGGCTGGCGTACCAGCCGTTCAGCGCGAGCAATTCTTCATGCGTGCCCGCCTCGGTGATGCGGCCCCGCTGCAGCACCACGATCTGGTCCGCATCCACCACGGCGCTCAGGCGGTGGCTGGCGATGATGGCGCTGCGCGTGGGGTGGGCGCGGCGCAGTTCTTCCAGGTGTTCCAGGATGGCGGTTTCGGTGCCGGTATCCACGGCCGACAGGGCATCGTCCAGCAGCAGCAGGTCGTTGTCCGAGAGCAGGGCGCGCGCAATGGCGACGCGCTGGCGCTGGCCGCCGGACAGCGTGATGCCTTTCTCGCCCACTTCCGTTTCGTACTTGTGCGGGAACAGCTGGATGTCGTCGTGGATGGCCGCCAGCGATGCCGCCCGTTCCACGTCCGCCCGCGTCGCGCCGGGACGGGCCAGCGCGATATTGTCGGCAATCGAGGCCGAGAACAGGAAGGATTCCTGCGGCACCCAGCTGATGGCGGCGCGCAGGGCTTGCAGGGTGTACTGGTCCAGCGCGTGGCCGCTCCACAGCGCGCTGCCGTGGGTCGGGGTGAGCTGGCGCAGCAGCACGCGCAGCAAGGTCGATTTGCCGGCGCCGGTGGGGCCGACCAGGCCCAGGGTCTGGCCCGGCTTCAGCGTCAGTGTGATATCGGACAGGGCGGCTTCCTGCTGGCCGGGATAGGAAAAGCCGATGCCGCGCAGTTCCAGCGCGCCCGGCGCCACGTGCGCCAGGGTGCCGCGGTCTTCGATGGTGAGCGGCGCGTCCAGCATCGGTTGCAGGCGCGCGTAGGCGGCCCGCCCGCGTTCGATCAGCGACAGCACCCAGCCCGCCGCGAACATCGGCCAGATCAACTGGCCCAGGTACATGCTGAAGCTCGTGAGCTCACCAATGGTCAACTCGTTGATCCACACCAGGTAGCCGCCCAGGCCCAGCGACAGGCAGGTGGCGGCGGTCAGGGCCAAGCCCACGGCAGGTTCATAGGCCGCCTCCCAGCGCTGCGCGGCCAGGCTGGATTCGGCGGCGGCGCCGGCCAGTTCCTCGAAGCGTGTGCTGCTGCGCTGCTCCAGGCCGAGGGCGCGCAAGGTGCGCACGCCGGACAGGGTTTCCTGCACATGGTCGTTGAGCGCGCTGAAACGGCGCAGCGAATCGGCGGACGCGGTGTGGATGTGCGAAGAAATGCGCCAGAAGGCCCACCCCATCAAAGGGAAGGGGATCAGCGCGAACAAGGCCAGGCGCCAGTCGACGCCCACCAGCATCATGCCCAGCACCAGCAGCAAGGTCAGGGTGCCATCGAAGCCCGCCAGCATGGCCTCACCGGCCGCCATCTCGATGGCATCGATATCGTTGGTGGCCAGCGCCATCAGGTCGCCGGTACGCTGCTTCTGGAAAAACTGGGGGCCCTGCAGGGAAAGGCGGCGGTAAAAGCGCGTCCGCAATTCCACGCCCAACTGGTAAGCCGCCGAGAACAGTTTCATGCGCCAGGCCACGCGCAAGCCATAGTTGGCCACGCCCAGCAGGAGCAGCAAGCCGATGGCCTGCCACAGCGCCTCGCGGCCAAGCTTGCCCGCCGCCAGGCCATCGACCATGGAGCCGATCTGGCGCGGGATGCAGATCCCGATGATGGCCACCCCGGTCAGCATGGCGCCGGCCGCGGCATAGGGACGCCAGTGGCTGCGCACGAAGCCACCGATCAGGCGCGATAAACTCATAAGCTCAGTTGGAAAATGCTGCCAAGAACGTGCAAGGATACATCAGGGCAGGATTTTCCGCCGGGCGCGGCCCGGAACAGCCGAGCCCGTGTCAACCTTGGGGTCAGGCTCTTTGGTTGACACGGGCTCTGCCCATGT
>CBHWEO010000204.1:0-10083 GCA_966112955.1 uncultured Duganella sp. | reverse complement strand
GGGCCGATGGCGATCGGGTAGCTGCGCTCGGCCAGGTCGACGTTGAGCAGGATGTTGGTTTGTTCGTTCATTGCGGGTTCTGCCTTGGTCACGCAGTCGGGCGCGGCCTGGCAGGCCAGCGTATCCAGCTGGTTGATGATGGTCTGGACCATCGATTGTACGTTAGGGCGGCCGGTGTCGATGACCAGGTCGGCCATTTCCATGTACAGCGGCTCGCGCTGCGCCAGCAGCTCTTCCAGTTTCTTGCGGGGGTCGGCCGTCTGCAACAGGGGCCGGTTCTTGTCGTGGGCCGTACGGGCCAGGATGGAATTGATCGAGGCCCGCAGGTAAATGACTGTGCCGCGCTCCATCAGGAGGGCGCGGCTGTCGGCATTGAGGATGGCGCCGCCGCCGGTGGCCAGCACGATGCCCTGCTGGCCGGTCAGGTCGCGGATGACCTCCGCTTCCCGCCGGCGGAAAGCCGGTTCGCCTTCGATCTCGAAGATCCACGGGATCGAGGCGCCCGTGCGGCTTTCGATTTCATGGTCGGAATCGACAAACCGCATGCCCAGCTTGCGGGCGAGCTGACGGCCGATGGTCGTCTTGCCCGCCCCCATCAGTCCAACTAGGTAAACATTTTGCATTCACGCATGATAGCTCAATTCGCGATATTGCAGTCCGAGGCCGAGAAGGTATTGGTCTCGCCGAATGGGCTGATGGCGCCTGGCGGCCGGGACTTGCCGTCGCTGTAGTCGGTCGCCAAGCCCGGCAGGATCGGAATGTAGGCCACGTAAATCGCCTCCGAACCCGAAACCTGGCCGCGGATGGTCAGGTCGACGCCCAGCCACAGCGCGCGGTCGCGGGCATAGTTCAGCGTCACGGTGGCACGGCCCTGCGCATCGGTAGTACCGCTGGAGGTCACGGTGACCGGGATGCCGGGATCGAGCCGGTTGTTGCCATTGCGGTCTTCGCCGCCATCCAGCACACCGTTCCGGTTGACGTCCTCGTTCGGGCAGGCGAAAGGCAGGGTCAGGGTAGTGACGCCATTCACCGTGTCGGCGCGGAACGGCAGCGTCCATGGGCCATCCGGCAGCGGGAACACCAGCGCACCCTTGCGGAAGTGGCGCGGCCACACGCTGGCCGTGATGTTCACCCCTGGCACGGCATTGCCGCTGGCGTCGGTCACCAGCACCGCATAATCCTTGGCGTACGTGGTCGAGGACGGGGTACCGACCTCGCGGCCGGTGCCAGCCGAAATGAACAGCGACTTCTTCGATACGGTCAGGCGGGCCGTGGCCGAAGCGGTGGACGCGCCTTGCAGCTGGGCGCGGATCACGACGCCATCCAGCGCGGTGGCGGCGGTGCCGGCGATGTAGCTGACGGTGGCCGAGCCGTCGCTGCCGGTGGCAACCAGGGCGGGCTGGGTCAGGCTGCCGCCGCTGGCATCGCTGACGATGCTGAAGGTCACCAGGGCGTTCTTGACCAGGTTGTTGGCGGCGGTGCCGTCGCGCACCACGGCGCGGATGGTCGCCTGCTGCGAGGTGCTGCCCGGCGTGTTGGCGCCCACCACGGCAGGGTCGGCCTGCACGGTGATGGTGGACGATGCCAGCAGCGGTGCGACAAACTCCAGCACGCTCTGGGTGGTGCCGCCGCCCACGATGTTGGCGGTCAGGGTGCTCACGCCGGGGCTGGTGGATTGTACATACAGCACGGCCTCGCCGCCGACCAGTTGCACGCCGGCGCTTTGCGCATTGCCGCAGGCCGCGTCGGTGTACACCGTACCGCGCGAGGAGGCGACCAGCACCGCGCCGCTGGTCGGCGCCCCGGCATTGTCGCTGTGCACCAGCAGCGGCACGCAGGTGTTGACGTCGGCCACTGTGGCGCCGCTCACGGTGCGCACAGTGAAGTTGGCCGAACTCACCACGATTTCGGTCGAGGCGCTTTCGCCCATCGCCCGCACGGTGATGGTGTCCTTGCCGCCGCTCGGCACACTGCGCGCGGTGTAGGTCAGGATCAGTTGGCCGACCGCATCGGTCACGGCCGCGCCGCCGCCCTTGACAGCCAGGGTGTTGGCGGTGGCGCTGAAGGTCACGGCCTGGTTGGCCAGGGCCTTGCCGGCGCCGTCGGTCAGCTTCACGGTGACGTCGCTGCTGCTGTTGACGTTGACGGTCGGGTTGGCGGTCACTTTCAGGTTGGTGCCAACGACTGCCACCGTGGTCGTCACTGGCGCCACGCCGGGAATGGTGCCGGTGATCTTGATGACGCGCGAGGAAGCGTCGTTACCGGTGGACAGTTTCTCCGTCACGATGCCCTTGCTGTCGGTGATGCGGTTGGTGGTGGTCAGGCTGCCGGAATCGACCGCCAGGTCGACCCGCACGCCCGGCATCACCGAGTTGTTGGAGTCGCGCACCAAGGCCGTCACGGTCACTTCGGAGCCGGGCGCACCGGACGAATTCAGGGTGCCGGAGTCGGTGGTCAGGGTCAGGGTCTGGCTGGCCTGCACCACCTTGACGATGATTTCAGGCGAAACAATGCTGCCCACGCTGGCGCTGATCTTGATGTCGCGCGGCGTGGAATTGCCCTTGGTGCTGAGCTTTTCGGTGACGCGGCCATTGGAATCGGTGACGCCGCCGCTGGTGCTGATGCTGCCGGAGTCGGCCTTGAACACCACGGTGGCGCCCGGCACGGCGCGGTTGTTGGCGTCCTTGACTTCGGCGGTCAGGGTCACTTCGGTGCCGTCCTGGCCGGACGATGGCATGGTGGCGGCACTCGAGGTCACCGTCACGCTGGCCGCTTTCGGCACGCTCGGGTCCGGGTTATTCGGGGTGGCGCCGGCCGAACCGCCGCCGCCGCCGCACGCTGCCAGCAGGCTGGCGCAGGCGAAGGCGCCCAGCCAGCCCGACAGTTTTCGTAAAGCATTCGTCATTTCTCTTACCCTTCTATTCTGATGACACTGGATGTTCGTCTCAACGCGCGGAGAGGCGGTCGGTAACGATCTTTGGCGTAATGAAGACCAGCAGCTCGGTCTTGTCATTAGTACGCGAATTGGACTTGAACAGGTAGCCGAGCACCGGGATGTCGCCCAGCAGGGGCACCTTGCTCACGGTGTTGCGCTCGGTCTGCTGGTAGATACCGCCCAGCACCACCGTGCCGCCGTTTTCCACCATCACCTGGGTTTTCACATGCTTGTTGTCGATCGCGAAGCCGGCGCGGGTTTCCTGCGCCACGGCATCCTTGGTCACGTCCACATCCAGCACCACGTTGCCGTCCGGGGTAATCTGCGGCACCACGTCCAGCTTCAGGTTGGCCTTGCGGAACACGATCGAGGTCGCGCCCGACGAGGTCGCCACCTGGTAAGGCAGTTCGATGCCCTGCTCGATGATGGCGGCCGTCTTGTCGGCGGTCACCACGCGCGGGCTGGAAATCACCTTGCCGGCGCCGTCGGCTTCCAGCGCCGACAGTTCCAGGTTCAGGAAGCGGTTGGCCGCCGAGTTGAACAGGCTGATCGCCAGGCTGGCCGCCTGGGCGCCGCCAATGCCGCCGGCCGGCAGGTTGATGAACTGGGTATTGCCGAAGGACGTGGTGTCGTCCACCCGCACGATGCCGGTGGCCTGGCCGACGCCGGTCTGGTTGCCGCTGACGGCCAGCCGGTTGTTGCTGTTGCCGAGCTGCCAGCCGGCGTCGCCGCCGCGGATGCCGCGCATGTCGGCGAAGCCCAGCTTGGCGCCCAGGTTGCGGGTGAAGGTGTCGGACGCTTCCACGATGCGCGCTTCGATCAGCACCTGGCGCGTGGCGACGTCGGTCTTCTGGATCAGCTTGCGCACTTCATCGAGCTTGGACGCGATATCGGTCACGAACACCTGGTTGGTGCGCGGCTCGATGATGGCGCTGCCGCGCTTGGACAGGATGCGGTTCTTGACGTCGCCGCCGCCTTCCAGGCCGAACACGGTCTTGAACGCTTCCGCCTTCTGGTAGTTGAGCTGGAAGATTTCCGACTTGAGCGGCTCCAGGTCGGCGATCTGGGCCATCTGTTCCAGTTCCAGCTTTTCCTTGGTCAGCAATTCTTCCTTGGGCGCGATCCACAGCACATTGCCGTTCTTGCGCATGTCCAGGCCCTTGGCGCGCAGCACCACGTCCAGCGCCTGGTCCCACGGCACTTCCTTCAGGCGCAGGGTCAGGTTGCCCTGCACGCTGTCGCTGGTGATGATGTTCAGGCCCGAGATGTCGGCAATGGCTTGCAGCGCGGCGCGCACTTCCACGTTCTGGAAGTTGAACGACAGCTTCTCGCCGCGGTAGCCCTGGCTGCCCTGCACCAGCTTGTTCGGGTCTTCCTTGATCGGCTTGACGTCCACCACCAGCTGGGTGTCGCTCTGGTACACGCTTTGTTCCCACAGGCCGTGCGCTTCCACCGTCATGCGCACGTTCTCGCCCTGCGGCACGGTGGTCACGCGGTTCACCGGCGTGCCGAAGTCGGTCACGTCCAGGCGGCGGCGCAGGGTTTCCGGCAAGCCGGTCTTGAGGAAGTCCACCACCACGCCGGTCGGGGTCTGGCGCACGTCCACCGCGACCTGGTTGTTGGGCAGGTCGATCACCACCCGGCCTTCGCCATTGTTGCCGCGGCGGAAATCGATGTCGCGCAACAGCTGCTTGCCGGCCGGCTTCGGCGCCGCAGCGCCCGCCACCGGCAGGCCGCGCGCATCGACCGCCTGCGCCACGCCGCCGGAACCGTCGATGGTCAGGATCACGTTATTGCCGTCGATCGCGGTGGCATAGTTCAGCGTGCGCTTCAGGTTGAACACCAGGCGCGAGCGGTCGCCGGCCTGCACCACGTTGACGCTGGCCAGGTCGCCCAGGTTGATTTCCTGACTGGTCTTGCCGGTGGCGTTGACGGTCTGGCCGAAATCAAGCGCGATGCGGGCCGGGTTGGTGATGGCAAAGCCGATCGGCAGCCGTTGCGGCGCGTCCTTCATCTGGACCTTCACGATCACATTGCTGCCTTGCTGGCTGGCCGTGATCGATTCGATCGCGTTGCCTTGCTGGGCCTGCGCCACGGCGGCGCTGCCTGCCAGCGCCAGCACGACGCTGGCCTGGCGGCACAGGCGCTTCAGGGTTCTGATGGCGATCATTTGGAGCTCTCCTTACTTTCCTGCAGTTCCAGCTTCGATATGCGCTCGACCCAATCGCCGGCCGCATCCTGAACAATCTCACGCACCGTGATGGCGTCGTCGCCGACCGCGGTGATCAAGCCATAATTCTGTCCCACGTACTGTCCCTTCCTGACCTGGTAGACGGTGCGGTCGATCTGCACCAGGCCATACATCACATTGTTCTTCTCCATGGTGCCGACCATCTTCATGGCATCGAGCGGGAAGCTTTCGAGGAATTCCTTGCGCCGGTTCTGGTCCGGCGCCTGGGCGCCGCCCGGACGGCTCTTGGCCAGTTCGGTCAGCAGCTTGCTGGCGTTGAACGGATCCAGCACGTCGCCGGCGGCGTAAGCGAACGGCACGAAGGTCTTCGGCTCCGGCAGCGGCTTGACGGTCGGCTTGGTTTCCTGCTCGACTTCCTTCATCCAGTTGCGCACTTCCTGCACGTCACTGTCACCGCAGGCGCTCAGCAGCAGGGCCATGGCCAGGGGGGCTAACTTCTTCATTCCTTCTTCCCTCCCTTTTTCTTCTTGTCGGCGGCAGCCTTGCGCGCCTCGGCCACTTCTTCCGGATCCAGGTAGCGGAAGGTCTTGGCAATGGCGTTCAGTTGCAGGGTACCGGCCGGCAGTTCGCGGTTGTCGCGGCTCTTGGTATCGAGCGAGATATTGTTCAGCGTGACGATACGCGCCATACCGGCCAGGTCGCCGGCGAAGGCGCCCAGGTCATGGTAACTGCCGTTGACGCGCAGTTCGATCGGCTGCTCGGCGTAGTACTCCTTGACGTCGACGCGGTTCGGCTTGAACAGTTCGAATGACAGGCCGCGCCCGGTGCCGGCATTGTTGATGTCCGACAGCAGCGCCGCCATTTCCGCCTTGCCCGGCAGTTGCTTCTCCATCTGCACCACGTACTGGTCGACCTTTTCCTTCTGGCGCTTGAGCTCTTCGAGGTTGACCGCCTGGCCCACCTTGGTCCGGTATTCGTCGCGCAGCTTCTGCTCCGCCTGGGCGCCCTGTTCCAGTTCGTCGTATTGCGATTGCCAGTACAGGAAGTAGCCGGCCAGCACCGCCAGCGCCGCCACGCCCAGCGCCATCAGGACGCGCGGCACGATGGGCCACAAGCCCGGGTGGATGCCGTTCAAGCCCTTGAACTGGTCGTTGAGCGCTTGCTCCAGTTGTTTCAAATCGATTGCCATGGCTTTGCTCTCAGGACTTGGCAGGGGCATCGCCTTTGGCGCCGGCCTTGGCGCCCGGCTTGCCGTCCGGGTTGTCGTCCTTGTCGCGTGGACGCTTGATGATGACCGTCAGCTGGAACTCGACGATATGGCGGCCCGACTTGGCATCCTTGCCCAGGATGCCCGCCTTGACTTCCACCAGTTCGGGGCGCTCCAGCCACGGCGAGTTGCCGGACAGGTTGCGCAGCAGTTCCGACACCCGTTCCTGCGACTGCGCGCTGCCGACCAGGGTGACTTTCTGGCCTTCCTGGCGCACCGAGCGCAGGAACACGCCGGGCGGCGTCTGGCGCACCAGTTCGTCCATCAGGTAGACCGGCTGGTTGCGGTCGGCCTGCAAGTCTTCCACCGCCTGCTGGCGCGCTTTCAGCGCATCGATTTCCTGGCGCAGGGTGGAGATTTCCGCGATCTTCTTGTCCAGTTCGACAATGGCGCCCTTCAGCACCTCCTGGCGCTGCTGCTGGATCGACAGGGCGCGCGCGTTGTAGCCGCCCACCAGCGCCACGATGGCGGCGCCAGCCAGGAAGCCCATGCCGAGCAGGGCGTAGAAGGCTTTCTTGCGCAGCGCGCGCTTTTCCTCCCGGTGCGGGAGCAGGTTAATGCGTATCATCAGCCGAACCTCCGCATGGCAAGGCCGCAAGCCACCAGGTAGGCCGGCGCATCGCTGCGCAGCGCCTGTTCCCGCACGCCCGACGCCAGCTGCATGCCCTTGAAGGGTGAAATCACGGCGCTGGAAATGCGGGTGCGGCTGGCGATGATCTCCAGCAGGCCCGGCAGCACGGCGCAGCCGCCGGCCAGGAAGATCTGGTCGATCTTGGTGTAGGGGGTGGAGGTAAAGAAGAACTGGATGGCGCGCGTCACTTCCATCGCCGCCCCTTCCAGCCACGGCGCCAGCACGTCGGCCTGGTAATTCTCAGGCAGGTCGCCGGCTTTCTTGCGCGCCTCGGCTTCCTCGAACGCCAGGCCGTAGGAACGCACGATGTCCTGGGTCAGCGAATTGCCGCCGAACGGCTGCTCGCGCTCATAGACGGTGGCGCCATCGACCATCACCGAAATCTGGGTCGACACGGCGCCGATCTGGAACAGTGCGATCACCTGGCCGGCGCCCGCATCGGGCAGCTGCGAAATCACGCGGTCCAGCGCGGCGCGCGCGGCATACGATTCGATGTCCATCACCGACGCTTTCATGCCGGCCGCCTGGGCAATGGCCACGCGGTCCTCGACCTTTTCGCGGCGCGCCGCGGCCAGCATGACTTCGATGTCCTCGGTGGAATTGGCAACCGGGCCGATCACGTCGAAGTCCAGGCTCACCTCGTCGAGTGCAAACGGGATGTACTGGGACGCTTCGGATTCGACCTGCACTTCGAGCTGCTCTTCCGACATGCCGGCCGGCAGCACGATCTTCTTGGTGATGACGGAAGCCGGCGGCATGCCCAGCGCCACATGCTTGGCGCGCGTGCCGCTCTTCTTGATCAGGCGCATCACGGCGTCGATCACTTGCTCCATATTTTCAATATTGCCGTCGGCCACCGCGCCGCGCGGCAACGGTTCCGAGGCGCAGCGCTCGAGGCGCATGCCATCCTTGCCCGCATCGGACAATTCCACCAGGCGCACGCTTGAGGTGCTGATATCGAGGCCGACAAGGGGCGCCTGCGCGCCGCCAAACAGGGCTTTCAGGTCCAATGGCATGGATGCACTCCTGACAACTCCATAGACATTTACATATCCAAATTCGTTTAAAAACCCGTGTTTAGACGGCAAACATGAGACAGTACATTAGATGCTAGCAACATTGCCGGAGCAATGTAAAGGTATTTCTCCTGTGCACAATTACCGTTCTGTGAGGGTTTCGCCACACCTAATCTTGCAATTCATGGCAAGGCGGATAACAGAGTTGCTTTGTTGCTCACGGTAAATATTTCCATTTGTCAGGTGCGCTCCGGGCTGGGGGGCCTCATTTATAATGCCTTGCATAAAACCTACTGAAGCTGCATATGACTGCAAACAACCACGAGACCACGGCGAAAAAATCGCCGAAGGGTTTTCTGCTGATGGCCCTGGTTTCCCTGCTGGGCCTGATCCTGGCCGGCGTGTTGCTGGTGGTGTTCGGCCTGGCCCTGGCCTATCCCAACCTGCCTTCGCTGGACACCATTACCGACTACCGGCCGAAAATGCCGCTGCGCATCTACTCGGCCGACAATGTGCTGATCGGCGAGTTCGGCGAAGAGCGCCGCAACCTGGTGCACATCAAGGACATCCCCGACGTCATGAAGAAGGCCGTGCTGGCCATCGAAGACAGCAACTTCTACGAACACGGCGGCGTCGACTACTGGGGCATCCTGCGCGCCGCCGTCCACAACGCGACCGGCGGGGCGCGCCAGGGCGCGTCCACCATCACGCAGCAGGTCGCGCGCAACTTCTTCCTTTCCAGCGAGCAGACCTTCAAGCGCAAGGCCTATGAGGCGCTGCTGGCCTGGAAGATCGAGCAGAACCTGACCAAGGACCAGATCCTGGAGGTCTACATGAACCAGATCTACCTGGGGCAGCGGGCCTACGGCTTTTCGTCGGCCGCCCAAATCTACTTCGGCAAGAACCTGAAAGACATTAGCGTGGCCGAGGCGGCCATGCTGGCCGGCCTGCCCAAGGCGCCCTCGGCCTACAACCCGGTGGTCAATCCGAAGCGCGCCAAGGTGCGCCAGCAGTACATCCTGCAGCGCATGGCCCAGCTTGGCTATATTACGCCCGCCCAGTATGAAGCGGCGAAGAATGAGCAGCTAAAAGTGAAAACCGACAGCAGCGCGTTCGGCGTGCACGCCGAATATGTTGCGGAAATGGCGCGCCAGCTGGTCTACGAGCAGTTCAAGGAAGAGACCTACACGCGCGGCCTGAACGTCTTCACCACGATCACCAAGGCCGACCAGGACGCGGCCTACCTGGCGCTGCGCAGCGGGGTGATGGAATACGAACGGCGCCACCCTTACCGCGGCCCGGAATCCTACGTCGACCTGCCGGCCAACAAGCCGGAAGCGGACGAAATCATGGAGACCGAACTGGCCGAACATCCGGACAGCGACAACATCATCGCCGCCATGGTGCTCAGCGCCGCGCCGGAGAAAGTGGTGGCCGCCACCGCTTCCGGCGAGGAAATCACCATCACCGGCGCCGGCCTGGCCATGGGCAAGAGCTGGCTGTCGGACAAGAACCCGCCCAACAAGCGCATCCGCCGCGGCGCCGTGATCCGCGTCATGCAGGAAGGGAAGGACTGGCAGATCACCCAGATGCCGGAAGTGGAATCGGCCTTCATTTCGGCCAGCACGGAAGATGGCGCGATCAAGGCCATGGTGGGCGGCTTCGACTACAACCGCAACAAGTTCAACCACGTGACCCAGGCCTGGCGCCAGCCCGGCTCCTCGTTCAAGCCTTTCATCTATTCGGCGGCGCTGGAGCGCGGCCTGTCGCCGGCCACCATGATCAACGATGCGCCGATCTCCTTCGACGCCGGCCAGACCGGCGGCCAGGCCTGGGAACCGAAGAACTACGACGGCAAGTACGAAGGCCCGATGAGCATGCGGCGCGGCCTGACCAAGTCCAAGAACATGGTGTCGATCCGCATCCTGCACCGCATCGGCGCCAAGTACGGCCAGGAATACGCCACCCGCTTCGGCTTCGACCCGGAACGCAACCCGCCTTACCTGACGCTGGCCCTGGGCGCCGGCGGCGTGACGCCGATGC
>CBHWEO010000203.1:0-10121 GCA_966112955.1 uncultured Duganella sp. | reverse complement strand
ACCGCCGCCCGCCCGGCATCCAGGGCTTCAGCCAGTACGACAAGCTGTATGCCGACGCCGAACTGTGGCTGCAGAACGGCTGGCTCGACTACCTGGCGCCGCAGCTGTACTGGCCCATCGCCCAGCAGCCGCAAGCCTTCCCCGTCCTGCTCGACTATTGGCTGGGCCAGAACAAGCGCGGCCGCCATATCTGGCCGGGGCTGTACACCAGCCGCATCGACGACAGCGCCAAGTCGTTCACGCCGGAGGAAATCGTGCAGCAGGTCGACGTCATGCGCAGCCGCCCGAACGTCAATGGCCACATCCATTTCAGCATTGCCGCCCTGATGCAGAACCGCAAAGGGGTCACCGACCAGCTGAAAGCCGCCAGCTACCAGGGTCCGGCCCTGGTACCGGCCTCGCCCTGGCTGGGCAGCGAGGCGCCGCCGCCGCCGAGCGTGGCGGTCAAGCGCCATGCCAGCGGCCTGGCCGTCACCTTCGGCAACGCCGCCCGTGCCACCCAGCTCGCGATCTGGGCGCGCTACGGCGACGAATGGCGCTTCAACGTGGTGCCGGCCCACCGCAACGAAGTCGTGCTGACGGACGATAACGGCGTGCCCGCCCGCGGGGTGGTCGTGTCGGCGGTCGACCGCCTGGGCAACGAAAGCCCCAGAGTTTCCGCAGCGTTATAACTTTTTGGAATGAGCGCCTAACAGGCTTTCATGCAAAGATGGCAGCGTTTCACCGTACACTCGACAGATCATGGGCAAACCTGAAACCGATCGCACCCTTGGCCTGGGAATCGATGCTGGCGGCACGGAGACGCGCTGGGCGCTTTCCGACCCGGCAGGCGGCATCGTGGCCGAAGGCACGGTAGCCGGACTGTCCGCCCTGATGATGTCCCGGCCGGCGGGCCGCGAGCAAGTCCATGCCACCTTCAGCCGGCTGGCGCAGGACGTGCTGGAAAGCGGCAAGCCGCTGCGCGTGTGCGCCGGGCTGACCGGCTTTGGCGGCGACGGCGAAGTGCTGGTCGACTGGCTCTCCACCCTGCTCGGCGTGCACGCCGGCGCCATCACGCTCTGCAACGATATTGAAATCGCCTACCTCGATGCTTTCGAGCCCGGCGAAGGCTACCTGGTCTACGCCGGCACCGGCTCGATTGCCGCCTTCATCGACGAACGGGGCGAATTCCACCGCGCCGGCGGCCGCGGCGTCATGCTGGACGATGCGGGTGGCGGTTTCTGGATTGCGCGCGAGGCGATGCGCCGCATCTGGCGCCTGGAAGACGAACAGCCGGGCGCCTGGCAGGATTCGCCGATGGCCCACGCCGTGTTCGATTTTGTCGGCGGCAGCGACTGGTCCTGCTCGCGCAACTTCATCTACTCCCAGGAACGCGGCGAGGTCGGCAAGCTGGCGCTGGCCGTCGCCATGAGCGCCGGCGCCGACCCGGCCGCCCGCCACATCCTGCTGCAGGCCGGGCGCGAACTGGCCCGCCTGGCGCTGGCCCTGGTGACACGCTTTGGCGAGCGCCCGGTCGTGCTGTCCGGTCGCGCCGCCGAACTGCACCCCTTGATTTGCGAAGCCATGCGCGCCGACCTGCCGCCCAGCCTAAACCTGAAAAAACGCGCCGCCACCCCGCACCATGCGGCTGCGCGGATGGCCGCCAGGCCGCGCTCCTAAGGAAATCATGAAAAAACTGCTGCTTGCTTCCCTGATTGCCCTGTTGACCGGCTGCGCCACGCAGCTGCCGAACATCGACCATTCGCTGACCGCCAAGGGCCAGAGCAGCCGCGTGCGTTTCGTGGTGATCCATTACACGGTGTCCGACCTGCCGCTCTCCATCAAGCTGCTGACCGAGAAGGATGTGAGCGCTCACTACCTCGTCACGGACGAAGCCGAGCCGCGCGTCTACGCCCTGGTCGATGAAAACCGCGCCGCCTGGCACGCCGGCATCAGCAGCTGGAAAGGCTACACGATGCTGAACCAGAGTTCGATCGGCATCGAGATCGTCAATCCCGGCTTCAAGGACCAGCCGGACGGGCGTCACTGGACCGGCTTCACCGGGCGCCAGGTCGACCAGCTGGTTGCCCTGCTCAAGCAGATCAAGGAACGCCACCAGATCGCGCCCGAAAACTTCCTCGGCCACGCCGAAATCGCGCCGCAGCGCAAGCAGGACCCCGGCCCGCTGTTCCCCTGGAAGCGCCTGGCCGACGAAGGCTTGATCGCCTGGCCCGATGCGAACGCCGTCGCCGCCGCCCTGCCGCAATACGAGGCGCAACTGCCGGACATCGCCTGGTTCCAGCAAAAGCTGGCCCAGCACGGCTACGCCATTTCGCAGACCGGCCTGCTGGACGAACAAACCCGCAATGTGCTGGTCGCCTTCCAGGCCAAGTTCCGCAATACCAAATGGGACGGCGTGCCGGACGCCGAGTCGGCGGCCATCCTCGAGGTGCTGACCGCGCCCAAGCCAAAACTATAAGCGCCGTTGCACCGCCGCCGGCTTTCCCCTATCCTGCCAGGATGCTGCGGGGGACGGCCTGCGGCGCAAGGAAGAGGAACCAGGACCATGCGGCTGCGCCATATCGAAGTATTCCACGCCATCATGCAGGTCGGCACCATCAGCGGTGCCGCCCAGGTGCTGCACATTTCGCAGCCGGCCGTGACCAAGGTGCTGCAGCACGCCGAGCTGCAACTGGGCATGCCCCTGTTCGAACGCGTGCGCGGCAAGCTCTATCCGAAACCGGAAGCGCACCGCCTGTTCGCCGAAACGGAAAAGCTGCACCGTGACCTGCAGGGCATCCGCCGCCTGGCCGCCAGCCTGAAAAGCCGCGCCGTGGAAACCGTGCGGCTGGTGTCGACGCCCACCATCGCCATCAGCGTGCTGCCGCAAGCCATGAGTGTGTGGCGCAAGGAGTTTCCCGACACCCGCTGCGAACTGGCCACCCACCACACCTCGGAAATCGTCAACACCCTGCGCCTGGGCGAGGCCGACATGGCGCTGTCGCTGCAGGACCCGCGCCACCCCGGCATCATCGCCGAACCCATCGCGCAAGGCGTGATGACGGTGATCGCCCCTGCCGGCACCTGGCGCGCCGAGGAGCTGGACAAGCCGCTGTCGGCGGAAGGCTTGAGCGGCGAGTTGATCGGCCATGCAGACAACGACCCGCTCGGCGAAATGGTGGTGGCCTCGTGCGAGGCGCAAGGCATCCAGCCCAATTTCCGTACCACGGTGCAGACTTACCAGATCGCCCGCTCGCTGGTGGAAGCCGGCGCCGGCCTGGCCGTGGTCGACCCGCTGACGGCGGCATCGGCCGACCCGGCCAAAGTACAGAAGCGCGTGTGGGCGCCGGCCATCCCGATCCAGCTGTTCCTGCTGACGAATGGCCACGCCCCGCTGTCGCACGGCGCCCGCCAGCTGGCCGATTCGATTGCCAGCGTGGCGCGCGCCTGCCTCGATCAAGGAAAGTAATGAGCAACACCATCCGCAGCGAAGACGTCCCCGCCAGCCCCGCTTTCCGCCACCTGAGCACTATCGCCGGGATCGCGGTCGACCTGCGCTATGCCGGTCCCGATAATTTTGTCGGCCGGGATTTGTATTCGCCGCTGGATTGCGCCTGGCTGCACCGCGACGCCGCCGCTGCCATCGAACGAGTGGTGGCTTACCTGGCGCAGCGCGCGCCCGGCCACAAGGTACTGCTGCTCGACGCCCTGCGCCCGCACCGCGTGCAGGAGCAATTGTGGGACGCGCTGGCCGGTACCGACCTGCAGATGTACCTGGCGCCGCCCGAGCGGGGCTCGATCCACTCCTTCGGCATGGCAGTCGATATCACCATCCTCGACCCGGCCGGCAAGGAGCTGGACATGGGCACGGGCTTCGACGATATGACGGTATTGTCCCACCCTGCCCTCGAGGCGCGGCACCTCGCGAGCGGCGAATTGAGCGCCGCCCAGATCGCCAACCGCCAATTGCTGCGCGACGCCATGTTCCAGGCGGGCTTCGCCGGCATCAACAGCGAATGGTGGCATTTCGACTGCGGCGACCGCATAGTGGTGCGCCGCGACTACACCCGTGTCCTATAAAGGAGAGTGCGCATGCAGCAGCCCTGGTCTACCACACGAGCGATCCTGACCGGCGGTGCGCTGGCCGGGCTGTTGGACATCCTGTTCGCGATCAGCTTCGCGGCCTATAACGGACTGACGCCCGAACGCCTGTTGCAGATTGTCGCCAGCGGCGCGCTGGGCGAGGCGGCTTTCACGGGCGGCACAGCCGCCGCGGCGATCGGGCTGGCCTGCCACTTCGCATTGAGTTTCGTGTGGATGGCGCTGTTCTTCTTTGCCGCCCGCCGCGTGCCGGCGCTGGCCGCCAAGCCGCTGCTGACGGCCGTCGGCTATGGCCTGCTGGTGCTGCTGACCATGCGGCTGGTGGTGTTGCCGCTGTCGGCCTTCCCGCGGCCCGTCAAGTTCAACGCCTTCTCATGGGGCATGGACCTGCTGTCGCACATCTTCCTGTTCAGCCTTCCGATCATCTGGGCGACGCGCAAGGTACTGCTGCGCCGCTCATAAGCGCAGTTCGGAGAGCTTCCAGTCCGCAAAGCCGTTGCGCACGAAGACCAGCGCGATCTTGTCGTTCCGAAGGATGTAGCGGTTGACGCCATCGCGCTCGCCAATCCATTTCTTCCGTGCCTCGCCGCCGGCGGCGGGCGCCGGGTCCGTCTCCGAGCGCGCGCCGCCGCGCTGCTTCGAGAAGTCACCATGCTCCAGGACGAACATGACCGTCTCCGGGCGCACCAGCACGTCGACCACGACACCGCCCAGCATGCGTCCGAGGCTATCGAGCGCCCCTTCAGACGGCCTGCCGGTCATTTCATCCTTCATGCTCTCGCGCAGCGCCGGAAAATCCACGTGGCTGTTGAACGCTTCCACGTCATGCGCCCGCACCGCTTCCTTCATCTGGTGCACCACCAGCAGGGGTGACCAATACCAGTAAGCCACGACCGCCACGACCACCGCCAAGGCAACGGTCGGTATCCCTTTACTTTGTTTTGCCATCTGCAACGATCCTCAAACTCTTGCGTTCGACCAGCGCCGCCCGGACCTGGTGCTTGCGCAGCACCCCGTCGCCATCGAACAGCAGCGCCAGTTCAGCCACGGAGTCTACCTTCTCCTTGCCAGGCAACGGCGCGCGCTCCAGCACCGACCACAGTTCGCGCCCTTCCGACATTGGCCGCGCCTTGCCGCGCGCCAGCAGCGCCTGCAAGTCGGCCTTGCGCGTCTGCCCCGGCACCAGGGCCGCTACATCCTGCTCGAATACCGTCCCCGCATCGGAGGGCGGTTGCCCATCGCTGTCGACGAAGTGGATCTTCACCAGCGCATCATCCGGCCACTGCTCTTCTTCCAGCGGTGGATGGAAGAAGCGGTTGCGCTGGCGGGCGCTCTTGGTCACCGCATGGTCCGGCATGGCAGGCGAAAACAGGTGGCGCTCGCGTCCCGGCGCCAGCACCGTCACCGCAAAGATCTCCCGCTCGGCAAGGAAGAAGAAGGGCAGGTTCGGGCCGCACTGCCCGATCATCTTGCTCAGGAAGCCCAGTCCGCCATGCTGCAGGCCGGAGGCATATGTCACCTGGCACTGCACCCTCAGGTCACCGAGGCGACGCGTATCGGCAGGCAGTCCCGGCGTCATGACTTGCGGTTTCCAATACACGCTGCCGGTGCGGCGGTTCGCCACCAGGGCCGCATCCTCGCGCCGCGCCGTGTCATTGATCGGCAAGGCGAAGGAAGCGTCATCGTCGTGGGTGAGCGGCAAGTCGAGGGTTTCGCCGTGTAGCGCCAGGCGCAGCGTCGCCGGCTTCACGTCGCGTTCCGCACCATGCATGCGGAAGCGCAGTACCGCATCGGGCGCGTGGGCACGCAGGCTTTCGAACTTCTCGACACCGCGCAGCATGCGGCGATAGGATTGCTCACTGGTGAATTCACCCGGCACTTCCACGCGCTGCATCGGCGCTTCATCCTGCGCCCAGGCGGTAACGCCCGCCTGCCATGCCGCCAAAAAAAGCAGCGCTTTCAGTCCCTTCATCAGGCCATCCTTGATAGATAATTTGCCAACTATATCACTTCATCAAGGCGGCCCAATGCAGGTCAGGGCGCAGCCTGGCGCGCGATCCAGTCGATCATGCCATCGGTAATGGCGCGCCCATTGCCATTGCCGGCCAGGTCGTGGTTGACCATGGTGACCACGATGCAGGGCTGGCCGTTGGCGTCGGGGACGTAGCCGGCAATGGCCACCACGTTCTTGAGCGTGCCGGTCTTGACCCGCGCGCGCATGGCGGCGGGGCTGTCTTTCAGGCGGCGCTTCATGGTGCCGTCGATCGCCGCAATCGGCAGGCTGGTGAGGAATTCCGGCGCCCACAGCGATTTTTGCGCTGCCTGCAGCAGGCCGGCCATCTGTTCCGGGCTGAAGCGTTCGGTGCGCGACAGGCCGGAACCGTTTTCGAACACCATGCCGGTATCGTCCACGCCATGGGCGCGCAGCCAGTTGCGGACCATCATTTCCGCCCGGGCCTGCGTCGTCATCGTGATGGGCGCGCCGCCCGTGCCGGCGGGCGTTTCGGCCGGCGCCGCGTCGGATGGCAGCGGGCGGCTGCCCAGCATGGGATCGGCCTCCAGGCTGCCCAGGCTGAGGAAAATGGTGCGCGCCAGGCCGTTGTCCGAGGTCTTGTTGGTGTCGCGCACAATCTCCGGCAGCGGACGGCTCATGTGTTCCGCCAGCAGGGTTGACGGAACGTCCAGGAAAGCGCGGGCCTGTTCGGCCGAAGCTTCCACTGTCCTGCCGCTGAATCGTCCACCGAGCCGCTCCCACGTCGCGCGGAACAGGCGGTCGGCGTAATCGGTGCGATCGAGCACGTTGACGACATTGGTCTTGCTGCAATTGCGCGGGAACGTTCCCTTCAGCACCACGGTCAGGCGCGAGCCGTTGCGCACGTACTCGGGAATCTTCCAGCCGTCCTCCCACTTGGCGCAATCGCCATCGACCAGCGTCATCTCCGAGCGCACGCGCACGTTGGCCAGCTCGGGCAGCGCGCTGGCCTTGACCGACTTGGCATCGGACGTGATGTCGAGCGTCTGCAGGTTCATGTTCAGCAGCAGCGCATCGGGGATCAGGTTGTAGTATGCCTCCGGCGACTCGTCGAACGGCGGCACGCCGACGTCGCTGCGCGCCGGCTGCCACAGCTGGCGGTCCAGCACCAGGTTGCCGTCGATCTTGCGGATGCCTTTGGTGCGCAGCTTTTCCAGCATATGGGTGAAGGCATCCGCCGTCAGGTCGCCATCGGCACCGCCGCGCAGCACCAGGTCGCCGTGCAGCACGCCGCCCGTCACCGTGCCGGCCGTGCGCAGCTCGGTGCGGCCGCGGAACTGCGGGCCTAGCAGGTCCAGCCCCGCCATGGTGGTGAACAGCTTCATGGTCGATGCAGGCGTAAAGGTGCGCGCCGCTCCGTGCGACACCAGCACCTGGTCGCCGCGCAGCACCAGCGCGCCAATGGCGTCTTCCGGAATGCCTTTTTCGGCAGCGATGCGTGCGACGGGTTCGGGCAGGGCGGCCAGCGCTGCGGGGGTGCCGATGGCGGCAAGCAGTGCGGCGAGGAGGAAGCGGCGCATCGTCAATCCTTATCCAAAGAATACGTAGGCGACAGCAATCGCGGTCAGCACGCCGGCAAGGTCGGCGATCAGGCCCGCCGAAATCGCATAGCGCGTCTTGCGGATGCCGACCGAACCGAAGTACAGCGCCACGATATAGAAGGTGGTATCCGCCGAGCCCTGGAAGATGCAGGCCAGGCGGCCGACGAAGGAGTCCGGGCCGTAAGTCTTCATCGCATCGATCATCATGGCGCGCGAGCCCGAGCCGGAGAAAGGCTTCATCAGCGCGGTCGGCAGCGACGGCACGAAATCGGTGCGCAGGCCCAGCGCATTGAAGAACCAGTTGAAGGCATCCATCACCAGCCCGAACACGCCCGCGTTGCGCAGCACGCTGATCGCCACCAGCATGCCCACCAGGTAAGGAATCACGGTCAGCGAAGTCTGGATACCACCCTTGGCGCCTTCGATGAAGGCCTCATACACGTTCACCTTCTTCACCAGCGCACCGATGATGAAGGCCGCGATGATGGAAATCAGGATCAGGTTGGAGGCCACTTTCGACACCACTTCGATCTGGTCGCGCGTCAGGAAGGCGGTGAAGTACCAGATCAAGCCCGCGATGGCCGCCGTCATGCCGCCGATCCAGGCCAGCAGCACGGGATCGAGCAGGTTGAGGCGCTGGCGGATGCCGACCGCGATGATGCCGGTCATGGTCGCCGCATAGGTCGCGATCATGCAGGGAATGAAGATGTCCGACGGGTCGGCCGCGCCCAGGATCGCGCGCTGCGCCATGATGGCCAGCGGGATCAGCGTCAGGCCGGACGTATGCAGCACCAGGAACATGATCTGCGCGTTGCTGGCCGTATCCTTGTCCGGGTTGAGCGACTGCAGGCTCTCCATCGCCTTCAGCCCGAACGGGGTGGCCGCGTTATCGAGCCCAAGCAGGTTGGCGGAAAAATTCATCACCATGTGGCCGGTGGCCGGATGGTCCTTCGGCACTTCCGGGAAGATGCGCGAAAAGAAGGGCGAAATGATCTTGGCCAGCCAGCCGATGGCGCCGGCCTTTTCGCCGATATTCATGATCCCCAGCCACAGCGTCATGACGCCGGCCAGCGGCAGCGCGATGTCCATCACCCCCAGCTTGGCCGATTCGAAGGTGCCGTCGATGATCTTCTTGAAGATTTCCGTATCGCCCATGAACAGCCACTGGATGAGGGCGGCGGCGAAGCCGACGAGGAAAAAACCGGACCAGATGTAATTAAGGGACATGGAAAGTCTTCTTGTAGTGGGATGACCAATTTTGCAGCGAAAGTATAGGGCCAGCGGATGAAAGTATGCGTTCCGGCCATGTAAAAAAGTTATAAGCTGGCGTTTCGCCGCTCACTGGCTTATGCTCCCGCCGCATGAAAATCATTCGCTCGCGCCTGCGCCGCCTCGCCGCCGTCCTTGCCCTGGCCGCCGCCACTGCGGCGCCGGCGTTGGCCGCCGACAAAGTCCTGCACGCCTTCCTGTCCACCGGCGAAACCGGCCTGGACCCCGCCGTCGCGTCCGACCTCGCCAGCCTGAGCTTGCTGGAAAACCTGTTCGACCCCATGCTGCGCTACGACTACGAAGCGCGCCCGGTCAAGCTGGTGCCGAACAGCCTGCGCGAAATGCCCAGCAGCGACGCCGGCGGCACGGTGTGGACCTTCCGCCTGAAGCCGGGCATGTACTTCAGCGACGATCCGGCCTTTAACGGTAAAAAGCGCGAAGTTACCGCCGCCGACTACAAGTTCGCCATCGAGCGCCTGCTCGACCCGGCACTCAAATCGCCCTGGGCCTTCATGTTCGAAGGCAAGCTGGCCGAGCTGCGCGTGCTGGACAAATACACCTTGCGCCTGACCCTGAAGGAACCCGACCCCAGCCTGCTGTTTTACCTGGCGCTGCCCGCCACCGGCGCGGTCGCCAAGGAGGTTGCCGACGCCTACGGCGGCCAGGTCGGCAACCACCCGGTGGGCAGCGGCCCCTTCGTCATCGAAGAATGGAAGCGCAGCGACAAGATCACCCTGGCCGCCAACCGCGGCTACCACCAGGTCTGGCAGGGCAAGCGCCTGCCCATCGTCGACAAGGTGGAAGTCAAGATCATGGAGGAATACCAGTCGCGCGTGCTGGGCTTCCTGAACGGGGAGTTCGACTATATCGAGCAAGTGCCCGAATCGATGCGCGACATGGCGCTCGACCCCGCATCCTCCAGCCCCGTGCTGAAAAAGGAGCTGGCCGGGCGCGGCATGGTGCTGTCGCCCTTCCCCGTGCTGCAGACCTATTACATGTGGATGAACATGGACGACCCGGTCATCGGCGGCTACAGCAAGGAGAAGATCGCCCTGCGGCGGGCCATAGCACTGGGTTATAACGGCCCCGAGGACATTGCCCTGCTGAAGAAGGGCCTGGCCATCCCCGCGCAGAGCCCGCTGCCACCCAATGTGCTGGGCTACGACCCGTCCTACCGCAGCCCGGTCGGCTACAACCCC
>CBHWEO010000202.1:0-10348 GCA_966112955.1 uncultured Duganella sp. | reverse complement strand
CGACCCTGCGGGTCGTACCCCGGTTTTCCGGTTTCCAGCGGTTTTTGATACAAACAACGGATAAAAGGTCCCCCAAAAATGCCATCCTATTTCTGCCCCTGCCCGCGCGGCCTGGAAGCCGCCCTGGCGGAAGAACTGACTGAAATCGCGGCCCAGAGCCCGACCCTGAAAGTGCACAACCAGGTCCCCGGCGGCGTGCACGCCTCCGGCGACCTGTACGACGCCTACCGCATCAACCTGCACTCGCGCATCGCCTCGCGCGTGCTGATGCGCATGGGCGTATGCCACTACCAGAACGAAAACGACATCTACGACCTGGTGCTGGCCCAGCCCTGGGAAGAATGGTTCGGCGTGCAGCACACGATCCGCGTCGACGTCACCGCCATCAAGTCGCCCCTGAAGTCGCTGGAATTCACCACCCTGAAGATCAAGGACGCCGTATGCGACCGCTTCCGCGACATGTACGGCAAGCGGCCCTCGGTCAACACGCGCGAGCCCGACATGCGCATTGTCGGCTTCCTCGACCAGCGCCAGTTCATGGTCTACCTCGACACCTCCGGCGAAGCGCTGTTCAAGCGCGGCTGGCGCAGCGAAACGGGCGACGCCCCGCTGCGCGAAAACCTGGCCGCCGGCCTGCTGTGGGTCGCCGGCTGGAAGCCCGGCATCCCCCTGTTCGACCCCATGTGCGGTTCCGGCACCATCCTGTGCGAAGCGGCGCAGATGGTGCAAGGCATCCCGCCCGGCGCACGGCGCAAGTTCGCCTTCGAAAAATTCCACGACTTCGACCCCGAACCGTGGCAGAAGATGAAGGCCGACTTCAAGCCCAACCCGCTGCCGTCCGAACCGACGATCTTCGGCTCCGACATTTCCGGCGACATGGTGGCGATGGCGCGCCACAACCTGCGCAGCGCCGGCATCCTGTTCGACGTCCCGCTGAAGCAGATCGAAGCGCAGCAGGTGCAGGCGCCGACCGCCACCCCTGGCATCCTGCTGACCAATCCCCCGTACGGCGAGCGGATCGGCGTGCGCGGCGACGCCAGCCTGGAAGAAGACGAACTGGCCAAGCAGTTCTACAGCGCCTTCTCGAGCACCCTGAAGCAGCGCTTTGCCGGCTGGACCGCCTACCTGTTCACGGCCGACCTGGGCCTGCCCAAGCTGTTGCGCCTGAAGGAATCGCGCAAGACCCCGTTCTTCAACGGCGCCCTGGAATGCCGCCTGTTCCGCTTCGACATGGTGGCCGGCTTCAACCGCAAACCTGCCGCCGAGTAATTTTTGTCCCCCCGGGGTCAGGAACCAATTGGACAAAAATGGCCCTAGGCCAATTTTTGTCCAATTGGTTCCTGACCCCGGGGGGACAAATGATGCCGGCGGGCAGGGGCGGATCGGCGTAGAATCGTCGGATGCTTTCTTCGCCGACCCCGCCGCCGCCTTCCGACCCGCCTTCCACCATCCCCGCGCCGGAGCCGGCGCACCGCAAGCCGCTGGGGCCGGGCGCGCTGGCGGCAGTGCTGGCCAGCCTGTCGATGCTGGGACCCTTCTCGATCGATGCCTACCTGCCGGCCTTCCCCAATGTGCAGGCGTCGCTGCACGCCACCCCGCTGGAAGTGCAGCAATCGCTGACCGCCTACCTGCTGGCCTTCGCCGGCATGGTGCTGTGGCATGGCGCGCTGTCGGACGCCTTCGGCCGCCGCAATGTGATCCTGGTCTCGCTGGTGGCTTTCCTGCTGGGCACCGTGGGCTGCGCCGCCGCCCATTCCGTACACTACCTTTGGTTCTTCCGCGTGCTGCAGGGCGTGTCGGCCGGCGCCGGCGTGGTGGTGGGGCGCGCCATCATCCGTGACCTGTATGCCGACGCCGCCGCCGCGCGCCTGCTGTCGATGGTCACCATGATCTTCTCGATCGCGCCCGCCATCGCGCCCGTGCTGGGCGGCTTCATCGTCAAGTATTCGGACTGGCGCACCATCTTCCTGGCCCTGGCCGGCTACACGGTGCTGCTGTTCATCGTCTGCTACCGACGCCTGCCCGACACCCTGCCGCGCGACAAGCGGCAACCGTTCAACCCGCGCTTCCTGTGGCGTAATTACAAGGCGATCCTGTCCTCGCCGCTGTTCCACCTGAAGACCGGGGTGGTGGCCTTCAATTTCGGCGGCCTGTTCCTGTACATCACGGCCGCGCCGGTGACCCTGCCCAGCCAGCTGCACCTGGGCCCCGAGCAGTTCGCCTGGCTGTTCGTGCCGGCCGTGTCGGGCATCTTCCTGGGCGCGCTGGCCGCCAACCGCATCGCCGGCAAGACCAGCTTCGCGCGCCAGATCGGCTGGGGCTTCGGCTTCCTGCTCACGGCTGCCGTGGCCAACGTGGCCTACCACCTGCTGGCTGCGCCCGCGCTGCCGTGGAGCGTGCTGCCGCTGTTCGTCTACACCTTCGGCATGTCGGTGGCGGCGCCCGGCGCCACGCTGCTGGCGCTGGACCTGTTCCCCCACATCCGCGGCACGGTGGCGTCGGTGCAATCGTTCGCGGTGACCCTGCTGGGGGCGCTGGTGGCCGGGGTTTTGGCACCCCTGGCTTCACATTCGCTATTATGGTTGGCGGTGGGCCAGCTGGCGCTGGCCCTGGCGGCGCTCGGCCTGTGGTTGACGTCGCGCCTGCTACGGAGCAAGATGGTGCCGAATTGAAAATCTTGTTGCAATGAAATAAATTTCTGTCAACAGTGTGTTTCTTTCTACAGAAATGCAACATATTGCCGCCAGAAATTTGTATTGCTACTAAGTTATAGTATATTTATGATAATTTGCCAGTGGATTGCAAGCCAGAACAGAGCCAGTAAACACGCGCAATTCGAGGATTTGGACCCAGCGTAATGCAACACCCCGACCAAGACATCCGCAATCGCTTGCTGATCGCGAGGCTGCCGGCCATGCCGCAGATCCTGATCAAGCTGATTGAGCTGCTGCAAGCCGACGACGCCGGCATGCCGGAGCTGGCTGCCCTGATCGCCAAGGATGCGGGGATGACCAGCAAGATCCTGGCCGTGGCCAACAGTTCGGCCTACCAGCGCCACAACCGCACGGTGGGCCTGGAGCAAGCCCTGGTCTCGCTGGGCACCGACATGATCAAGACGCTGGTGATCGCCGAGTCGGTGTTCCAGACCTTCAACAATTTCCCGCACAGCGGCAGCACTGATTTGCGCGCCTTCTGGAAAGGCTCGCTGACCACCGCCGTCATCGCGCGCGACATCGCCCGCGTGCTGGATTACCCGCACGTGGAAGAAGCCTACCTGGCCGGCCTGCTGCACAACGTGGGCCGCCTGGCGCTGCTGGCCACCGCGCCCAAGGAATACGCCTACAACTTCACGGCGCGCGACGACGAGGAGCTGTGCGCGGTGGAGCAGCGCACGCTGGAAATCACCCACGCCGAAGCGGGCGCCTGGCTGATCGAGCGCTGGAACCTGGATTCCTTCCTGGCCGACTCCGTGCTGTACCACCACGAGCCGGTGCCGCGGCTGGAGGCGGCGCATCCCCTGATCCGCATCGTGCGCCTGGCGCACCAGCTGTGCTACCACGCCGAGGCGCCGGAGCAGGCGGCCGATGCCGCCGCCCTGTGCGGCATCGACCCCGACAAGCTGGATGCCTTCGTCAAGTCGGCCGCACGGCAGGTGGCGCGCGCCGCCGAGGCGCTGGGCATCGACCTGGCCGGGGCCGACGACATCGTGCCACCGCCGGCCGCGCCGCCGGCGCCGGTCGACCCGGTGCAGGCGCGCCTGTCGGAAGAAGTGCGCAATATGGTGCTGGTGCAGGAGATGGGCCAGAGCTTTGCGCGCCAGCAGGGCGAGGCCGGCATGCTGGACGCCATGACGCGCTCGGCGCGCATCCTGTTCGACCTGGATACCACGGTGATCCTGCTGGAGAGCCCGACCGGCCACGCGCTGCAGGGCGCCGGCACCGGTGAGGCGCAGCAGCGCCTGGCCGAATTCGCCATCCCCCTTAACAAACCGGGCTTGCTGGCCGATGCCGCCAACGGCCGCCAGCTGGCCTTTGCCACGCGCGGCGGCGCCAACGCCGGCATCGCCGAGGAACAGCTGTTCCGCATCGTCGGCAGCGAAGCCATGGTGTGCCTGCCGCTGGTGGCCGGCCAGCGCTGCCTGGGCATGATCGTGGGCGGCGTGGCCGCCTGGCAGCTGCCGCTGCTGCAGAAGAAGGCGCGCTTCCTGCAGGCCTTCGGCAGCCAGGCCGCCAACGCGCTGGAAACCGCGCTGTCCGAACGCGGCCACGCGCGGCGCCAGCTGGCGCACGTGGCGGAGGAATACCGCGAAGCGTCGCGCCGCGTGGTGCACGAAGTGAACAACCCGCTGTCGATCATCAAGAACTACCTGTCGGTGCTGGACGCGAAACTGGCGCGCCGCGAGCCGGTGGTGTCCGAAATGTCGATCCTGAACGAGGAGATCGACCGCGTCGGCCACCTGATCAACGGCCTGGCCGACCTGCAGCCGTCGGACGTGGGCAGCGTGACCAATGTGGCGCGCGTGGTGGAAGACGTGCTGCGGTTGTTCCGCGCCACCGACTTCCTGCCCGCCTCCGTGCAGGTGGTGACGCGGGTGCAGGACGGCCCGCAGGAAATCGACGGCGACGCCGACCTGCTCAAGCAGATCCTGGTCAACCTGGTCAAGAACGCGATCGAAGCCCAGCCGGGCGGCGGCCGCATCGAGATCGCCAACCGCGGCCTGGTCAACCGCGAACGCCGGCTGTACCTGGAGCTGGTGGTGAGCGACGCCGGCCCCGGCCTGTCGCAGGACGTGCTGGCCAACCTGTTTTCCGCCGTGAAGAGCAGCAAGGAAGGCAAGCACCACGGCCTCGGCCTGTCCATCGTGCACAGCCTGGTCAAGAAGCTGAACGGCATGATCAGCTGCCGCAGCGGCGCCAACGGCACCTCGTTTGAACTCCTGCTGCCGGCCCGCGGCAGCACCAGCCAGCTCGCCCCGGTGCAGGCGCGCGGCGTGGTGGATTCCGTATAAGGCCCGCATGAACCCTATGATCCCGACGCCCCAGACCCCGGCACCGGAATTCCAGCCACGCCTGCTGCTGGTAGACGACGAACCGCGCCTGCTGACCTCCCTGTACGAGCTGCTGCGGGTGCAGGACCATTACCAGCTGGTGACCGCCACCAACGGCGCCGAAGCGCTGGCCGCCCTGAGCCGCCAGCATTTCGACCTGCTGCTGCTGGACTTGCGCCTGCCCGACATGAGCGGCCACGACATCATGGATTTCGTCAATGCGCGCGAGATCGACTGCGACGTGATCGTGATGAGCGGCGAGGCCGGCATCGAGGCCGCCATCGGCGCCCTCAAGCGCGGCGCCTACGACTACCTGCGCAAGCCGTACAACCCGCCCGAGCTGCTCAAGACGGTGGAGAACGCGCTGCAGAAGCGCCGCCTGGCGGTGGAGAATGCGCGCATCGGGCAGCGCCTGGAAAACTCGGAAAAGATGTACCGCTACCTGGTGGACAGCTCGCCCGACATCATCTACACCCTGAACCACGAAGGCTGCTTCACCTTCATCAACGACCGCGCCTACCAGATCCTGGGCTACACGCGCGAGGAGCTGCTGGGGCGCCACTATTCCGTGCTGGTGCACGAGGAAGACCAGGAGCGCGCGCGCTATGTGTTCAACGAGCGGCGCGTCGACGAACGCGCTTCGCGCAACGTGGAGCTGCGCCTGAAGTGCAACAACACCGCCGCCGGCGACCGCACCTTCAACAACACCCTGATGACCATTTCCCTCAACGCCATCGGCATGCACGTGCCGGGCGAGGAAGTGGCCAAGCATGAATTCTTCGGCACCTACGGCGTGGCGCGCGACATCACCGACCGCAAGCGCGCCGAGGAAATGATTTCCTACCAGGCCTACCACGACATCCTGACCGACCTGCCCAACCGCATCCTGTTCAAGGACCGCCTGGGCCTGGCCGTGATCCAGGCCAAGCGCAAGCTGACCGAGCTGGCCGTGATGTTCATCGACCTGGACCGCTTCAAGCTGGTCAACGACACGCTGGGCCACGTCAAGGGCGACGAACTGCTGCAGCAGGCCGCGCGCCGCCTGAAGGAATGCCTGCGCAAGGGCGACACGCTGGCGCGCCACAGCGGCGACGAATTCACCATCGTGCTGCCCGAGCTGCGCGACCGCGCCGACGCGCGCGCCATCGCCGACAAGTTCCAGGAAGTGCTGCAGGCGCCGTTCGACCTGGACGGCCACGTGGTGCACATCTCGGCCTCGATCGGCATCGCGGTCTACCCGAGCGACGGCGAATCCATCGAGGAGCTGCTGCGCCACGCCGACATCGCCATGTACCAGGTCAAGGCGCAGGGCAAGAACGGCCACAGCTTCTACCATGCCTCGATGCAGGACATGTCGCACCAGAAGATCGCGCTGGAACAGTCGCTGCGCAAAGCGCTGGAAAACAACGAGCTGGAAATGTACTACCAGCCGCAGGTCGACATGGCCAGCGGCCGCATCATCGGCGCCGAAGGCCTGATGCGCTGGAACCACCCGACGCGCGGCCTGCTGTCGGCCGGCGAGTTCCTGCCGTTCGCCGAGGAGAACGGCCTGATGCTGCCGATCTCGGACTGGATGATCGGCGCCCTGTGCCGTGACCTGCTGCTGTGGAACGCCAAGGGCGCCGACAATATCCGCCTGTCGCTGAACCTGTCGCCGCAATACCTGGACCGCGGCGACTTCTTCGAAAAGATGCGCAATGCGCTGGCGCGCTACCAGATTTCGCCGTCGCAGATCGAAGTCGAGATCACCGAGAACATCTGCATCCGCAACCCGCAGTACGCCATCGAGCAGCTCAACAAGCTGTGCCAGCTGGGCGTGTCGGTGGCGATCGACGATTTCGGCACCGGCTACTCCTCGCTGTCCTACCTGCACCGCTTCCCGATCCACACCATCAAGATCGACCAGAGCTTCGTCAAGGAGATCCACGACGAGCATGGCCACTACCCGGTGATCCTGGCCATCATCTCGATCGCGCGCGGGCTGGGCCTGCACCTGGTGGCCGAAGGCGTGGAAACCGAGGTGCAGGCGCGCTACCTGGCCGCCAACGGCTGCGCCACCATGCAGGGCTACCTGTACCACCGCCCGATCGCGCTGACCGCCTTCATGGAAGTGCTGGCGGCGCAGAACCAGGCCGAGGCGCCGTCGCCGGCGCTGCCGGCCGGGCCGCGCCTGGCGATCCAGGCTTAATCCCACCAAGGCCGCATGCAGCGTTACACACCGACCGAATCCGAAGAAGCCGGCGCCGCCTCGCGCGACGGCCATTTTGCCGCCGAATTCCTGCGCGTGCGCCAGCTGGCCGAGCGCGGCGTGGCCAGCGCCCAGCACAGCCTGGGCTTCATGTACTTCAATGGCCAGGGCGTGGCGCAAAGCTACGAGCTGGCCGTGGCCTGGTACCGCCAGGCCGCCAACGCCGGGCTGGAACACGCGCAGTACAACCTGGGCGTGATGTACCAGAAGGGCCAGGGCGTGGACGCCGATTTCGCCGAAGCGGCGCGCTGGTACCAGCTTGCGGCCGAGCAGGGCTATGCCGCCGCGCAGTACAACCTGGGCTGGCTGTACGCCAAGGGCCAGGGCGTGGCGCAGGACACGGAGCAGGCGCGCCACTGGTTCGCCAAGGCCGCCGAGCAGGGCGACCCCGGCGCGCAGAACAACCTGGGCATGATGTACGACACCGGCAAGGGCGTGCCGCAGGATTACGCGCAAGCCATCATGTGGTACCGCAAGGCCGCCGACCAGGGCTATGCGCGCGCCCAGTTCAACCTCGGCCTGCGCTACGACAACGGCCAGGGCGTGGCGCAGGACGGCAAGCAGGCGCTGGGCTGGTTCCGCAAGGCCGCCGAGCAGGGTTACGCGCCGGCGCAGTTCAACCTGGCGCTGCGCTACGACAAGGGGCAGGACGTGGCGCCCGACGCGGCGCGCGCCATCAAGTGGTACACGCTGGCGGCCGAGCAGGACCACGTCAGCTCGCAGTTCAACCTCGGCCTGATCTACGACAACGGCAACGGCGTGCCGCGCGACGAGCAACTGGCGCTGCACTGGTACCGGCGCGCCGCCGAACTGGGGCACGCCGGCGCGCAGAACAACCTGGGCCAGCGCTACGACCACGGCCAGGGCGTGGCGCAGGATTACCGCCAGGCGGCGCACTGGTACCGGCAGGCGGCCGAGCAGGGCTTTCCCGCCGCGCAATACCACCTGGCGCTGCTGTTCGAGCAGGGCCACGGCGTGCCGCGCGACCAGCAGGAAGCCATCTTCTGGTACCGCAAGGCCGCCGACCAGGGGCATTTACGCGCCCAGTTCGACCTCGGCCTGCGCTATGAACAGGGGCAGGGCGTGCCGCAGGATGCGCGCAAGGCGCTGGGCTGGTTCCGCCGCGCCGCCGAACAGGATTACGTGGCCGCGCAATTCATGCTGGGCCAGATCCACGACCGCGACGACGGCCCCGCACCCGACCTGGCGCAAGCCAATGCCTGGTACCGCAAGGCGGCCGAGCAGGGCCACACGCTGGCCTGCTTCACGCTCGGCCTGCGCTACGACAATGGCCAGGGCTTGCCGCGCGACTTCAAGCAGGCGCTGTCCTGGTACCTGGCCGCCGCGCGCCAGGGCCACGCCCGCGCCCAGCTCAATGCCGGCCTGATGTTCCTGTCCGGCCAGGGCACGGAAGCCGACCCGGAACAAGCCTGGCGCTGGCTGTCGCTGGCCGAGCGCAGCGGCCAGCCGGGCGCCGCGCGCCACCTCGGCAGCGCCGCCGCCCGCCTCGCCCCGCAGCAACTGGCCGCCCTGCGCGCCGCGCCGGAACTGCTGCCCGCGTGAACGCCGCCGGCGACGTGCTGCGCCTGCACTGGTTCGGCGGCTTCACCGCCGGCCGCGCGTTCGGCACGGTGTTCCTCCTTTCCCTCGCCTATCTCGCGTATCGCATGGACGCCGGCTTTCTCGCCGTGGTGGCCTTGCTGATGCTGTCCACCGGCTACCTGAGCGGCTGGACCGAGATCGACCTGGCGCGCGCGCAAGTGCGGCGCACCGTGTATTTCCTGTGGTGGCTGCCGGTGTGGCGCCGTACCGTCTCGCTGCGCCAGGGCGGCCGGCTGTGCGTGACGTTCCGCCCCTCGCACCGCGACCGGCACGGCAAGTGGCACGAGCGTGACTTCACCGTGATCGACTTGCGCTATGGCCCGCGCGACTGGATCCAGCTGGCGCAGACTGACCGCAGCCGCGGCAATTTCTGTCCCGCCATGCTGGCCAGGGCGCGCCACCTGGCAGCGCGCCTGCACATCCCGCTGGAAGCGTGCGTGGAGCGCGTGCCCGGCGCCGTCGAGCACAACGACCGCAGTGCGGACGACCCGCCGCCCGAGCTGCGCCACCGTGGCCGGCGCCCGCTGTGACAATTGGAGATCAAGTTAGCCCGCACGCATCCGTTACCAACGGATGAGGATCAATACCAACGTCGATGCCTTGCGCGTGGCGCTGAACATCCAGCGCCACGGCGACGCCATCGCCAAAAGCCTGCAACGGCTGTCGAGCGGCCTGCGCATCAACAGTGCGGCCGACGACGCGGCCGGGCTGGCGATCGCCGAACGCATGTCGGCCGAATTGCGCGGCAGGCAGGCGGCCAGCCGCAATATCGGCGACGGCATCTCGATGGCGCAGGTGGCGGAAGGCGCGCTTGGCAGCGTGATGGAGAATTACCAGCGCATCCGCGAACTGGCGGTGCAGGCGGCCAGCGACACCTACAATGCCAACGACCGCATGGCCATGCAGCTGGAAGCCAGCGCGCTGCTGCTGGAAATCAAGCGCACGGCGGAAGACACCAGCTTCAACGGCACACGCCTGCTCGACGGCGGCGCCGTGGTGCCGCTGCAGCTCGGCCCCGGCGACGGCGACACGCTGCCGCTGGTGGTGCCGGCCGTGTGGTCGCGGGAGGCCGGCGACATCAGCCTGCTCAGCCACGCCGACGCCACGGCCGCCTTGCAGCAGCTCGACGCGCGCATGGCGGGCATCGCCAATATGCGCGGCATGCTGGGTGCGACGCAGAACCGCCTCGGCTACGCGGCTGCGCATAACGACCTGATGGCGCAGAACCTGGCCGCCGCGCGCTCGCGCATCATGGATGTCGACTACGCCTGGGAGACCGCGCAACTGGCGCGGCACCAGATCCTGCAGCAGGCAGCGATGGCATTGATGGCGCAGGCCCCCGCCGGCCCGCGCCTGGTGCTGCAGTTACTACTATAAATAAAGTCGGGGTCAGCTCTGGCAACCGGACATTTTGCGCTGCGCGCAGCGCAAATTGTCCGATTGCCAGAGCT
>CBHWEO010000201.1:0-10504 GCA_966112955.1 uncultured Duganella sp. | reverse complement strand
AGGACGAGGGCCAGACCATCGTCTTCATCGACGAGCTGCACACCATGGTGGGCGCCGGCAAGGCCGAAGGCGCCATGGACGCCGGCAATATGCTGAAGCCTGCGCTGGCGCGCGGCGAGCTGCATTGCCTGGGCGCGACCACGCTGGACGAGTACCGCAAGTACATCGAAAAGGATGCCGCGCTGGAGCGCCGTTTCCAGAAGATCCTGGTCGACGAGCCGACGGTGGAAGCCACCATCGCCATCCTGCGCGGCCTGCAGGACAAGTATGAGCTGCACCACAAGGTGGAGATCACCGACCCCGCCATCATCGCGGCGGCGGAGCTGTCGCACCGCTACATCACCGACCGCTTCCTGCCCGACAAGGCGATCGACCTGATCGATGAAGCGGCGTCGAAGATCAAGATCGAGATCGACTCCAAGCCGGAAGTGATGGACAAGCTCGAACGCCGTCTGATCCAGCTCAAGATCGAGAAGGAAGCCGTCAAGCGCGAGAAGGACGAAGCGTCACGCGCGCGCCTGCAATTGCTGGACGATGAAATCGCCAAGCTGCAGCGCGAGTACAACGACTATGAGGAAGTGCTGAAGGCCGAGAAAGCCAACGTGCAGGGCACCACCCACATCAAGGAAGAGATCGAGCGCATCAAGCAGCAGATGGAAGAGGCGACCCGTGCCTCCAATTGGCAGCGCGTGTCTGAACTCCAGTACGGCAAGCTGCCGGAACTGGAAGCCCAGCTGAAGCAGGCCGAAGCCGCCGGTGAGGCCGCGCACGCGGGCGACAAGCCCAAGCTGCTGCGCACCCAGGTGGGCGCCGAGGAAATCGCGGAAGTCGTGTCGCGTGCGACCGGCATCCCCGTGTCGCGCATGATGCAGGGTGAGCGCGACAAGCTGCTGCACATCGAGGAAAAGCTGCACGAGCGCGTGGTGGGCCAGGACGAGGCGATCAGCGCCGTGGCCGACGCCATCCGCCGCTCGCGTGCCGGCCTGGCCGACCCGAACCGTCCGTACGGCTCCTTCATGTTCCTGGGCCCGACCGGCGTGGGTAAGACCGAGCTGACCAAGGCGCTGGCGAACTTCCTGTTCGATTCGGAGGAATCGCTGATCCGCATCGACATGAGCGAATTCATGGAGAAGCACTCGGTGGCCCGCCTGATCGGTGCGCCGCCGGGCTATGTGGGCTATGACGAGGGCGGCTACCTGACGGAAGCCGTGCGCCGCAAGCCTTACAGCGTGATCCTGCTGGACGAGATCGAGAAGGCGCACCCGGACGTGTTCAACGTGCTGCTGCAAGTGCTGGACGATGGCCGCATGACGGATGGTCAGGGCCGCACCGTGGACTTCAAGAACACGGTGGTGATCATGACTTCCAACCTGGGTTCCCAGAAGATCCAGTCGCTGGACGAGTCCGACCCGGCGGTGGTGAAGCTGGCGGTGATGGCCGAGGTGCGTGGCCACTTCCGACCGGAGTTCATCAACCGGATCGACGAGATCGTGGTGTTCCATGGCCTGGACGACAAGCATATCGGTTCGATTGCCCGCATCCAGCTGCAGATCCTGGAGCAGCGCCTGAAGCGCATGGACATGGGCATGGAGGTCACCGATGCCGCCCTGCAGAAGATCGCGGAAGCGGGCTACGACCCGGTGTATGGCGCCCGTCCGCTGAAGCGCGCCGTGCAGCAGCAGATCGAGAACCCGCTGTCGAAGCTGATCCTGGAAGGCCGCTTCGGCCCGAAAGACACGATCCGCGTCGATGCCGATGGCAGCGAACTTGTCTTCCGCAAGGCCTGATCCCGCGCGGCTGGCCGGCCGCCTCGCGTTCCTGCGCGAGGCGGAGCGGCTCAAGAGCGTGCTGCGCAGCGGCTTCACGTCGAGCGGCCGGCCCGAGTCGACCGCTGAGCACAGCTGGCGCCTGGCGCTGATGGCGCTCGTCTTTGCCGACGAGCTGCCGGGCCTCGACATCGCGCGCGTGCTCAAGCTGTGCGTGGTGCACGACCTTGGCGAAGCGATCCACGGCGATATCCCCGCCATCCACCAGCATGCCCATCCCGATAAGTCGGCGCAGGAGCGCGACGACTTGCATACGCTCACGCGCGACCTTGACGCCGGCCTGCGCGCCGAGATCATCGCCCTGTGGGATGAATACGAAGCGGCCGCCACGCCGGAAGCGAAGGCAGTCAAGGCCTTCGACAAGCTGGAAACCATCCTGCAGCACAACCAGGGCGACAACCCGCCCGATTTCGACTACGCCTTCAACCTTGGCTACGGCCGCCGGCACACGGCCGCCGCGCCGCTGTTCGCCGAGTTGCGCGCCATGCTCGATGTCGACACCGCAGCCCGTGCCGCGGCCCAGCCTTCAGCGGGCGAAGAAGGCAGTGGGCGGTGAGCCGAAGGTCTTGCGGAACATGGCGGTGAAGGCGGACTGGCTGGCGTAGCCCAGCTGCTCCGCCACTTGCGACAGCGGCAGGCCGCGCGCGATCAGCGGCGCGGCGTGCGCCAGGCGGGCTTGCTGGCGCCATTGGCCGAAGCCCATCCCCAATTCCTTTTCGAACAGGCGCGCCAGCGTGCGCTCGGACGCGCCGGCGCGCCGCGCCCATTCGCCCAGCGTCAGGTTATTGGCCGGCTCGGCCAGCAGGGCGTCGCACAGGGCTTTCAGGCGCTTGTCGGCGGGCATGGGCACGCGGATCGGCAGGGTCGCAAGGCGCGGCAGTTCATCGAGGATCAGGCCCGAAATCAGGCCCGAACGCGGCGATGGCGTGGCAGGGTCCAGCTGCTCGAGCGCGGCGACCAGTTCGCGCAGCAGCGGCGACACTTCCAGCACCTTGCACGTCTCGCCGGGGAAGGGATCATGCGTGGCGGCGACGAACACGGGCCGCAGGCGCGCGGCTTCGACCACCGTCACCGCATGTTCGATATTGGCCGCGATCCACACCGCGCGTTGCGGCGGCACGATCCAGCTGCTGTCGGCGGTGCTGACGCGGATCACGCCATCCAGGGCGAGCGTCAGCTGGGCGTAGGCATGATGGTGCGGGCGCAGGATGCGCGCGCGATCCAGGTCGCGCGCAATCATGGTCACCGGCCGCGCCGCGGTCGGGTCGCGATGCTCGACGTAGGAGTCGGTATGGGTGACGACTTTGACGGGCATGGTCTTGGCGGTTTCGCGATAAAGGTTGACATATTAGCGGAAAACAGCCGGTCCTGGCTTGCGTACACTTGTCAGCATGAACACTCCAACCTTACTCAAACAAGACGCCCGCGTGATCGGCCTGGTGGGCCTGGCGCACGGGGTATCCCACTTCTACCACCTGATCCTGGCAGCGTTGTTCCCGTGGCTGAAGCCGGCCTTCAACCTGAGTTATGCGGAACTGGCGCTGCTGATGACGGTGTTCTTCGTCGTATCCGGCATCGGTCAGGCGCTGGCCGGCTTCGTGGTCGACCGCGTCGGCGCGCGGCGCGTGCTGTTCTGCGGCATGGCGCTGCTGGCGGTATCGGCGCTGGTGCTGTCGAATGCGCAGAACTACGCGGGGCTGGTGGCCGGCGCCCTGGTTGCCGGCATGGGCAACAGCATCTTCCACCCGGCCGATTACACCATCCTCAACCAGCGCGTATCGCGCGACCGCCTGGCGCATGGCTTCTCGGTACACGGCATCAGCGGCAACCTGGGATGGGCCGCCGCGCCGCTGTTCCTGACCGGGATCGCGGCCACCGCCGACTGGCGTACCGCCTTGCTGTGCGCCGCCGCGCTGCCGGCGGCGGTGCTGGCCTTGCTGTGGATGAACCGCGATGCGCTGAGGCCGGACCCGATCGCCGCGCATTCCGCCAAAAGCGGTGCGGCGGCCGGTGGCACGATGGCTTTCCTGCGCCTGCCTTCGGTGTGGATGTGCTTTGCCTTCTTCTTCCTGACCGCGCTGGCGCTGGGCGGCATCCAGAGCTTTGCTGCCACGGGCCTGGTCAAGCTGTATGGCATGTCGCTGGCGATGGCGACCAGCGCCTACACGGCGTACATGCTGGCTTCCGCCAGCGGCATGCTACTGGGCGGTTTCCTCGGCTCGGGCCGCAAGAACCATGACCGTACGATTGCCGCGGCGTTCGCCATGGCCGCCGTGCTGGCGCTGCTGCTTGGCCTTGCCGTGCTGCCGGCATGGGGCGCGCTGGTGCTGATGGCGCTGGTCGGTTTCTTCTCCGGCATCGCCGGCCCGTCGCGCGACCTGATGATACGCGCCGCCGCACCGAAGAATGCCACGGGCCGCGTGTACGGTGTGGTGTATTCCGGCCTGGATAGCGGGCTGTCGGTCGGCCCGCCGCTGTTTGGCCTGATGATGGACGCCGGCAAGCCGCAGATGGTGTTTGCCACCATCGCCTTCTTCCTGCTGCTTGCCATCGGCACAGCCACCGGCGTCGGCAGCCGCACGCGGGCCGCCGCTGGTGCCGCGGCAACGCCTTAGATCTTCGGCGTGTATTTGTTGACGATCTGTTTGATCTCGCCGCTGGCATTCAGCTTGTCCACCGCCTTCTTCAGCGCCTTGATCGTTTCGGGATTGGCGTTCTTCTTCGAGAAATACAGGACGAAGTCATTATTGCCAAGCACCAGCGGCGGCGCGAAATCCTGCGGAGTGACGCCGGCCATCTGCGCGCCGTAGTAGAAACCCGCGCTGGAGCCGACGCCGGCATCCAGCCTGCCCAGGGTCAGCATCCTGGCCATCGCCACGTAATCGTTGACGGCGTATTTGTGGATGGCGGCATCCGTATCGAAGGCGCTCACGTATTTGCTCGCCCGAACCACGCCGACCGTTTTGCCGTGCAGTTCGCTGATGTTGCGGTAGTTCGTTCCCTTTGGGCCGACCAGGATGACCGGCATGGTGACAATTGTCGCTACCGGATGCGCCGCGCGCTCCATATGCTCGCTGCCGAAACGCAGGATGAAATCGGCGTTGCCCAATTCGATCTCCAGCGCCGTCCTGGCATAGGGAACGAGGGCATTGGTATAAGGCAGGCCGGCGACTTCGGCGATCCGGTTGCCGATCTCATACATCATCCCGGTCGGCCGCTGGTCATTGCCGACGAAGCCCCAGGGCGGTCCCTGGATGGTGATGATTTTGAGCGGGGCAATGGCGGCCGCATGGGCGGGCGGCAGCAGCAAGGCCAGCACGAAGGCCACGGGAATCGGGAGTCTCATAGCCTGAAACTCTAGCAGAAGTGGGCGCCCGACCCGGAATTTCCCATAGAATCGATAGACTTCTCCATTTCAGAAAGTGATGCCATGACCTTTGCCACCACCGATCTTTGCGACGACAACCCGGGCCTGCTGGAGGACGTCAGCCTGCAAGCACTGCCGCCGGTATTGCGCCACTTCGGCAAGCGTGACAAGTTTGCCGGCCCTGCCGCCACGCTGAAAGTCCATGAAGATAATGCGCTGGTGCGCGCCACGCTGGAAACGCCGGGCGAGGGCAGGGTGCTGGTGGTCGATGGCGGCGGCAGCTTGCGGCGCGCCCTGGTCGGCGGCCAGCTTGGCCTGCTGGCGCAAAACAATGGCTGGGCCGGCGTCGTCGTCGACGGCTGCGTGCGCGACAGCGCGGAACTGGCGCAGTGCGATGTGGGCATCATGGCGCTCGCCACACATCCGCAGCGCAGCGCGCGCGACAGCGTGGGCAAGCGCGATGTCGTGGTGCAGCTGGCCGGTGTGACGGTGCGCCCCGGCGACTGGATTTACGCCGACGCGGACGGGGTGCTGGCATCCCGGCAAAAACTCGCCTGAATTTCATGATGTGAAATCGCTATTTCATGCGATGAAAAGTGCACCATTTCAAGGTTCGCCATTTCTCTCAAAAGGAGAAATGATATTTCGCATCATGGAAATATGGATTTAAGTATTTGATTTTGCGTGAATAAAAGGTGCTTATATGTCTTATATAAGACTATTGTTGCACTGAACAATCAAGCCTAAGATATCCCTAACGGTTCTCGTTTTCTTACGCATCCTTAGGAGAATAATCATGGCTACTCGCGCAGAACAAATCGCAGCCCTGCAACACGATTGGGATACCAACCCGCGCTGGAAAGGCGTCACCCGCAACTACACCGCCGAAGACGTGGTGCGCCTGCGCGGCTCGCTGGCGATCGAACACACCCTTGCCAAGCGCGGCGCGGAAAAGCTGTGGAACCTGCTGAATAACGAGCCTTTCGTCAACGCGCTGGGTGCGCTGACCGGCAACCAGGCCATGCAGCAGGTGAAGGCTGGCTTGAAGGCGATTTACCTGTCCGGCTGGCAGGTGGCGGGCGACGCCAACCTGGCCGGCGAAATGTATCCGGACCAGTCGCTGTACCCGGCGAACTCGGTGCCGATGGTGGTGCGCCGCATCAACAATACCTTCCAGCGTGCTGACCAGATCCAGTGGTCCGAGGGCAAGGACGATATCGATTATTTCGCACCCATTGTGGCCGATGCGGAAGCCGGTTTCGGCGGCGTGCTGAATGCGTTCGAACTGATGAAGTCCATGATCGAGGCGGGCGCTTCGGGCGTGCACTTTGAAGACCAGCTGGCTTCCGTGAAGAAGTGCGGCCACATGGGCGGCAAGGTGCTGGTGCCGACCCGCGAGGCGGTCGAAAAGCTGACCGCAGCGCGCCTGGCGGCTGACGTGATGGGCACTTCGACCCTGGTCATTGCGCGCACCGATGCCGAAGCGGCCGATTTGCTGACTTCCGATGTCGACGACAACGACAAGCCGTTCTGCACCGGCGAGCGCACGGTGGAGGGCTTCTACAAGGTGCGCAATGGCTTGGAGCAGTCGATTTCGCGGGCGCTGGCCTATGCGCCGTATGCGGACCTGGTGTGGTGCGAGACGGGCAAGCCGGACCTGGCGTTCGCCAAGGCGTTTGCCGAGGCCGTGCATGCGAAGTTCCCGGGCAAGCTGCTGGCTTATAACTGCTCGCCGTCGTTCAACTGGAAGAAGAACCTGGATGATGCGACCATTGCGCGCTTCCAGAAGGAACTGGGGGCGATGGGGTACAAGTTCCAGTTCATTACGCTGGCGGGCTTCCATTCGCTGAACTACGGCATGTTCAACCTGGCGCATGGTTATGCGCGGCGCCAAATGTCGGCCTTTGTCGAGCTGCAGGAAGCCGAGTTCGCGGCGGCGGAGAAGGGCTTCACTGCCGTCAAGCACCAGCGCGAAGTTGGCACCGGGTACTTTGATGCGGTGACCCAGACCATCCAGCAGGGGCAGTCTTCGACCACGGCGCTGCATGGGTCGACGGAGGATGAGCAGTTCTTTGATTCCAAGAAGGTCGCCTGAAACCGGCACACCGGTGTCTGACCCGCGGGGTCAGGCACCAACCAAGCTGGCCACATGAGATAATGCGGGATTGAATCCAAGCATCCGCCATTCTCCATGTTCAGTTACCGCCACGCTTTCCATGCCGGCAATCACGCCGACGTCCTCAAGCACTTTGTCCTGGTCCAGGTTCTCGAATACCTGAACCAGAAAGACGTCGCCTACACCTATATCGACACCCACGCCGGCGCCGGCGTCTATTCGCTGGACAGCGTCCAGGCCGCCAAGACCGCCGAATTCGAAACCGGCATCGGCCCGCTGTGGCAGCGCGACGACCTGCCGGAACCGCTGGCCGAATACGTGCAGCTGGTGAAGGACATGAACCCCGACGGCAAGCTGCGCTTCTACCCCGGCTCGCCTTATTGCGCCGAAATCGTGGCGCGTGAAGAAGACCGCATCCGCCTGTTCGAGCTGCACCCGTCCGACGCGAAAATCCTCGAGGACAACTTCCGCAAGCTGGAACAGCACCAGGCCGCCAACGGCCGCCGCCCCACTGCGCGCGGCAAGCGCGTCATCGTCAACAAGGCCGATGGCTTCCTCGGCGTGAAAGCGCTGCTGCCGCCGCCGTCGCGCCGCGGCATCGTGCTGTGCGATCCGCCATACGAGGACAAGCAGGACTACAAGAAGGTCACCGACATGCTGGGCGATGCGCTGAAACGCTTCCCGACCGGTACCTATGCGGTCTGGTACCCCGTGTTGCAGCGCATCGAAGCGCGCAACTTCGCCGAGCGCCTGAAACACTTGCCGGCCAAGAGCTGGCTGAACGTGACCTTGTGCATCAACACGCCGACACCGGACGGCATCGCGCTGCATACCAGCGGGATGTTCCTGCTGAACCCGCCCTACACGCTGGAACCGATGCTGCGCCAGGTGATGCCTTACCTGGTGCAAGTGCTGGGCAGGGACAAGGGCGCCCAGTTCACGCTCGAAAGCGGCGAGGCGGCTGTCGGCAAGAAGGGAACGCCGCGCACTGCATAAAAAAGTTGTCAGGACTGCATAAAAGGGTATAGTCTTATCACCATGAGTTTAGCGATGGGGAAACCCATGACAGCCGTGGTTGAAAGCGAAACGCAGCTTCCCATGCCGTACGCCAACCAGTTCTTCCTGGCGCGGCAACCTATCCTCAACCGCAGCCAGCGGCTCGTGGCCTACGAGCTGCTCTACCGAAATGCCGAGGTCCACGAAGCCCGTGTGACCGATGGCACCCACGCCACCGCATCCGTGATTGCCCATGCTTCCGAGCTGGGCATGGAGCAGGTCGTCGGCGACCAGCTTGCCTTCGTGAATGTCGACACCACGGGGCTGATGAGCGATTTCATCCACTTCCTGCCCAACGACAAGGTGATCCTTGAAGTGCTGGAGTCGGTGCAGCCGACGCCGGAAGTGCTGGCCCGCCTGCAGGAGCTGAAGGAGGCGGGTTACAAGTTCGCCCTCGATGATGTCGCCAGCGAGACCGAGGCCGTCACGGCCCTGCGGCCGCTGATGGACGTGATCAAGGTCGACATCAAGCAGATCGAGCGCAGCCGGCTGTCGGACCTGGCGCGCAGCCTGCGCAACCCGAACCAGAAACTGCTGGCCGAAAAAGTCGAGACGGTCGAGGAATTCCGCGCATGCATGGACCTTGGCTTCGAGTACTTCCAGGGCTATTACTTTGCGCGGCCGGTGATCTTGAGCGGCAAGAAGATAGCGCCTTCCCAGCTGTCGATCATGCATTTGCTGGACTTGCTGAACCGCGACGCGGACCAGCGCGAGGTGGAGCGCAGCGTCAAGCACGATCCGCTGATCACGCTGAACCTGCTGCGGCTGGTGAATACCCCGGCCGTGGGCGCACGCTTCCGCATCAATTCCGTCGGCCATGCGCTGATCGTGCTGGGGCGGCGGCAGTTGCAGCGCTGGCTGCAAATCCTGCTCTATGTGAAGGGCGCGGAGTTCGATTCGCCGCTGCTGCAGATGGCCACCACGCGCGGCAAGACCATGGAACTGGTGATGGGTCATGTGCGGCCGGCGGAAAAGGTGGCCGCCGATATCGGCTTCACGGTGGGCATCATGTCCCTGATGGATGCGCTGTTCTCGGTGCGCATGGGGGAAATCCTCGACTGCGTCAACGTGCTGGACGAGGTGCGCGACGCCTTGCTGCACCGCGAGGGCGATTATGGCGATGCCCTGCGCCTGATCGAGCTGATCGAGCGGGCGCAGGAGGGCGTCGAACTGACCGGCCTGCTGCACAAGCTGGAGTTGCCGCCCTCGTCGCTGTATGCGCTACAGCGCGAAGCCTTCGAGTGGGTGAACGAGTACGCCCACGCCGTTCAATGAGCCAGTAACAGGAAGACGGTCGGCTTCTTGTGGAAGTCCGGCGCCTTGCCGGCGCTGAGCTGGCTTTTCCATTGCGCGCCCGTCTGGGTGCGGATCGTTTCCGTCGGCAGGCTGATGTCCGTGGCCACGCAAATCAGCGTGTTGCCGTTGCAGGCGCTGACCAGGGCTTCCAGCATGGCGGCGTTGCGGTAGGGCGTCTCGATGAACAGCTGCGTTTGCTTTTCCTGGCGCGAACGCGTTTCCAGTTCTTTCAGGCGCTTGGCGCGCTGCGCGGCGTCGGTCGGCAGGTAGCCGTTGAAGGCGAAGCTTTGGCCGTTCAGGCCGCTGGCCATGACGGACATCAGGATGGAGGAGGGGCCGACCAGGGGACGCACCGGGATGCCGTGGGCGTGCGCCAGGCGGACCAGGTCGGCGCCGGGGTCGGCCACGGCCGGCACGCCGGCTTCGGACAGCAGGCCAACGTCGTGGCCGGCTTTCAGCGGGTCGAGCAGGGCCTGCAGGGCTTGGGTGGGGGTATTGATGTTCAGCTCGCTGATCGCGATTTCCTGGATGGGCTTGGCAGTGCCGACCTGCTTCAGGAAGGCGCGCGCCGTTTTCGCGTTTTCGGCGATGAAGTGGCCGAGCTGGGAGGTCAGGTGCTGCACGTGCTGCGGGATGACCTGGTCCAGGGATTCGGTGGGGCCGAGGGTGTTGGGGATGAGGTAGAGGGTGCCGTTCATTTTATCTAAACCGGTAAACCGGTGCCTGACCCGCAGGGTCAGGCACCAGACTGATCCGGGGCCGCCTGCTGGGGAAGTGGGCGGTCGCCCGGCGCCAGCGCCCCGGTGTCCGATGGGGAGTCGGACCCTCCCCCCACCCCCCCCC
>CBHWEO010000200.1:0-10507 GCA_966112955.1 uncultured Duganella sp. | reverse complement strand
CGCAACCCGCCTTACCTGACGCTGGCCCTGGGCGCCGGCGGCGTGACGCCGATGCAGATGGCGGGCGCCTATGCGGTGTTTGCCAACGGTGGCTACAAGGTCTCGCCCTACCTGATCGCCAGGGTCACCGACGCCAACGGCAAGGTGCTGTCGCAAGCCAACCCGGACAAGGCCGGCGACGAGAAGAACCGCGTGATCGACGAGCGCAATGCCTTCCTGATGGATTCGATGATGAAGGATGTGGTGCGCTTCGGTACCGCGACCCGCGCGCTGTCGCTGAAACGCCCGGATATCGCGGGCAAGACCGGCACCACCAACGATTCCATCGATGCCTGGTTCGCCGGCTACCAGCCCAAGCTGGTCGGCATCGCCTGGATCGGCTTCGACCAGCCGCGCAACCTGGGCAACAAGGAAACCGGCGGCGGCCTGGCCCTGCCGATCTGGATCAGCTATATGGCCAAGGCCTTGAAGAACATTCCGATCGAGGAAAGGACGATTCCAGAAGGAATCATCGCCCAGGACGGCGAGTATTACTATGCGGAGAATCCGCCGGGCGTGGGCATCGACAGCCTGGAAGGCGCGACGCGCGGTACGCCGGCGGAGGAGAAGCAGAAGGACGCGGTCAAGAACGAGCTGTTCTAACACCGGACAACCGGGTCAGGGCGCCACCACCACCGGCGCCCCGCCCTGCTCCGTCACGATCTCCGACAGCGCCGCAAACAATTCATTGCCGCGCCGGGTATCGATCCATTTGCCGTCCACCTGGCGGTAATGGAAGCCGCCCGAGCGCGCCGCCACCCACAGCTCCTGCATCGGCGCCTGCGAGTTGACGATCACCTTCGAGCCGTTGCCCACGAACTCGATCTCCAGCACATTGCCGCTGCGGCTGCACTCCACGTCCACCATGTCCTGTTCGCACAGGCGGTCGAGCGCAGCCTCGATCGCATCCAGGGTCGCGTCGGCCAGGTCCAAAAATTCCGATTCGGTCATGCTACACTCCAAGATTCCTATCAAGCCCCTATTTTAATCGTGAAGTCCCGAATCGCACTTGCTGCCCTTGCAACGGCAGCCCTGCTGGCCGGATGTGGCCAAACCGGCCCACTGTACCTGCCAAAGCCACCCGCCAAGCCTGTTACAGCGGGCAAACCGGGCGTGGCACCGCCATCGGCTCCGGTTCCGTCCACTCCCCCAGCATCCCAACAGTAACTTTATGTCCCACTTCGAATACCAGAACGGCGTGCTGCACGCCGAAGGCGTTGCGCTCGACACCATCGCGGAACAGTACGGCACCCCGGCCTACGTCTATTCCAAATCCCAGCTGACCGATAACTTCGATGCATACGCCAACGCCTGCGCCGGCCGCGACGCGCTGGTGTGCTATGCGATGAAGGCCAATTCCAACCTGGCCATCCTGGACCTGCTGGCGCGCCGCGGCGCCGGCTTCGACATCGTCTCGGGCGGCGAACTGCTGCGCGTGATCGCCGCCGGCGGCGACCCGAAGAAAGTGATTTTCTCCGGCGTCGGCAAGAGCGTGGAAGAAATGCGCCTGGCGCTGGCCCACGACATCCTGTGCTTCAACGTCGAATCGATCCCCGAACTGCACCGCCTGAACGAAGTGGCGGGCGCCATGGGCAAGAAGGCGCGCATCTCGCTGCGCGTGAACCCGAACGTGGATGCCAAGACCCATCCTTACATCGCCACCGGCCTGAAGGCCAACAAATTCGGCGTGGCCTTCGACGATGCGCTGGCCACCTACCGCACCGCCGCCGCCCTGCCGCACCTGGAAGTGTCGGGCATCGACTGCCATATCGGCTCGCAGCTGCTGGACGATGCGCCGCTGCTGGAAGCGCTGGACAAGCTGATCGAACTGATCGACGCACTGGGCGCCGAAGGCATCCACCTGCACCACCTCGACATCGGCGGTGGCCTGGGCATCGATTACGGCGATGGCGCGCCGGTGCCGGTGGGCGACTACCTGGGCCGCCTGTTCCAGCGCATCGACGCCTGGCGCGGCGAGAAGCACGGCGGCAAGCCGATCAAGGTGATCTTCGAGCCGGGCCGCTCCATCGTCGGCAATGCCGGCGTGCTGCTGACCCGCGTGGAATTCATCAAGCACGGCGAAGAGAAGAACTTCTGCATCGTCGATGCGGCCATGAACGATATGGCGCGCCCGGCCATGTACCAGGCCTGGATGGACATGCAGCCGGTGGTGAAGACCGGCGCCGCCGCCGCCATGTTCGACGTGGTGGGCCCGATCTGCGAATCGGGCGACTGGCTGGCGCGCGACCGTGAACTGAATGTCGGCCCGGGCGAACTGCTGGTGATGAAGACTGCCGGCGCCTACGGCATGACGATGGCGTCCAACTACAACACCCGCGGCCGCGCCGTGGAGCTGATCGTCGACGGCGCCAAGGTGCACGTGGTGCGCCAGCGCGAGAATCCGGCCGACCTGTTCGCGCTCGAGTCGGTCATCAAGTAATCCCGACTGGGGCGGCCCGCCCCTATTCATCCTCCGCCGGATCCGGCTCGAACACCTCCACGATGGTTTTCGCGTCGAGGATCCGGTCGGCATACACCCTGAAGTCGGTATCGATGGCGATTTCAAGTCGCCGGCCATACTCTTCCGGAATTTCACCGAATTTCTTCTTTAACAGCCGAGTGAAGATGCACTCCATCTCACTCATCGTCTTGTCATAGCGCCAGAGGTCCTCGGCTGTGTCGAAGTCAGGGGTTCGAATTCGCATAATCAGCATTTCCTCGCCCTCCATAAGGCTCAATCTACACTCCGCCAATTCGGCTGGCAAACTGGACTGTATCCAGGAAGCCCGCTTCGTGTTTCGCGCAGCAAACGGCGCACATCCAGCAGCAGATATTCGTCTACGGCGGTGCCTCGCCATGCGTCGCTCCCGCCTGGCATCACCAACGCGGCCATGCTGCGCGCCGCGCGCCAGGGCTTCCTGCCTGTGTACAGCACGATGGGCAAAATTGGTGGCAGACGGCCCGGCTCCGGCAACTCATGACGCTTGAGCAGGTCCTGGTGCAGCAGTCCGGAATAGACGCGCATTCTCAACGCCATCCACGGATCCGGCGTCGACTGGAATTCCAGCAGCAGGTAAAGGTACAGCCAACGCCCCGCCAGCAGGACGCGCCACACCATGTCGCTATGACGCTGCATGCCATCACCGCCGGCGTAGCTGCCGTTGACGCGTTCGAGACTGGCGAGATCCATCTGCGCGGTCCAGTCTGGCGGCAGGAAAGACGTGAGCAGCTCGCGCATGCTCTCCGGATGCGCAAACAATTCACGGAATGCGGAATCGTGCCGGATACCCATTTCGCCAGCATAGCGGTACCGGAGAGGGCCGCATTGCGCCAGCGCAGACGTGGGCGATCAGTCAGCTGCGCGGCACGGCAGAAGCGGCCGGGGTGGCGGCTTTGCGGCGCGCCCACCAGACGCGGATGACCAGCAAGGCGAATACGATCAGCCCGAACAGGATGGGCTTGTTGAAGTCGTGCTTGCCCGCCCGCATCCACCAGAAGTGCAGGATGCCCAGCGGCGCGATCAGATACACCAGCTTGTGCAGCAGTTGCCAGCGCTTGCCGCCCAGGCGGCGCACCATGCCGTTGGTGCTGGTCACGGCCAGCGGCACCAGCAGCACGAAGGCGGTGAAGCCGACCGTGATGAAAGGGCGTTTGGCGACATCCTTCAGCATCTCCTGCACGTCGAAGAAATGGTCGAACCACAGGAAGGTGGTGAAGTGCAGCAGCGCGTAGAAGAAGGCGTACAGCCCCATCATGCGGCGCAGCTTGAGCAGCCAGTTCCATCCGGTCAAACGCCGCAACGGGGTTACCGCCAGCGTGATGCACAGGAAGTACAGCGTCCAGGAACCGGTATTGCGCGTGATGTACTGCAGCGGTTCGACCAGCTGGTCGGTCGCCACCAGGTACACCAGCGCGAAGAACGGCACCAGCGCCAGCACGAAGGCGCTGCATTTGATTGCCGTCAGCTGGCGCGGGGTCGGGTTGAAGGCCATCAGTAGAACTTCTTCAAATCCATGCCGGAGTACAGCGACGCCACCTCGCTGTAACCGTTGAACATCAGCGTCTTGCGCTTGCGGTTGAAGAAGCCGTCTTCGCCGATGCGGCGCTCGGTGGCTTGCGACCAGCGCGGGTGGTCGACTTCCGGGTTCACGTTGGAGTAGAAGCCGTATTCGTTGGGCGCCGACTTGTTCCAGGACGTGCGCGGCATATCGCGCACAAAGCGGATCTTGACGATCGACTTGGCCGACTTGAAGCCATACTTCCACGGCACCACCATGCGCACCGGCGCGCCATTCTGGTTCGGCAGCACGTCGCCGTACATGCCCAGCGTGAGCAGCGCCAGCGGGTGGTTGGCCTCGTCGATGCGCAAGCCTTCCACATAGGGCCAGTCCAGCACGCGGCTGCGCACGCCCGGCATCTGGTTATGGTCGGCCAGGGTGACGAATTCGACGAATTTGGCGTTGCCGGTCGGCTCGACCTTCCTGATCAATTCGGAGAAGGAGTAGCCGATCCAGGGAATCACCATCGACCACCCTTCCACGCAGCGCAAGCGGTAAATGCGCTCTTCCAGCGGCGCCAGCTTGAGCAGGCTGTCGATGTCGAGGGTCATCGGCTTCTTCACTTCGCCCTCGATCTGCACCGTCCAGGGCCGCGTGCGTAGGGTGTGGGCGTTCTCGGCCGGATCGGATTTGTCGGTGCCGAATTCGTAGAAGTTGTTGTAGCTGGTGGCGTCCTTGCGGGAGGTCTGCTTCTCCATCACCGCATAGGCGGGATTGGGTTTGGCGCGCAGGCCACCGCCTTGCGCCAGCGCCAGCTCGGGGCCGAGGATGGCGCCCGCGGCCGCCAGCTTGATGAACTTGCGGCGCGACTCGAACACTTCGCGCGGGGTGATTTCGGAAGGAAGGATCAGCATGGTCGGCTCCGGACTGGTGCAAGGTAATAGTTAAACCTTACACCAGTTTGCTGAAGCCGGAATTAAAGCTTGCCGTAGGAATGCAGGCCGGACAGGAACATGTTCACGCCCAGGAAGGCGAAGGTGGTGACCACCAGGCCGACCACCGCCCACCAGGCGGCGGCCTTGCCGCGCAGGCCCGACATCAGGCGCATGTGCAGCCAGGCTGCGTAGTTCAGCCAGACGATCAGGGCCCAGGTCTCTTTCGGGTCCCAGGACCAATAGCCGCCCCAGGCCTCCGCCGCCCACAGGGCGCCGAGGATGGTGGCGATGGTGAAGAAGGCGAAGCCGATCGAGATGGCCTTGTACATCACGTCTTCCAGCACTTCGCCGCTTGGCAGGCGGTCGACGAACTTGCCGCGCACCAGGTTGGTCACCGCGAACAGCGCCACCAGCGCGCCCACCTTCATGCTGATCTGGCCCAGCGCGGCGGTGGTCGAATCCTGCGCGCCGCCGATGAAGGCGATCACGAAGGACGCCGCCACGATGCCGATCGGCGCCACCACCAGCGCCAGCCACAGGGTGCGCGCGTCTTCGTATTTGAGCAGGTAAGCCCAGGCCACCATCGAAGCCAGGGCAAAGGTGCCGTAGCCGATGAAGTTGGCCGGCACGTGGATCTTCATCCACCAGCTTTGCAAGGCCGGCACCAGCGGCTGGATTTCCGAGGCGCCGCGCGCCACCGTGTACCACAGCAGGAAGCCGACCGCCGCCGAAATCACCAACAGCACGAAGGGGCCCAGCGCGCGGGTGGCGTAGTGCTCTTCGTAGTACAGGTAAAACATGGCCGTGATCAGCGAGAACAGGATGAACACTTCATACAGGTTCGAAATCGGGATGTGGCCGATGTCGGTGCCGATCAGGTAGGACTCGTACCAGCGCACCAGCATGCCCGTCACGCCCAGTACCACGGCGCCCCAGCACAGCAGGGAGCCGGCCACGCCGCCCAGCGTGGAGCGGGTCAGCAAGCCGCCCCAGAAGAACAGGGTGGACAGGAAGAACAAGGTGCTCATCCACAGGATGGCCGACTGGCTCGACAGCATGTACTTGAGCCAGAAGCGCTGGTCGGCCGCCGCCAGCTGGCCGCCATACAGGCTGACCGCGCACAGCGCCAGCAGGAAGCACAGCGGCATCAGCCAGCGCAGCGGCTTCCAGTACCAGCCCAGGGCGGAAAAGGCCGGGGCGGATGCCAGCAGGATGGCCTTTTCGTAAACGTCCATGTAGGCGCCGAAGCGGTTGAAGGCGACCAGCGCCCCCGCGAACAGGGCCAGGGAAAACAGCCAGTCAAACGCGTTCAGGCGCTTGAAATAGCCCGGCTGCTGGGCATAGATTTGCGTTGCTTCCATATGCTTTCTCCAAAACCTGGCAACAGCTTACGCCGATTGCGGCAGTTTTTCCTTGAGTTCCTTGAATTCTTTCTCAAAATCGAGCGTTTTGCGCTGGGTGCTCATGGCCATCAGGGCCGCGGCGCCCGGGGCGCCCTCGGCGCTGGCCTTGATCCAGACCCAGACCCGGCGTTCGCGGATGTAGAACATCGCGAACACGCCCAGCACCAGCAACAGGCAGCCAAGGTACACGATGGTCTTGCCGGGCGAGCGGGTAACCTGGAATACCGAAGCCTTCACCTCCGTGAACTCATCGAGCTGCAGGTAGACCGGGGCGCCGTAGAAGAAGCTGTCCGACAGGGCATTGGTGGCCAGCTGCAGGAAGCGGCCATGGCTTTCATCCATGGCGGCGGCCGGCTTGCCATCCTTCTCGCGCGCCACCTGCCACAACTCCCACATGGTGCCGTTCAGGATCTTGAGGAAGATCTCGGCAGCCTTGGTCTGCTCGGCCTGCGGCACCTTCTCCAGGAAGCGGCTGATGGCGAAGAAGCCGGCGCCCTTGGCGTCGCCGGCAAAGATTTCCAGGCCTTTCAGGGCCGACTGCTCCAGCTGGCTGCGCAGGGCGTCGCCGGCCTTGGTTTGCGGCATGGCGTGGGCGGCATAGCGCGCGGCGGCCTGCTTGCGCAGTTCGGCGTCCTGCAGGGCGGCGCGCAGGCGCATCCACTCGCGCACGCTGTGCTCGTCGTCGGCCGGGATGCGCAGGTAGCTGAACGGGTCGGACGGGTTGGCACGCACGCCAGCCAGGAACACGGTGTCGCCCTCGATGGTGACGGGCTGCATATAGTTCTGGAATTCGCGCGCCTGGCCGGTCTTGTCGCGCAGCTTGTACTGCACGGACGGGCCGACGTTTTTCAAGTCCTTGTTGTGGGCGGTCTTGGCGGCGGAGCCGAGCTGCTTGTCCAGGCTGCGCGCGAAGGATTCGTTCAGGTTTTCGCCCTTGGTGACGGCGCGGGCATCCTGGCCGGCGATGTTCTCCACATTGAAGGGGCGGAAGTCGCTCCACTCCACGGTGTATTCGTCGTTCAGTTTGGTGCTGCCATTGACTTCGCCGTCGATGGCGAAGGTGGTGGTGGCGGTGCCCTTCATCGGGTGGCCGACCAGTTTCAGCTTGCTGCCGCCGTCTTCGAAGGACGACTGGTAGATCGCCACGCCTTCAAAGATCAGCGGCTTGTTCACTTCCACCACGGCATCGACCGTCTTGCCGGTTTCGTTGGAGCGCACCGTCACATGGCTGGCGAACAGCTTGGGCATGCCGGTGCTGTAGAAGTCGATGTCGAACTTCTTGAGCTGGATGGTGAACGGCAAGTCCTGCAGCAGCACGCCATCCGGGCGCGGCAGGATGGCGGTATTGCCGGCCGAGCCTTCCGGCAGCGCGATATTGCCGCGGTAGGTCGGGTTGTGCACGCCGAGGCGGTGCTGGGCCGGGATGTCGGCGATCAGGCCGGTGCCGCCGAAGGCGCTCTTGCCCAGCACCCATTGCTGGAAGCGGATCGGCAGGTCGGAGTCGAGCATGCCGCCCACCAGGATGATCACGATGGCGCTGTGGGCGAAGATGTAGCCGAACTTGTTGCCGGCGCCGCGCTTGGCGGACACCAGGATGGCGCCATCCTTGTCCATGACCTTGGTGGCATAGCCGGCATGGCCAAGGCGCTGCGCGGTTTGGGCCGCCAGCTGGGCCGGCGCCTGCGGCGACTGCCACTGCGTCTTGTGGTGGAAGTTGTTGAGCGACGCTTCGCGCACCTTCTCGCGCCAGCTGCGCATGTCCTTCAGCATCTTGGGCGTGTTATGCACGATGCACAGCGTGGTCGACACCACCAGCAGGCCGCACATCGACACGAACCACCAGGACGAGTAGATGGCGTACAGCTCCAGCTTGTTGAACACTTCGAACCAGAACGGGCCGAACTGGTTGATGTAGTTCGGCATCGGCTGGCTTTGCTGCACGATGGTGCCGATGATTGCGGCGAAGATGATCACCACGAACAGGGCGATGGCAAAGCGCATCGAGGACAGCAGCTCGACGATCTCTGCCACGGGGCCACGGCGGTTGCGCAGCTGGATACCGGAAGTGCTGGGGGCGTCGCTCATTACTCAGGAAAAAGTCAGGAGGATAACAACAAAAAGGGCAGCCTGCTTGCGCGGCCGCCCCGTTCATGTCCAGTGCCGCCCGTCAGCGGGCGGCGCATTGCAATTACTTCAAGCCGGCCATGTAGTCGGCCACCGCTTCGATTTCCTTGTCGGACATACGGTAGGCGATGGCTTGCATTTCCGGGCTGGTCTTGCGGGTGCCGGCCTTGAAGGCTTTCAGGGTGGCAGCCGAGTAGTCCTGGTGCTGGCCGCCCACGCGCGGGTAAGCCGCTGGCATGCCGCCGCCGGCCGGGCCGTGGCAGGAGGCGCAGGCCGGCACGCGGTTTTCAGCGATGCCGCCGCGGTAGATCTTCTTGCCCAGTTCCACGGTGTCCTTGTTCTTGGCAGCGCCGGCCTTGGTCGGCTCGGACGACAGGTAGGCGGCGATGTTCTTCTTCTCTTCGTCGCTCAGGGCCTTGGCGAAGGCGGTCATCACGGTGCCTGGGCGGGTGTCGCCGCTGAAGGCCACCAGCTGCTTGTAGATGTAGGCTTCGCCCTGGCCACCCAGCTTCGGATTGACGGTGATGGTGGATGCGCCCTTGGCGCCGTGGCAGGACACGCAAGCCGCGATGCCGCGTGCATTGTCGCCTTCAGCGTACAGGGTTGCGCCCTTGGCTGGGTCAACCTTGGCAGCGGCGGGTGCGTGCGCTTCGTTGGCGGAAGCCACACCGGAAACAGCCAGCATTGCGACGAACAAGGATTTTACAAATGGCGAAAACGCACGATTCATTCAGACACCCTGAGACAGAAGTAAATAATTAGTGGTAAAGAAATCGTTTCCTGCGTTGCCTCATAAATAGGCAATATAGCGCATGACAACAATTCGTAACCCCTTATTGTACAATAGCTTTCCTGCTTTATTGCCCTCTTTTTGTTGCTTTCCCCATGTCCAAACTCTGGCAAGCCCGATTTTTCACCACTGTTAACCACTTGCGCGATTTGCCGCGCACGACGGTGCCAGAGATCGCCTTCGCGGGCCGTTCCAACGCCGGCAAATCCACCGCGATCAATATCCTGTGCAACCAGAAGGGCCTGGCGTTCGCCTCCAAGACCCCTGGCCGCACCCAGCACATCAACTTCTTTTCCGTCGGCGGCGCCCACGTGGCAATGCACCGCCACGACCCGGTCAAGATGGAAGAAATCCAGTGCCTGATCGCCGACTTGCCGGGCTACGGCTATGCGGAAGTGTCGGGCGACGCCAAGAACCACTGGCAGCGCCTGCTGGGCGACTATGTGCAGCAGCGCGAGCAGCTGGCGGCCCTGGTGCTGATGATGGACGCGCGCCGCCCGTTCACCGACCTGGACCAGCAGATGATCGAATGGTTCGCCCCGACCGGCAAGCCGATCCACTGCATCCTGACCAAGGCGGACAAGCTGAACCGCAACGAATCCATCAACGTGCTGCGCCAGGCGCGCGCCAAGCTCGACAGCTACGTCGATGAAGACGGCGAAGGCTTCCCCTTCACCGTGCAACTGTTTTCCGCGCTCAAGCGCATCGGCATCGAGGAAGCGACGGCCAAGATCGAAGAACTGGCCGGCCTCGCCGACGGCGGCGCAGCGCCCACCCCTGATGAAAGCAAAGCATGATCACTCCTGATTTCCCCGCCATCCGCATGCGCCGCATGCGCCGCGATCCCTTCTCGCGCGCCCTGATGCGCGAACACACGGTTACCGTCGACGACCTGATCTACCCGGTCTTCGTGGTGGAAGGCAGCAACCGCCGCGACCCGGTGGCTACCATGCCGGGCGTGGACCGCATCTCGATCGACAACCTGCTGAAGGTGGCCGAGGAATGCGTCAAGCTGGGCATTCCGGTGCTGTCGCTGTTCCCGAATATCGACCCTTCGCTGAAGACCAACGATGGCGTGGAAGCCACCAATCCGGAAGGCCTGATCCCGCGCGCCGTGCGCGAGCTGAAAAAGAACTTCCCTGAACTCGGCATCATGACCGACGTGGCGCTGGACCCGTACACCAGCCACGGCCAGGATGGCACGGTCGACGACAAGGG
>CBHWEO010000199.1:0-10616 GCA_966112955.1 uncultured Duganella sp. | reverse complement strand
CCATGCGCGGGAAGCGCGAGAACACGAAGTCCATCGGCATCATGCGGATCGACATCACCGATTCCTGCAGGTCGCGCGTGTTGCGGGTGAGCTGGGAAATCCCGCTCATCAGCTTCTCGTGCAGCACCGGGTCCAGCGAGCCGGCGCGCTGCTCGATCATGGCTTGCGTGATCACCAGTTCGCCCACCAGGTTGATCAGCTGGTCGACTTTTTCCACCGACACGCGGATCGAGGACGACTCCGCGCCGGCCGGCGCGTGGGCGGCCTTTTCCGCTTCCTTGCGGGCGGCTTTCTTTTCCTGTTCCTCGGTCGGCTTGGGCGCTTCCGGCGCGGCATCCTTGATGCCGGCCTGGGCCCGGATCACTTCCAGCGGCTGGAAGAAACCGTAGCCGCGCGCATCCTCGGCCGCCGCGCCGGCATTGGCGCGGATTTCGTCGAGCGGCTGGAAGAAGCCGTAGCCCTCGCCCTCGGTCGCCGCCGCGCCTTGCGACGGCGCCGGCGCGGCGGCGGCCGGGGCGGCGCCGGCGGCCGGCAGCGGGTCGAAGAAGCCATAGCCCATCTCCGCTTCCTTGCGCTGGCGCTCGGCGTTCTCGCGCGCCGCCTGGGTCGGCGACAGGGCCGGCAGCTCGCTCACCTTCATCTGGTCGGCGTCGATCACGAAGGAGCAGATGGCCACGATATCGTCCAGCGATTCGTGGGTGGTGACGATCATGGCGTGGCGCTCGGCGTCCAGCGGCATCAGCTCCACGTGGCCCATCAGGCCCAGTTCGGCCGCCAGCGCTTCCACTTCGCGGTGCACCATGGGCGGCAGTTCCAGCCGGTAGCGGTGGCCGCCGCTGTGGTCCACGGCCTGCGCTTCCGGCGCATTGAAGGCCGGCGCCACCGGCGCCATGGCTTCGATGTGCACGTCCTGCGCCAGCTCCTGCAGCATCATGCGCACGTCGCCCACGGCTTCCTGGTCGACCGCCGTGCCCAGGCGGTGCCCGTCCAGCTGCATCTTGAGGATGTCCTTGGCTGCCAGGAAGGCGTCCACGTGGGTGGAGGTCAGCGCCATTTCACCCTTGCGGATGCGGTCCAACAGCGTTTCCAGTACGTGCGTGACTTCGCTCATGTCGGTCACGCCAAAGGTCGACGCCCCGCCCTTCACCGAATGGGCGGTACGGAAAATCGCGTTCAAGTCCTCTTCGCTGGGCGCCTCGACGTCGACCCCCAGCAGCAGACGCTCCATTTCAGCCAGCAGTTCTTCCGCTTCGTCGAAGAAGACCTGGTAGAACTGGCTAATGTCGATGGTCATGCCACACCCCTTAATCAGCCAATGACCTTCTTCACTACCTCAATCAAGCGTTGCGGGTCGAAAGGCTTGACCAGCCAGCCATTCGCGCCGGCGGCGCGGCCCTTGGCCTTCATCTCGTCGGACGATTCGGTGGTCAGCATCAGGATCGGGACCTTGGCGTAGGAAGGCTGCTCGCGCAGCAGCTTGATCAGCTGCAGGCCGTCCATGCGCGGCATGTTCTGGTCGGTCAGCACCAGGTCCACGGTTTGCAGCTTGGCCTTTTCCAGGCCGTCCTGTCCGTCGACCGCTTCCACCACCTGGTAGCCGGCGGCCTTCAGGCTGAATGCCACCATCTGGCGCAGCGAGGAGGAATCGTCGACTGCAAGAATTGTTTTAGCCATCTTTTTATCTCACTTAATAAAATTTTTTCTACGTTCAGAACAGTTCGATGTCGCCGCTTTCCAGGTGCTTCTGGCTGACCGCCTTGCGCAGCACACTGCGCAGCTCCAGGCTCTGGATCGCCAGCGCCATGCTGACCTTGCTGAGCAGGTCGACGATTTCGTCGCTACCCGATTCGGGCACGACTTCGGCGCCGTGGGCGCCCAGGGTGCCGAGGAATTCGCGCAGGCCGGTGACGCGCTTCAGGGTGCGGTCGATCAGCTGGCTGGTCATGTCCTGGAATTGCATGCTGGTGATGGCGGCGTTCACATAGCCGCTGACCTGCTCGTTCATTTCCCGCAGGCGCGCCTTGTCTTCCGGCGACGGCTCGCCGCCCTGCAGCAGCAGCTCGATGGTGGCTTGCTGCGCACTGACGGCCTCGTGGATCGCCATGAAGTTGCGGGTCAGCTTGTCGATCGCTTCTTCCAGCAGCAGGTTGGTCTGCAGCAGGTCGGTCTCGACTTCCGTCAGGTGGCGCCGGCCGTGGTCCGACACGCCGGACAGCAGCCGTTTCACGTGGGAGCCAAGAATTTTCTTTCTGGTCATAACGCTCTCTATTGTTTCTTCCCTGCCGCCGCAGCCGCTTGCGTGGCTTCCGTATCCAGGCCGACTTGCAATTTGCCGCCATCCCGCAGCACATTTTCTTCGGTCTTCTTGTTCATCACGATGATGCTGATGCGGCGATTGATCGGGTTGAACGGATCCTGGCGGTCCAGGTGGGCGGCGCTGGCCAGGCCCACCACGCGCAAGATCTTGTTGTCCGCCAGGCCGCCATGCAGCAGGGCGCGGCGCGAGGCGTTGGCGCGGTCCGCCGACAACTCCCAGTTACTGTACCCCGTTTCGGTGAAATATGGCGTGGAGTCGGTGTGGCCGGACAAGCCGATCTTGTTCGGTACGTCGTTCAGGGCCGGGGCAATGGCTTCCAGGATTTCCCGCGCGTAAGGCTGCAGGTCGGCCTTGCCGGCATTGAACATGGGCCGGTTTTGCAAGTCGACAATCTGGATGCGCAAGCCTTCGCTGGTGAAGTCCAGCAGCAATTGCTCCTTGAATTTCTTCAACTCGGCACTGGTGTCGATGGTCATTTCAATGCGGGCGCGCAGGGCTTGCAGGCGCGACTTCTCTTCCGCCTCAAGCGCCTTCTTGGCGGCATCCAGGTTGAAAGTCTTTTGCTGGCGCGGGTCGTCGCTGGCCTTGACCTGGCCGGTCTTGCGCGACAGGTCGGAACCGCCGCCCTGGATCACCGAGGAGCTGTCGCCACTGCCCGAGCCGCCCTGCATGGCCACTTTCAGCGGCGTCTTGAAGTACTCGGAAATGCCGTTCAAGTCGCCCTTGGTGGTCGAGCCAAGCAGCCACATCAGCAGGAAGAAGGCCATCATGGCCGTCACGAAGTCGGCATAGGCGATCTTCCAGGCGCCGCCGTGGTGGCCGCCCCCGCCTTTCTTGATCTTCTTGACGATGATGGGCCGCAGGCCTTCTTCAGCCATGGCAGGTCCTCGCTTCCATTACTTCGACTTCGATTTCTTGATATGTTCTTCCAGCTCGGCGAAGCTCGGGCGCTCGGTCGAATACAGCACCTTGCGGCCGAATTCCACCGCCAGCGCCGGCGCATAGCCGTTCAAGCTGGCCAGCAGGGTCACTTTCACGCACTGGAACATCTTGGTCGACTCTTCCAGCTTCTGCTCCAGCAGGCTGGCCAGCGGGCCGACGAAACCATAGGCCAGCAGGATACCGAGGAAGGTACCGACCAGCGCCTTGGCGATCAGGATGCCCAACTCGGAGGGCGGAATGCCCACCGATTCCATGGTGTGCACCACCCCCATCACCGCCGCCACGATACCGAAGGCCGGCAAGCCGTCGCCCAGCTTGGCGATGCAATGGGCCGGCACATGGCCTTCCTGGTGGTGGGTTTCAATCTCGTTATCCATCAGGTTCTCGATCTGGAAGGCATCCATGTTCCCGGACACCATCAGGCGCAGGTAATCGGTCATGAACTCGACGATATGATGGTCTTCCAGCACGGCCGGGTACTTGCTGAACAGCGGGCTCTCTTCCGGCTTGTCGATATCGCCTTCGATCGACATCAGGCCTTCCTTGCGCACTTTGGACAGCACGTCGAACAGGAGCGACATCAGTTCCATGTACAGATCCTTGGTGTAGCGCGAGCCCTTGAACAAGCCAGGGATGGCGCCCAGCGTGGCCTTGATCGCCTTGCCGTTGTTGCCGACAAAGAAGGCGCCCGCCGCCGCACCGCCGATCATCAGCAGTTCGAGGGGCTGGAACAGGGAAGCCAGGTGGCCGCCATTGAGCGCGAAGCCGCCGAAAACGGAGGCGACGACGATGAGGTAACCGACAATGACTAACAAGCGCGCAAACTCCCCGAAAGCTAGTTAAAAGCAATAATATTCCACAGTGGAACTACAATAGCGTGAAGACGCCTCTGCGGCAAGGAAAACAGCCTCTAAATTGCTCTTATATAGAGTGGCGGGCCGCCCTCTGTGGTAAGGATGGTCTTGACGCCGTCCGCGCCGGGAATCTCGAATTCATAACTGACAAGCAAACTGCCCGGCCGCATCTCGCGCCGGGCCTTGCGCCACAGGGCCGGCATGGCGGCCGGCGACAGGTAGGCAAACACCAGGTCGTATCCGGCAAAATCCAGCTGCTCGTAGTCGCCCCGCATGAAGCGGGCGCGGCTGCCGGACAGGGCGGCGCGCAGCCGCGACACCAGCCACGGCACGGGCGCCAGCTCGATGCCCGCCACGTCCGATTCGGGCCGCGCCGCGGCCAGGTGCAGCGCAAAGCCGCCCAGGCCGCTGCCGATATCGATGATGCGCAGCGCCCTGCCCTGCGGCAGTTCGGCCAGCACGGCTCGCCAGACGGCGGGGTTGGAGGGGTAGTAAGGGACTTGGGTGCGGTAGGTCGACCAGTACCAGCCAAGCAGGATGACGAAGGCGGCGCCGGCCAGCCACGGCGGCAGGTGCAGGGCCAGGCCGGCCAGCAGGGCGATGGGGAACAGCAACTGGATCGGCAGCCACCAGCGGGCCATGCCGACTTTCCAGCTTATCAGGGCAGCGACGACGCCTTGCAACGTGGCCGCATGCAGCAGCGTCAGGGGTGCACCCAGCGCTTCCGCCGCGACGGCCGCCGCGGCGCAGGGCAGCAGCGCGCCAGCCTGGACCAGCAGCGCCTGCAGGGCGGGGATTTTAAGCAGCGACCGCTTCGCCGGCATCCTTGGCCTTGCGGGTCTTGCCGGCACGCGAAGGCATGTGGCACAGGCCGCACTTGTAGTCGCGGTTCAGGTCCATGGCATCGACCACGTACTTGCCTTTGCAGCAGGTGCAAGCTTTCAGTTGCAGCATGCCGCTGCCGGCGAACTTGACCAGGGTCCAGGCGCGGGTCAGCGAGAGCAGCGGCTCTTCGCCCGGCGCCGGCGGCATCTGTTCCAGGTAGAGCTGGTAAGCCTTCATCACGGCATGGATGCCGCTGGCCCCAGCGTGCTCGACCAGGAAATTGTGGATATTCATGAACAGCGAAGAATGGATATTCGGCTGCCAGGTCAGGAACCAGTCGGTCGAGAAAGGCAGCATGCCCTTCGGCGGCGACACGCCCTTCAGCTCCTTGTACAGCTTGAGCAGGCGTTCGCGCGACAGCGACACTTCGGTTTCCAGCAGCTGCAGGCGGGCGCCCAGGTTGATCAGCTCGATGGCCAGCTGGATTTCCTGGGCCTCGGTCACCACACTCTTCTTGCTCATGGCGCGCTCCTTAAGCGATTTCTTCGACAGCCTGGCCGGCCATCAGGATGGCGGCGTGGGACTGGGCCAGGGAACGGTCCTTGTTGTAGTTGGTCAGCATGCCGAGGATGGCACTGTCGTCGAAGCGGAAGCGGGCCAGCATCATATTGCCGCCTGCCAGTTTCAGGATCTGGGCATTGCTCATCCCTTCGATCAGGTCGGCGATGTCGGCCGAAATGCCCAGGCGGAAGATTGCGGTGACCTTGTCGGCGCGGATCATCTGCTGCGCCAGCATCAGGTAGCTCAGGTTCGCGTCGCGGATTTCAGCCATCATGTCGTTTGCGGTCATGTCCATCTCCTGTCGGTTTCAGCTTGCAACGTAAATATTCGTTGCCGTTGAGATACATTCTGCTGGAGGCGGCACAAAGCGCAAAGAGGCGACACGCTGTATTTTGGGTCGGGAATAGACGAGGTCACCCCGTAGGAGTTTGTCCTACAAGGGGCCGCCCATAGAGGGGCAACGCCAGTATTGGCGCGGGTTTGCGGGGCGTTCGGTCTCGCCGAAAACACAGGAGCCGAGGGTAAAAACGCGATGTCGGCAAGATGCTTTTTTGCGACATCTGAACTGGTAACGGCGGAGTTTTGGAGAACTTTAGGGTTTTCAGCAAAAAATTTTAAAATTTTTTTGCCCCTTCCAAACCGCCGAACAGCAAGCCTTTTACCGGGCTTCTGGAAAGGGTAACGGCAGGGGTTGGAGGAACTTTAGGGTTTTTTGAAAAAATTTTGAAAATTTTTTGATGCCTTATAAATCAATGGCTTAGCTGGCAAAAAACGTAAAACCGCGGAAACCGGAAAACCGGGGTACGGCCCTGAGGGCCGGACCCCGGTTGTCAGGTTCTCACGGTTTTGCCAGCCCAAAGTTGCTACAATCTCACTTTCTTTAAGCCTCAAGGAAAGCACACGATGACTTCCCGACAAGACTGCCTGGCGCACGATGCCGCAGATCCCCTGGCTCCCCTGCGCGAGCAGTTCGACTTGCCCGCCGGCGTCATTTACCTGGATGGCAATTCCCTGGGGGCCCGTCCCAAAGCCTCCCTCACCCGCGCCACCGAAGTGATCGCGCACGAATGGGGCAAGGACCTGATCACCAGCTGGAACAAGGCCGGCTGGTTCGAGATGCCGAAACGCCTGGGCGACAAGCTGGCCCCGCTGGTCGGCGCCCGCCCCGGCGAAGTAGTGGTGACCGACACCACCTCGATCAACCTGTTCAAGGCGCTGGCCGCCGCCCTGCACGCCCAGGCGCACACCGGCCGTAAGCTGATCGTCACCGAACGCTCGAACTTCCCGACCGATATCTACATGGCCCAGGGCCTGACGTCCTGGCTGGAGCGCGGCTACGAAGTACGCCTGGTCGACAGCCACGACCAGCTGTCGGCTGCCATCACGGCCGACGTGGCCGTGGTCATGCTGACCCACGTGAACTACCGCACCGGCTACCAGCACGACATGGCGGCCACCAGCGCCCTCGCCCACCAGCACGGCGCAGTGATCGTCTGGGACCTGTGCCACTCGGTGGGCGCCGTGCCGCTCGACCTGCATGCCGATGGCGCCGATTACGCCGTCGGCTGCACCTATAAATACCTGAATGGCGGCCCCGGTTCGCCCGCCTTCATCTGGGTGCCCGAGCGCAACCAAGACAAGTTCAGCCACCCGCTGTCCGGCTGGTGGGGCCACGCCAACCCGTTCGCCATGGCGCCGGACTTCGCACCGACCAAAGGCATCGGCCGCGCGCTGTGCGGCACCCAGCCCGTGACCTCGCTGGCCATGGTGGAATGCGGCCTGGACGTGTTCGCGCAAACCACCATGGCGGCGGTGCGCGCCAAGTCGCTGACCCTGACCGACCTGTTCATCGCGTTGGTGGAACAGCGCTGCGCCAGCCACCCGCTTGGCCTGGTCACCCCGCGCGAACACGCGCGGCGCGGCTCGCAAGTCAGCTTCACCCACCCACACGGCTACGCGGTGATGCAAGCCCTGATCGCGCGCGGCGTGATCGGCGACTACCGCGAACCGGAAATCATGCGCTTCGGCTTCACCCCGCTGTACACCAGCTTCGCCGACGTGTGGGATGCGGTGGAAATCCTGAAGCAGATCCTGGACGATAAAGCCTACGACATCACGGCCGCCCGCGGCGCCGTCACCTGAGACCGAATATGACCGACGAAAAGAAAGGCGCCGCCTGGCATGGCGCCCAGATGGACTTCTCCAAATCCATGAGCTATGGCGACTACCTGGGCCTGGAAAAAATCCTGAACGCCCAGCACCCGCTGTCGCCCAACCACAATGAAATGCTGTTCATCGTGCAGCACCAGACCAGCGAACTGTGGATGAAGCTGATGTTGCATGAGCTGCACGCGGTCTGCGACCACATCCGCCGCGACGACTTGCCGCCGGCCTTCAAGATGCTGGCCCGCGTGGCGCGCATCATGGACCAGCTGGTGCATGCGTGGGACGTGCTGGCCACCATGACGCCGCCCGAATACACCGCCATCCGCCCCTACCTGGGCGCCTCGTCCGGCTTCCAGTCGCACCAATACCGCGAGATCGAATTCATCCTCGGCAACAAGAACCCGAATATGCTGGCCGTGCACCAGCAGACGCCGGAAAACCACGCCCGCCTGGAAACGGCGTTGAATTCCCCTTCCCTGTACGACGAAGCGATCCGCCTGCTGGCGCGCAACGGCCTGCAGATCGATGCCGCCCGCCTCGACGGCGACTGGACCCAGCCCACCGTTGCCAACGAATCCGTCAAGAACGCCTGGCTCGAGGTCTACCGCGACACCAGCCGCTACTGGGCCCTGTACGAACTGGCCGAAAAGCTGGTCGACATGGAAACCGCCTTCCGCTTCTGGCGCTTCCGCCACGTCACCACGGTGGAGCGCGTGATCGGCTTCAAGACCGGCACCGGCGGCACGGCCGGGGTATCCTACCTGCGCAAGATGCTGGATGTGGTACTGTTCCCCGAATTGTTCGCTTTGAGGACTGCCCTGTGAAACGCTTGCTCGCTGCCCTGTTGGCGGTGGCGTGCGCCGTGCCGGCCCTGGCACGCGACGACCGCCCCGGTGTTTTCGACTATTACGTGATGTCGCTGTCCTGGTCGCCCGAGTATTGCGCGGGCCGTGGCGGCGGCGATCCGGTGCAATGCGCCGCCGGCCGCCAGCTCGGCTTCGTGCTGCATGGCCTGTGGCCGCAATTCGAGCGCGGCTTCCCCGAGAGCTGTGGCCGCAGCCGCATTTCCAACGCCTTGCGCGACCAGTACGAATCGCTCTACCCCTCGCCCAAGCTGCTGTTCCACGAATGGAACAAGCACGGCTCCTGCTCCGGGCTGGCGCCGCAGGAATACCTGGCCCTGAGCGCCAAGCTGCGCGACAGCCTGAAAATCCCGGCCGCCTACGCCCGCCCGCAACAGCCGGTGCGCGTGACGCCCGGCCAGTTCGAAGAGGCATTCCATCAAGCCAACCCCTGGCTGGCCAGGGATTCCGTGCTGCCGGTGTGCGGCGCGGGCGGGCGCTTCCTGCGCGAAGCCCGCGTCTGCTTCGCCAGGGACGGCAAATCCCGCAGCTGCTCGCAGGAAGCCATCGCCTACTCGCAGAAGAGCTGCGGCCAGGCGACCTTCCTCATGAAAAACGTGAAGTGACCCTGCCGAAGCGTGCGCCGGGCGGGGCACGCAGGAGGCGACAATAGGCGCGACGTACCGCGCGCCTGTCTGTCACAACACGGGGGGAACCGTCGTCGCAAGCGCGCGCTTCCGCTTCTCAAAGGAGCCGCCGATGAAGACTCATCTGCAACAGGGGCTGGCCTTGCTGGCCCTGCTGGTTGGCTGCGTTGCGGCGCATGCCGATCCCGTCATCTACTCCGCCAACCTGAGCGGCGCGGCAGAGTCCCCGCCGAACGCGTCGACCGCCACCGGCCAGGTGACCGTGTCGTTCGATGCCGCCACCCACTACCTGTCCATTGCCGCCACGTTCGACGGCTTGAGCAGCCCCAGCGGCGCAGCACACATCCATTGCTGCACTGCGCTTCCCGGTGAAGGCACTGCCGGTGTCGCCACCATGCTGCCGACATTCGCCGGCTTCCCGACCGGCGTCACCAGCGGCAGCTATGCTTCGGTCTTCGACACCTCGCAGGATGCGTTCTGGAACCCGGCCTTCGTGACCAGCCATGGCGGCACCACGGCCGGCGCCGAAGCCGCCCTGCTGGCCGCCCTGGGCGCCGGCACCAGCTACTTCAACATCCACAGCCAGCTCTACCCTGGCGGCGAAATCCGCGGCTTCCTGGCGCCGGTGCCCGAGCCGGGACAGGCAGCCATGCTGCTGGCAGGGCTGCCCTTGCTCTTATTGCGCAGGAGGAAAACCTAAGGTTCATCGCGGCAGCGCCAGCAGACCATTGCCTGACCCCGCGGGTCAGGCACTGCCTTGTCGGTTTTAGCTTGAGTGAGGTCCGAAGCTTCGAGGGCGAAACCGGAAAAGCTGTGCCTGACCCGCAGGGTCTGGCACTAAACCTAGCGGGGAATCGGGTTGCGGGACGCGACGTTCAGCATGTTCCAGGAACGGATGACCGCCACCACGAAGCCGAGTTCCGCGATCTCTTCATCGGAGAAATGCGCCTTGACACGGGCAAATGCTGCATCGTCGGGGTCGCGGAACGGAATCGCATTGATCAACTCGCACCATTCCAGGGCAGCGCGCTCGCGCTCGCTGAAGAATGGTGCTTCCCGCCATCCCGCGACCGCGTTCACGTGGCGCGGATCGACGTCCATCTTCAGAAGGTCCTGGTAATGCATATCGATGCAAAATCCGCAGCCATTAATCTGCGACACGCGCAGCAGGACCAGGTCCACCAGCTTTTTTCCCAGCAGGTCGCGGTTCAGGCCATTCGACAGCGCCAGCAGGTTCTGGAACGATTTCTGGGACAGTTGGAAGTAGTTGTAACGCAGCGTGCTCATGGAATAACCCTTTCAGTCTGATGGTGAAAGCCGCCCTGTGCGGCCTTCTTATCCATTAGACGGAGCGGCCCTGCGGTTTGTGACAGCCGGCATACATTTTTTTTGTTCTTCGTGCCTGACCCCGCGGGTCAGGAAGCAGGGGGCTCACTCAAGCCAAAACCGGCAAGGCAGTGCC
>CBHWEO010000198.1:0-10689 GCA_966112955.1 uncultured Duganella sp. | reverse complement strand
TGGAAACCCTGGTCGGCATCTGGGCCATCGGCCTGCAGCCGACCGGCGACAAGGACCCGTTCGCGCTGCGCCGCCACGCCCTGGGCGTGCTGCGCATGCTGGTGGAGAAGCGCTTGCCGCTGTCCATCTCCGCCCTGCTGGGCGACGCCGTGGCGCAGTTCGTCGCCGTGCCGCATTTCAAGGATCCGACCGCCGAAGTCACCGCCTTCATGATGGACCGCCTGCGCGGCATGCTGCGCGAGCGCGGTTTCAGCGTGAACGAGATCGAAGCCGTGGTGGCGCAGAACCCGGACCGCCTGGACGACATCGTGCAGCGCCTGGAGGCCGTGCAAGCCTTCGCCGCCCTGCCGGAGTCGGTCTCGCTGGCCGGCGCCAACAAGCGCATCACCAACATCCTGAAGAAGAACGAGGAAGCGCTGGCGCAAGCGACCACCGTCAAGGCCGAACTGCTGCAGGACGCCGCCGAGAAAGCCCTGCACGCCGCCATGGTGCGCGTGGCGCCGGAAGTGGACGCGGCATGGGCCAAGGGCGACTTCAGCGCCACCCTGAAGACGCTGGCGCAGCTGAAAGAGGAAGTGGACGCCTTCTTCAACGACGTGATGGTCATGGCCGAAGACATCGCCCTGCGCAACAACCGCCTGGCGCTGCTGTCTTCCCTGCACGGCATGATGAACCGCGTCGCCGACATCTCGAAGCTGGCTGCCTGATATGCCGCAGAACCAGCCGACCAAGCTGATCATCCTCGACCGCGATGGGGTCATCAACCACGACTCGCCGGACTTCATCAAGTCCCCCGACGAGTGGATCCCCATCCCCGGTTCGCTGGAGGCGATCGCCCGCCTGAACCAGGCGGGTTACCGCGTGGTGATCGCGTCGAACCAGTCGGGCATCGCCCGCCAGTACTTCGACATCAACACGCTGAACGCGATCCACCAGAAGATGCACCGCCTGGCGCAGCAGGTCGGCGCCGATATCGACGCCATCTTCTTCTGCCCGCACGCAGCGGCCGACAACTGCGACTGCCGCAAGCCAAAACCTGGCATGTTCACGGAAATCTCGAAGCGCTTCGAGATCAGCCTGAAAGGCGTGCCGACGGTCGGCGATTCGCTGCGCGACCTGCAGGCCGGCTTCATCTGCGGCTGCGTGCCTTACCTGGTGTTGACCGGCAAGGGCGAAAAGACCCATGCCACCGGCGGCCTGCCGCCCGGCACCCAGGTCTTCCCCGACCTGGCTGCCACCGTGGATCATATTCTGAAGCAAACAACCGGTGCCAGCGCCTGACACGCGCAGCGTGTTGGGCCCTGGCGCCGCAAATTAATGGAGATCGCCCGTTGCGACAATTCGTTCTGTTCCTGCGTTCCGCCCTGTTCATGATTCTGATGGCGATTGCCACCGTCATCTGGTCTGGAGTCTGCATGCTGGCGGCGCCGCTGCCATACAACAAACGCTATTTCGTGACCTCGCGCTGGAATGTCTTCATCGTCTGGTGCGCCAAATGGATCTGCGGCATCAACTACCAGTTCAAGGGCTTTGAAAACTTCCCGGATAGCCCGGCGATCATCCTGTCCAAGCACCAGTCGGCATGGGAAACCATCTTCCTGCTGGCGAACCTGCCACGCCCGCTGGTGTTTGTATTTAAAAAAGAAATCCTGTACATCCCCTTCTTCGGCTGGGGCATCGCGCTGCTGCGCATGATCCCGATCGACCGCAAGCAAGGCAAGAATGCGTTCAAAACTGTTGTAGCGCACGGCAAGCGTCGACTGAAAGACGGCCAATGGATTATCATGTTCCCGGAAGGGACTCGCACGCAGGTCGGCTCGCAGGGCAAGTACAAGAGCGGCGGCACGCGCCTGGCCATCGAGACCGGTGCCGTGGTGGTGCCGATTGCGCTGAACTCGGGCGAGTGCTGGCCGAAGAACTCCTTTATCAAGAAGCCGGGCACCATAACGGTCTCGGTGGGCAAACCGATTTCGCCGGAAGGCAAGACGCCGGACGAATTGATGGAACAGGTGGAACAGTGGATCGAATCAGAAATGCGCGTCATTTCGCCCCACGCCTACAGCGCTGGCTAGCCGAAAAGGCTGAAGCGCAGCAGGAGGCGCCGCCAGCGGCCGCGCCCTCCTCCCCGTTTCCCGTCCCCGCTCCCGCGGCAGTTAACCTGCTGCGCCCACCGGTGCAACTGCGCCGCCCCGAACCGACCACCCCGCCGCTCACCGGCGACCAGGACAAGCGCCAACTGCTGGTCGGCGAATACATCCTCGAATACGTGCTGAAGCGCTCCACGCGGCGTTCGATCGGCTTCACGGTCGACGACACCGGCCTGTACGTGACGGCGCCCAAGCGCTGCTCGCTGGCCGACATCGACAATGCCATCCGCGCCAAGCAGCACTGGATCCTGTCCAAGCTCGACGAGCGGCGCCAGCGCCGCGCGGCGCGCCTGGAAAAGCCGCCCATCGTGTGGGACGACGGCGCCAGGCTGCCCTACCTGGGCGGCGACATCACCCTGCGCCTGTACCAGGCGCCGCGCAACCGCACCGAGTTCGACCCGGTGGCGATGGAGCTGTCGATGGGACTGGTGCAGGGCGCCACCGAGCAACTGCTCAAGGAACGCGTCAAGAACTGGTACAAGGCGCAGGCGGAAGGCTTGTTCAAGCAGCGCCTGGACCTGTACGCGGCGCGGCTGGGCGTGCAGTACGCCGATTTCTCGCTGTCGTCGGCCGACACGCGCTGGGGCTCCTGCACCGTGCAGCGCACCATCCGCCTGAACTGGAAGCTGATGCACTTCTCGCTGCCGCTGATCGATTACGTGGTGGCGCACGAACTGGCGCACATCCTCGAAATGAACCACAGCCCGCGCTTCTGGGCCAACGTGGGCCGCATCTATCCGCAATACGAGGAAGCCAAGCAGTTGCTGCGCAAACGCGCCGCCGAGCTGCCGCCCCTGTTTACCTGATGCGCTTTTTCGCGGCCGCCTTCGCCCTGCCTTTGCTAGCCCTGCTGGCAGCCTGCGCATCGACGCGCGCGGCGGAGCCGCGCTTTACCGTAGTGACGGTCGATCCGTCCCGTGACCGCCTGCAGCTCTTTCTCAACGACGAACATGGCCGCCCTTACAAGCGCCTGGACCGGCTGGCGGCGGCGCTGGCAGCGCGCGGCCAGCGGCTGGTAGTTGCCATGAATGCAGGCATGTACCATGCCGACTTTTCGCCGGTTGGCCTGTTCGTGGCCGACGGCATCGAGCTCGCCCCGCTGAACCTGGCACGCGGCAAAGGCAACTTCTTCCTGGCGCCAAATGGCGTGTTCCTGGTCACGGAGGCAGGTGCCCAAGTCGTGGAATCCTCCCGCTATCCGGCCCTGGCCGGCAAGGCACGCATTGCAACGCAGTCGGGCCCCATGCTGCTTTCGCATGGCATGATCAACTCATTGTTCGATCCGGACTCGCATTCGGTCCATATCCGCAACGGCATCTGCGCAATTGAAGGCAAGGTGCACTTCGTCGTCAGCGAAGACCCCGTCAACCTCTACGACTTCGCAAGGTACTTCCGCGACACGCTGAAATGCCGCGACGCGCTATACCTGGATGGATCGATCTCCTCGCTGTACTCGCCTGCCTTGGGACGCAACGACAACCGCGCGAACCTGGGGCCGATGATCGGCGTGGTGGAAAATTAAAGCCAGCCGGCTTCGCGCGCCAGGCGGAAGGCTTCCACCCGGTTGCCGGCATTGAGCTTGCTGATCGCTTCCGACAGGTAGTTGCGCACCGTGCCTTCGGACAGGCTCAGTTGTTTCGCGATGTCGGCACCGCTGCGGCCTTCGCCGGCCAGGCGCAGCACCTGGCGTTCACGCTCGCTCAAGGGGTCTTCGCCGCCGCTCCAGCTTTCCAGCGCCAGCTCGGGGGCGATGGCGCGGCCGCCCGCGTGCACGCTGCGGATGGCCGCGGCCAGCGACTCGGACGGCGCGTCTTTCAGCAGGTAGCCGCGCACGCCGGCCGCCATGGCGCGGCGCAGGTAGCCGGAGCGGGCGAAGGTGGTGACGATTACCACCCGCGTGCCAGCGCCCCGTTCAGCCAGCGCTGCCGCCAGCTCCAGGCCGGTCATCAGCGGCATTTCGATATCGGTCAGCACGATGTCGGGGCGCAGCGTTTCGCACAGGGCCAGCGCTTCCTGCCCGTTGCGCGCCTGGCCCACCACGTCGAGGTCGGGCTCGAGCTTGAGCAGCGCCGCCAGGGCGCCCAGCACCATCGACTGGTCTTCTGCAATCAGTACGCGGATCATGCAACTGCTCCCATCGGTAAAGTGAGTTCCAGCGCGAGCCCGCTGCCGGCTTGCAGCGTCATCTGCCCGCCGGCAGCTGCAACGCGCTCGCGCATGCCGCGCAGGCCGTTGCCGCGCGCCAGCGCGCCAGGGTCGACCGGGGCGGCGCCGTCGTCGCGGATATGGCACACGATCTGCCCACACTCCTGCCGCACGCTGACCTGGCAGCGCGTGGCGCGCGCATGGCGCAGGATGTTGGTCACCGCTTCGCGCAGGGCCAGCGCCAGCACATTCTCCGCCGTGGCCGGCATGGCAAAGGCCTGCACATCGGCGTCCAGCGTCACGTCGGCAGCGGCGAGCGCTGCGCGCGCCTGCGCCAGTTCCTGCGCGAAGCCGGTCTGGCGGAAGCCGGTGACGGCGCTGCGCACTTCGGCCAGCGCGTGGCGCGCCGTGGTTTCGATATCCTTGATTTCCTTTGCCGTGGCGGCCGTGTCGCGCCCCAGCAGGCGCCCGGCCAGCTCCGCCTTGATGGTGATCAGCGAGAGCGTGTGCCCCAGCAAATCGTGCAGGTCGCGGGAGATGCGTTCGCGTTCGGCGATGCGGGCAAGGTGTTCCACTTCTTCCTGCTTGCGGAACAATTGCTGGTTGGAGCGGCGCAGCCGCGCGTCCATGATGCTGGCAATGCCGACCGGCACGCCCACCGCCGCCATCGACAACAGGAAGTTCACCGGCAATCTTGCCGACAGCGCGATTGCCCCGCCAAAGATCATGATCAGCAAGACGCCGAGATATCCGTGGCGGGGATTTTCGAAAGCAGCGCACATCGAACAGGCAAAGATAAAGAAGGTGCATGCGCCGTAGTTATGCGGCGCCCAGGCTGCGCCGAGCGCGAACGTCCCCAGGACCAGCGGCAGGGCGCGACGGTTGCGCACCCAGAAACTGCCGAAATACAGCGGCAAGAACAGCACCACCGAGAGTGCCAGCAACACCGCTTCCAGCACCGATGGCGGTACTTTCCAGTAATTCCAGAACAGGAAGTTCAGCGACAACAGCCACAGGTAGGGGGCCTTACCGAGGTAAGCCGGCACCCAGGGCCCGGCCAGCATGCGCTTGAACTTCTCCATCTATGCGCTCCTATTGCGGCATCAGGCGCACATCGGCGATCTGGAACTGATAGTCCCCGGTCTGCGGCCCGGCATTGAAAGCGATCATTGTAATTGCGCTGGTATCCACGCCCTTGAAGCTGGCCAGCGGCAGGCTGATTTCCTGCCACTCGGCAGCCGCTTCGAACGGCACGTTGACGGGGATCTGGCCCGCCTTGGACATGATGGCCACAGCGTAGCGCTTGCCGTCCCCTTTGACGCGGAAGCGCAGCACCTTGGCCGCGCTCAGGTCGGCCGCCGCCATCGGCGAATTGCCAGGCATGAAGGCCAGGCCGGCCCAAGGGAAGGCAAAGCCGGGCTGCACGCTGGCCTTCACGCTGACTGCCGCCTCGTCGGCATACTCGACCTGCACCGTCGATTTACCGCCCAGGAAAGCGTCATTGGAAGGCATCCAGCCGGCGCCGAACGGGCTGGCCAGCTTGCCCTTGCTGAACAGGCTGATGCGGCCATCGGCCGGCATCGCCAGCGGCATGCCCTTGGCGCTCAACTCCTGCGCCACCAGTTCCTGCTTTTTGGCGCGGGCCGGGGAAACGGTCTCGCCATCCTTCCACACTTCCACAATGCGGCGCGTGGCCAGGATATCTGCGGTCGGGTCGCCATCGACCAGCACCACGTCCGCCTTGTAGCCATTGGCGACCGCTCCGCGCTGGCCCAAGCGGAATACCTTGGCCGGCACGGAGGTCGCCGCCGCAAGCGCTTGCACCGGCGACAGTCCCGCCCTGGTCAATGCGAGAAGCTCATGGTGCAGGCTGGCGCCATACAGCGTTCCTGGATTGCCGGCATCCGTCCCGGCCAGCAGCGGCACGCCGGCATCACGCAGCGCCGCTACCACGGCATTTGGCGCCGCCAGGATGGCCGGGCGCGGCTCCTTGCCCAGGCTGGACTTGAGGATCTGCACCTGCTCCTTGTCCAGCAACGAGGCCAGGTTCCGGTCCCCGGCCAGTTCCTGTGCCGGCACACCGGCTGCACTCTCCAACACGCTGAAAGTCGGGATGATGAACGCCTTGCTGCGTTTGGCCTGGTTGGCGAACGCCTGCAATTCGCCCGCTGCGATCGCGTCGCCGTTAAACAGGTGCACCAGGCCGTCGGCGCCGGCATCCAGTGCGGAACGGGCATCGTCAAGTTTTGAAATATGCACCACGGCCAGCTTGCCGCGCTTGTGCGCTGCTTCGATCAAGGCTTTGACGGTCGGCACATCCAGGCTCTTCATTGGACGGCCCGGCCAGCCCGGCTCGAGCACGATCTTGATGAAGTCCGAGCCCTCCGCGATGCGCGCATCGACCCAGGCCTGCGCTTCTTCCGGCCTGGTCAGGGTCGGGATCGGGATGCCGTATTCGGTGCCGTGGCCGCCCGGCACGGTGGCCAGCACGCCGGCCGAAAAGACGTCGGCCGCATCCTTGTTCTCGCCCTTGGCCATGCGCGCGTGGATCGCCTGCATGCCGGCCACCGGCATGAACATGTCGACCTGGGTCGTCACGCCAAACAGCAGCGGCAGGTCGAGGTAGCGGTAGGCGTGCACGTGCGAATCGATCAAGCCCGGCATCAGGGTACGGCCGGTGCCGTCGACGACTTTGGCGCCGGCCGGCGCCTTGCCCTTGAAATCGGCGCTGGCGATCTTGCCGCCTTCCAGCAGCACGCTGCGTTTGGCGTACACCTTCTGCCCGTCGAACACGCGGACATCCTTGATCAGGGTGGTTTCGGCTGCCATGGCAGGCAGGGCGCAGGCCAGGCTGGCGGCGATCATCAGCTTGCGGAACGTTTGCATTGCGGTCTCCTTGAAGTCAATGACCGCAGTATCCGGATTGGCGCCCGGGCGCGCCAGAATGAAATGCCATGACTTCATCATGACATTTGTCACTTCAAATCTGGAAGCAATGCAAGGGTGCGTGCGGTGGCGCCGCGGTAAGCGTTGGCAAAGGTCAGCGCGTTGGCGCCCATGGCGGCGCGCGATCTGGCATCGGCCAGCAGGATGGCCGCCTGCTGGACCAGGGCCTCGCTGTTGGCAACGCGCACAGCCCCGCCCTGCTGCAGGCAGTCTTCGGTCGCCTGCGCGAAATTGAAGGTGTGCTCGCCGACCAGGATAGGCTTGCCCAGCGCCGCCGGCTCGATCAGGTTCTGGCCGCCCAAAGGCTGCAGGCTGCCGCCGATGAAGGCCACGTCGCAGGCCGAGTAGTAGGCGAACATCTCGCCCATCGAATCGCCCAGCACCACGTCGGTCGAAGCGGCAACACTGGCGCCCGGCGCAGCCAGCGCGGAGCGGCGCTGCAGCGACAGGCCGCGCTCCGCCACCATTGCCGCCACTTCGTCGAAGCGCTGCGGGTGGCGCGGCACGACCAGTAGCAGCACGTCGGCAGGCAACGCGGAGCGCCCGGCCTGGAAGGCTGCCAGGATCATGTCTTCCTCGCCTTCGCGCGTGCTGGCGCACAGGAACACCGGACGCGTACCGAACTGCCGGCGCAATTGCGCGCCGGTGTCCAGCGCTGCCTGCGGAATCACCACGTCGAACTTGATGCTGCCGGTCACCGTCACATTGGCCGTGCCGAGGGCGCGGATGCGCAGGGCATCGGCCTCGGTCTGCGCCGCCACCAGCGAAATGCCCTGCGCCGCGTCGCGTATCGCCTTGCCGAAGCGCAGCGCCTTACCCAGCGAACGTTCGCTCAGGCGGGCATTGGCCAGCACCACCGGCACTTCGTCGCGGTTGCACTGCAGGATCAGGTTCGGCCACACTTCCGTCTCCATCAGGATGCAGATGCGCGGCTCGAAATGGCGGATGAAGCGCGCCACCAGCAGCGGCATGTCGTACGGCAGGTAGGACTGCACCACGCGCGCGCCATGCTTGCCGAACAGGCTCTTGCCGGTGGCGCGGCCGGTCGGCGTCATGCAGGTCAATACGATGCGCGCATGCGGATATTTCTTCAGCAGGGCATCCACCAGCGGTTCGGCGGCGCGCGTCTCGCCCACCGACACGGCGTGCACCCAGATCGTCAGCGGTTCATCGTTGGCCGCGCGCGCGCCGTAGAAGCCCAGGCGCTCGCCCCAGTGCTGGCGGTAGCCCGGTTCCTTGCGGCCGCGCCACCACAGGCGCCCCAGCACCAGCGGCAGGGCCAGCCACCACATGAAGGTATAGAAGCGCCGCATGGTCAGAGCAGGCTTTTCGCCGCGGCCAGCACTTCCGGCACGCCGGGCGGCGACCCTTTGTCGCCAAGGTTGATGATGCGCGGCGACCAGTTGCCTTCGGTCTTCCAGCGCGGCGAATCGGCGTAGATTTCCACCACCGGCCGCGAGAAGGCAGCGGCGATATGGGTCAGGCCCGTGTCCACCCCCACCGCCAGCGCGGCGCGGCGCGCCAGCATGACGGCATCGGCCATCGATAGCCTGGGCAGCACGCGCGCGTTCGGGATGCCGGCTGCCAGCGCTTCCGCTTCCGCTTTTTCCTTGTCCGAGCCCCACGGCAGCAGCACCGGCATCGGCGCCAGCGCCTTGCCCAGTTCGATCCAGTTGGCCGGCGCCCATTTCTTGGCATCGCGCGCCGTGCCGTGGAAGAACACGGCGAAGGGCGCCGCGCCCATCCAGTCCGGGCGCGGCTCGCTGGCCGGCACTTCCGGCAGCCCGAAGTCGGCCGGATAGTCGACCTGGAATCCCAGCGCAGCGCCCACCACCAGGCGCCCGCGCGCCACCGCGTGCGTGCGCGGGTCGAGCGGGATGCTCTTGGTGTGGAAGATGCGCGAGATGCCTTCGTAGCCGGAACCCTCGCTGCCGTTGGCCAGGCCGACCTTGTGCCTGCCGCGCGCGGCGCCCATGATGATGCCGGTCTTCAGCAAGCCCTGGGTGTCGAACACGTAGTCGTACTGCACTTCACGCAGCTGGCGGAAGAAGGCGCCGATTTCGGCACGCGTCTCCTTCTTGCCCAGGCTCTTGCGCCAGCGGCGCAAGCCCCACGGCAGGATATTGCGCACCATCGGGTTCAGGCGCACCAGGCTGACATAGCCTTCCTCCACCACCCAGTCGATGTTCGCGTCCGGGAAGTGGCGCTTGATGTCGGCCACAATGGGCATATTGTGCAGCACGTCTCCCAGCGAGGAGACGCGTACCAGGAGGATATTCATTTAAAACGGCAGCTGTGCGTCAGGCTTGGCGGCCAGGATCACGTCGCGGAACTGGCCCTGGATGCGCGCCAGCGCCGCAGGCGATTCGGCTTCGAAACGCATCACGATCACCGGCGTGGTGTTGGAGGAGCGCGCCAGCCCGAAGCCGTCCGCGTATTCCACGCGCAGGCCGTCGATATCGATGATGCGCTCATTGCCCGGGAAGCGGGCGTCGGCCACCAGCTTGGCCATCAGCGAGAAGTTCTCGCCTTCGTTCAGGTGCAGGTGCAGCTCCGGCGTGCTATCCGACTTCGGCAGGGCGTTCAGCAGGGCCGACGGGTCGGCATGCCTGGTCAGGATTTCCAGCATGCGCGCGCCGGCATACAGCCCGTCGTCAAAGCCGTACCAGCGGTCCTTGAAGAAGATATGGCCGCTCATTTCGCCGCCCAGCGGGGCGCCGGTTTCCTTCAGCTTGGCCTTCACCAGCGAATGGCCGGTCTTGTACATCAGCGGCTTGCCGCCCGCCTTCTCGATGTAGGGCGCCAGGTGGCGGGTGCACTTCACGTCGTACAGGATCTCCGCGCCCGGGTTGCGGCTCAACACCTCTTCCGCGAACAGCATCATCTGACGGTCGGGGTAGATGATCTGGCCGTCCTTGGTGACGATGCCGAGGCGGTCGCCGTCGCCGTCGAAGGCCAGGCCGATTTCGGCGTCGGTCTCGCGCAGCGCCCTGACCAGGTCCTGCAGGTTTTCCGGGTGGGCCGGATCGGGGTGATGGTTGGGGAAGGTGCCGTCCACCTCGCAGAACAGTTCAACCACTTCGCAACCCATGCCGCGATACAGGTCGCCGGCGAAGGCGCCCGCCACGCCATTGCCGCAATCGACGGCAATCTTGATCGGGCGCGCAATCTTGACGTCGCCGATGATGCGCTGCAGGTACTGCTGGCGGATGTCGTGGGTGCCGTATTTGCCCGGTGCGGCGGCTGGCTGCAGGCCGGCCGCGATGGCCTCGTGCAGGCCGGTGATCGCTTCGCCGTAAATGGCTTCGCCCTTGAGCACCATCTTGAAGCCGTTGTAATCGGGCGGGTTATGGCTGCCGGTGACCATGATGCCGGAACGGGTATCCAGCACCTGGGTGCCGAAATACACCATCGGCGTGGCCACCACGCCCAGGTCGATCACGTCCACGCC
>CBHWEO010000197.1:0-10793 GCA_966112955.1 uncultured Duganella sp. | reverse complement strand
TGGCCAGGGTGCGCAGCAGGACGTAGAACACCGGCGTCAGGAACAGGCCGAAGAAGGTCACGCCCAGCATGCCGGCGAACACCGCCACACCCATCGCATGGCGCATTTCGGAACCTGCGCCCACCGAGAACACCAGCGGTACCACGCCCATGATGAAGGCGATCGACGTCATCAGGATCGGGCGCAGACGCAGGCGGCAAGCTTCCAGCGCGGCCTGCAGGATGGTGCGGCCATGTTCTTCCAGCTCCCGTGCGAATTCCACGATCAGGATCGCGTTCTTCGACGCCAGGCCAACCAGCACGAACAGCGCAATCTGCGTGAACACGTTGTTGTCGCCGCCGGTCAGCTTGACGCCGATCAGGGCGCACAGGATCGACATCGGCACGATCAGGATCACGGCCATCGGCAGGGTCCACGATTCGTACTGGGCAGCCAGCACCAGGAACACCAGCAGCACGCACAGCGGGAACACGTAGATCATGGTGTTGCCGGCCAGGATTTCCTGGTAAGTCAGCTCGGTCCATTCATAGCCCATGCCCTTCGGCAGGGTTTCCTTGACGATCGCTTCCAGCGCGGCCTGGGCCTGGCCGGACGAGAAGCCTGGCGCCGGGGCGCCGTTGATCTCGGCCGAAACGTAGGCGTTGTAGCGCTCCACGCGGTCCGGGCCATAGGAATCCTTGACGCGCATCAGCGATGACAGCGGAATCATCTCGCCCTTGTTGTTGCGCACCTTCAGCTGCGCGATCTGCTCGGCCTGGGAACGGAACGGGGCGTCAGCCTGCACGCGCACCTGGTAGGTGCGGCCGAACTGGTTGAAGTCGTTCACGTACAGCGAGCCGAGGTTGATCTGCAAGGTCTGGTAGATGGTCTGCAGCGGCACGCCCAGTTGCTTGGCCTTGGCGCGGTCGACGTCCGCGAACAGCTGCGGCACGTTGATCTGGAAGCTGGAGAACACGCCGGCCAGGCGCTTGTCCTGCCATGCCTTCATCTGGATCGCCTGCACGGTCTTGTACAGCTCATCGTAGCCGGCGTTGTTGCGGTCTTCGATCATCATCTTGAAGCCGCCGGTGGTGCCGAGGCCGTTCACTGGCGGCGGCGGGAACACCATCACGAACGCATCCTGCACGGCGCCCATGCGCTTGTTGATTTCCGCGGCGATCGCCTCGCCCGACTCGGACGGCTTGGTACGCTCATGGAATGGCTTCAGCGTGGTGAACACGATGCCGGCGTTCGGCGCATTGGTGAAGCCGTTGATCGATAGGCCCGGGAAGGCTACCGATGCTTCCACGCCTGGGATTTCCTTGGCGATGTCGGACATCTTGCGGATAACCTGCTCGGTGCGTTCCAGCGAGGCGGCATCCGGCAGCTGGGCGAAGCCCACCAGGTATTGCTTGTCCTGCGCCGGCACGAAGCCGTTCGGCACCACCTTGAACATGACGCCCGCGGCGACGGCCAGCACCAGGTACACGGCGACCGATGCGGTCTTGCGCTTCAACACGCCCTGCACGCCGGTTTCATAGGAGTGCGATGCGCGGTTGAAGAAGTTGTTAAACCAGTGGAAGAAGCGGCCGAACAGCTTGTCCATCACGCGGGTCAGCGCGTCTTTCGGCGCGTCGTGCGGGCGCAGCAGCGTTGCCGACAGGGCCGGGGCCAGGGTCAGCGAGCAGAAGGCCGAGATGACGGTCGAAATGGCGATGGTCAGCGCGAACTGGCGGTAGAACTGGCCGGTCAGGCCGGACACGAAGGCGATCGGCACGAACACGGCGCACAGCACCAGCGCGATGGCGATGATCGGGCCGGACACTTCCTTCATGGCCTGGATGGTCGCGTCGCGCGCCGACAGGCCGTTGGCGATGTTGCGCTCGACGTTTTCCACCACCACGATCGCATCGTCCACCACGATACCGATGGCCAGCACGAGGCCGAACAGCGACAGCGTGTTGATCGAGAAGCCGAAGCCGATCATCACCGCGAAGGTACCCACGATCGACACCGGCACCGCGATCAGCGGGATGATCGAGGCGCGCCAGGTCTGCAGGAAGATGATCACCACCAGCACCACCAGGGCCACCGCTTCCAGCAGGGTGTGGATCACGGACTTGATCGATTCGCGCACGAACTGGGTCGGGTCGTACACGATGTCGTACGACACGCCTTCAGGGAAGTCCTTCTTCAGTTCTTCCATCTTGGCGCGCACATTGGCCGACAGTTCCAGCGCATTGCTGTTCGGGGCTTCGAAGATACCGATACCGACCGCCGAGTGGTTGTTCAGCAGGGAGCGCAGCGAATAGCTGTTGGAGCCCATCTCGATGCGGGCCACGTCCTTCAGGCGGGTCAGCGCGCCGTCATCGTTGGTCTTGATGATGATGTCGCCGAATTCCTCGACGGTGCTCAGGCGGCCCTGGGTGTTGACGGTCAGCTGGAAGTCGGCCGACTTGGACGGGGCGGCGCCGATCACGCCGGCAGCCACCTGCACGTTCTGCTCGCGGATCGCATCGACCACGTCGGACGCGGTCATGTTGCGGCCCGCGACCTTCTGCGGGTCGAGCCAGACGCGCATGGCGTAGTCGCCGGCGCCGAAGATCTGCACGTCGCCCATGCCTGGAATACGTGCCAGCTGGTCCTTCACGTTCAGCACGCCGTAGTTGCGCAGGTACAGGTCGTCGTAGCGGCCGTTCGGCGACAGCAGGTGCACCACCATCGTCAGGTTCGGCGAAGACTTCACCGTGGTCACGCCGATCTGGCGCACTTCTTCCGGCAGGCGTGGCAAGGCGCGCTGCACGCGGTTCTGCACCGCGGTTTCAGCCTTGTCGACGTCGGTGCCGATCTTGAAGGTCACGGTCAGCATCAGCGCGCCATCGGAGGTGTTCTGCGAGGACATGTACAGCATGTTCTCGACACCGTTGATCTGCTCTTCGAGCGGCGCGGCGACGGTTTCCGCGATCACTTTCGGGTTCGCGCCCGGGTAGACGGCGCGCACCACGACGGATGGCGGCACCACTTCCGGGTATTCGGAGACGGGCAGCTTGAAGATCGAGATCAAGCCCGCTACGAAGACGATGATCGATAACACCGCCGCGAAGATCGGCTTATCGACAAAGAAGCGTGAGAAGTTCATGGGTTATTCCTTGTTTTTCTTGGCGTCGGCGGCGGCCACTTTCTCGGCTGCCATCGGGTCAAAGGTCATGTCGACCATTTGCGGCGTGATCGGCGCGCCGGGGCGCACGCGCTGCAGGCCGTTGACGACGATCTTCTCGCCAGGTTTCAGGCCGTCGCGCACTACGCGCAGGCCGTCGATGTTCGGGCCCAGCACCACAGGGCGGTATTCCGCCTTGTTCCCGGCGCCGACCACGAACACGAACTTGCGGTTCTGGTCGGTGCCCACGGCGCGGTCGTTGATCAGCAGCGATTCGCGGGTGGCGGTGCCGCCATCCAGCTGGACGCGGGCGAACAGCCCAGGCACCAGGGCGCGGTCCTTGTTGTCGAAGGTGGCGCGCATGCGCACCGAGCCGGTACGGGTGTCGAGCTGGTTGTCCACGAATTCCAGCTTGCCCTCGTGCGGGAAGCCGCTTTCATTGGCCAGGCCCACCTTCACGGTCACCGGCTGGCCCTTGTAGGCCTGGCCGCCGACGCGCAGGAAGGTGTCTTCGTCGCCGTCGAAGCTGGCGTAGATCTTGTCCAGCGAGACCACGCTGGTCAGCACGGCGTTCGGGTCGACCAGGTTGCCGAGGGTGATCTCTGCCTTCGACACGCGGCCGTTGATGGGCGACGTCACCTGGGTGTAGGACAGGTTCAGGCGCGCCGCTTCCGCAGCCGATGCGGCGGCGCGGGCGCTGGCGTCCAGCTCCTTCAGTGCCGACGCGCGTTCGTCGAATTCGCGCTGGGCGATGGCTTTGTCGGCCAGCAGCTTTTCGGCGCGGGCCAGTTCCAGCTTGGCCAGGTCGGCCTTGGCGCGCGCGGAGTTGGCGGCGGCTTCGGCGCGGCTGGCTTCCGCCTGGAATGGACGCGGGTCGATCACGAACAGCACGTCGCCTTTTTTCACTTCGCTGCCGGGCTTGAAGTTCACCGCGGTGATGAAGCCGCTCACGCGTGGACGGATTTCCACGTGCTCGATGGCTTCGATGCGGCCGGAGAACTCCTGGGTCTCGGCAACGGTTTTCTGCACCACGACAGCTGCCGAAACTGGCGGGCCGCCCGCGGCGGGTGCCTGGCTTTCGGCTGGCTTGCTATTGGCATTGCAACCGGACAGGATGGCCGCTGCCAAACCGCCCATCGCCAATGCGGCAACCAGCGGTCGCGCAAGAGTGGACATTTCTTTCAGCTTTTTCATTGTTAACCTCTTGGGGGTGAAGATTGTTGGAAAATTCAGGCAAAAAGGGGCCCAGGTGCCTCGCAGGCACATTTTTTCTACACTGCTTTTTTGTTGAAAACTACCTTACGCCGCCGGCACTTCCGTCCCGTCGATGGCGCCGATAAAACTGGCCATCTCTTTCAGCGCAAAGCTCCTGCACGCGCACTCGTTCCTCGCTCCCGGCTCCTGCAAAGGCGCCGGTGGCATGCGTCTGACTGTTGTCTTTACTCCGCAGGCGATCAGTTTCGCCCCGTATTGTTCCGCTTCATCGCGTAATGGGTCGTCCTCGGCCGACAGGATCAGCGCTGGCGGCAGGTTTTTCAGGCGGCTCGACTGCAGCGGCGACGCGTAAGGGTGGGCGCGGTCGGCGGCGTTCGGCAGGTAGCCGCGATAAGCTTCGGCACAGGTATTGGCAACCTTCATCTTGTCCGGGCAGTTCGGCAGTTCGCGCATCGAACAGGTGGACAGTCCTGGGTCGAGCATCGGCATGATCAGGATCTGCCCCGCCAGCGCAGGGCCGCCGCGGTCGCGCGCCATCAGCGCCGAGACGGCCGCCAGGTTGGCGCCGGCCTCGATGCCGGCGGTCAGCAGCTGCTTGCCGCTCCAGGACAGCTTGGCTTTGTTCTTCTTGGCCCAGGCCAGCACGGCGTGCGCGTCCTCCACCGCCGCCGGGAACGGGCTGACGGTGGCCAGGGTGTAATTGGTTGCCAGGATCACGTGGCCAGGATTGCACGTGACCAGGTGGCGCAGGAATTCGTCCGCCTCCTCCAGGTCGCCGGCGACAAAGCCGCCGCCGTGGAAGAAGACGATCAGGGCGTCGCGCTTGGCGGACGGATTCCCGGCCAGGTACAGGCGTGCGGCAAGCGGACCCTGGGCCCCGCGCACTTCCAGTTCGCGGATCTTCAGGTCCGCCGGCACCTGCGCCGTCATTTCTTGATCTCCGTGCTGGCCGACGCCAGCAGGGTGTGCGCCGGCGCCGCGCCGAAACCTACCTGCGCGCCGTGAGAGTATTCGTCGGTATACAGGACGCCTGCCAGGGCGATCGCGCCCAGCGCCAGCGATACCATTGCAAAGAATCCATCCCGGTTACTCATGACTGCTCCTTTTCTGAACCTGAGGCCACTGTAATCTTTCCCATCAAGGGAAGGTCAAGGGCTTTTTTATGCTGCAATACGGTAATCTTAATCTTCATCTAGAATAAGAAAAATACATTAATGTTGAATTGATTGTTCAGAATCTCGAACAATGGGATGGACTCATGAATAAGCTGCAAGCCATGGAAATCTTCGTGCAGGTGGTGGACGCCGGCGGATTCACCCGCGCCGCCGAGACCTTGCAACTGCCCAAGGCCACGGTTTCCACCATGGTGGCCAGCCTGGAAACCGCGCTGTCCGTCAAGCTGCTGCACCGGACCACGCGCCAGGTTTCCGTCACGGCGGACGGGGCGGCTTACTATGAGCGCTGCCTGCGCATCCTGGCGGACGTCAAGGATGCCGAAGAGTCGCTGTCGCGCACCCGCCTGAGCCCCAGCGGCCGGCTGCGGGTCGATGCGCCAACCGGGCTGGCGAACGAAATCCTGGTGCCGGCCCTGCCATCCTTCTTTGAACAATACCCCGATATCCAGCTGGAACTCGGCTGCAGCGACCGTCCCGTCGATTTGATCGAGGAAGGCGTCGATTGTGCAGTGCGGGGCGGCCAATTGAGCGATTCCACCCTGATTGCGCGGCGGGTCGGGGTGCTGAATTTCGTGACCTGCGCAGCCCCCTCCTACCTCGAGCGCTTCGGCACCCCCACCCACCCGCGCGAGCTGGAACGCCACCGCTGCGTCAATTATTTCTCGTCCAAGACGGGCAAGATCTACAACTGGGATTTCACCCGCGACGGCGAGCGCATCGACATGGCGCTACCGGGCCTGATCGCCCTGAACGATTCCAACGCTTACCTGCAGGCCGGCCTGGCGGGCCTGGGCATCATCATGATGACGGAAGTCCAGCTGGGCAACCACGGCGCCAATGGCCGCCTGGTGCGCGTGCTGCAGGACTGGACCACGGACCCGCTGCCGATCCACGTGGTGTACCCGCAAAACCGCCACCTGTCGGCCAAGGTGCGCGTCTTCGTCGAATGGGTGGCGGACCTGATGGCCAGCCATCCGCAGATGCGGCTGCGGCCCCTGGCCGCCTCGCTGCCCGCTACCCTGCCCGTGGAGGCCACCGCATGACCGAACGTATCGTTTTCCTCGACCGCGACAGCATCATTGCCGACATCCGGCGTCCCGGCTTTGCCCACGCATGGGCGGAGTATCCCGCCTCCAGCGCCGCCGAAGCCGTGGAGCGCCTGCGCGGCGCCACTATCGCCATTACCAACAAGGTGCCGCTGCGCGCGCAGGCGCTGGCCGCCCTGCCCGGCCTGAAGATGATCGCGGTGGCCGCCACCGGCACCGACATCATCGACCTGGCCGCCGCCCGCGAGCGCGGCATCGCGGTGTCGAACATCCAGGGCTATGCGCACGCCGCCGTGCCGGAACACACCTTCGCGCTGATCCTCGCGCTGCGGCGCCAGTTGCTGGCCTACCGCGCCGATATCGAAGCGGGACTGTGGGAAAGGTCGCCGCGCTTCTGCCTGTTCCACCACCCGATCCGCGACCTGCACGGCAGCCGGCTTGGCTTGCTGGGCTTTGGTGACCTGGGCAAGCAGGTGGCCCATCTCGGCCGCGCCTTCGGCATGGAAGTGGTGGTGCATACCCGCACGCCCGCCACCGATCCCGGGGTGCGCAATGTCGGCTGGGACGAATTGCTGGAAACGTCGGACGTACTGAGCCTGCATGCGCCGCTGACCGATGCCACGCGCAACATCATCGGCGCAGCGGAACTGGCGCGCATGAAGCCCAGCGCCATCCTGGTCAATACCGCGCGCGGCGGACTGGTGGACGAGGCGGCGCTGGCCGACGCCTTGCAGCGCGGCGTGATTGCCGGCGCGGGCTTCGACGTGCTGTCCAAGGAGCCGCCGCCGCCGGACAATCCGCTGCTGCGCCTGCGCCTTCCGAACTTCCTGCTGACGCCGCACTCGGCCTGGGCCAGCGGGCAAGCCATGCAGGGCCTGGCCGACCAGTTGATCGACAATATCGAAGCCTTCATCGCCGGCCGCCCGGCGAACCGGGTAGCCTGAAGGCTTACTTCGGCAAGTCGTCCATCGCCCAGACGCCCAGGCGTTTGAAGCCGCCCTCGTCCAGCACCAGGCGTGGCGGCGGCAGGTTGAAGGGGGCGGCGCACAGGTCCAGCGCCTGCCAGCCGCCGCTGCGGATCCAGGCATTGCGGCCGGTGGCATTGGTGGTGGCGATCAGGTGCCGCGCCCCGCTCTCGCGGAAGCGGCCCAGGACCATCTGGACGGCGTCCAGCGGCAAGTGCGTCAGCACATCGCGGCACAGGATGGCGTCGGCACGCGGCAAGGTGGTGGTGACCACGTCGGCCTCGGCGAACAGGCAGTGTGGCTGCGACTTCATGGTGTGGCGCAGGCCTGCCACCAGCTCGGGCACGATGTCGAAGCCCAGGTACAGGCGCAATTGCTTCGCCATGTCCTTGCCCCAGTTCATATCGCCGCAGCCGGCATCGGCCAGGATCTCCACGCCGAGGAAGTCGAGCACCTTGGGCAGCCATTCGCGCAGCGGCCCGGTTTCCGCCAGCGTCGAGCCGCCGCCGGAACGGGTTTCTTCGCTGCGCCACAGGTTCTCGCGCCAGATCTGCGCGAACACTGCACTGCGTTCCGCAGCCTGCGCCGGCTGGTCCGGTGCCAGTTCCGGCTTGGCAAGCGTCTTGCCGCGGTACAGGCGGGCGCGGAAATCCACGCCGGAGAAGGCTTCATAATCGGCCAGCGTGCGTGCCTTGCCCAGGCCATACTTGTCGATTTCCGCCAGCTCTTCGGCGTGGCCGTTGCGGTCGATGCCCAGCAGGTGGCGGATGCGGGTGCGGGCACGCTTGTTCAGCGTGGGCCAGTCGGTCTGGTCGTTCCAGTGGCGCGGACGGTCGGCGCGACGGCCGTAGTCGTGGTAGGCCACCACGGCGTTCGGCACGTAGATGTCCCAGCCGTGTGTCCACAAGCGCACGGCCAGCGTGATTTCCTCACCCTCGAAATACAGGTAGGGATCGTAGGGCACTTCGCGCACGATCGCGCTGCGCGCGAAGATCCAGCCGGCGCCAATGAAGGCGTTCTGGCGCGGGACTGGCGGCGCGTCCTTCAGGCTGGCCACTTCCGAGCGCTGGGTCAGCACGCCGAAATCGTCGAACTCCTTCGGGTAAATCGTGATGACGCCGTCCGCCCCCAACTGGTCGGGCGGCGTGAATGGCAAGGGATACGTTGACAGGACAGGCTTGGGGCTGTCGCACTGTGCCAGCATGGCGATCATCTTTTCGTCCCATCCCTGGACGAAGCGCATGTGGCTGTCCACCTGCAGGTAGTAGTCCTCGCCGTTCCAGAGGGACTGCACGCAATGGCGCGCCCAGCACGCGCCCTTGCTTTGCGATGCGTGGATCTCGATCGTGCGGACCTGCTCGGGACGGGTCTTCAGGACGAAGCAGTCATTGTCCTCTTCGGGAACGAATTGCCAGCAGATGCCGATGAAGACACGGTCAGGGTACGTGGCCTTTTCAAACAGGTCACGTACCGTGTTCTGGCAGTCTGGATCGCGGTAGCTCGCGATGGAGACAAATATAGTCGGCTGCAAATCGTTCCTTCAGGTCACCAATCCAGTTTGTCGAAGTTGTCGTGGCCGTGCATTGGGGCGTGGTTCGTATCGCCCAGGTGGTCGCCGCCGGCGCCGCCCTGCCCTGCGGTATGTCCGTCGACGATCTGCTGGCCCTCGATGGCTTGCGTCCAGCCGCCGGCGCCGCTGCCTGCGGCACCGTGGTCGAACGCCACCTCGATGACATCGGTCCAGTTGCCGCTCGCCGCGCTGCCAGCCGAGGCATCATGAGTTTGCACCTGGCCGAAGGCGAACAGGTCGTTGCTGGCGTCCATTAATCCGTCGTGGTGGGCCAGCACGGTGTGGTCGGTGTGCTGGTCCATGCTGGAGGACAGCGGCTGCGCATTGCTGTCCGGATGGTCGCTGCTGGCCGAGTGCTCCGCCACCGGCTGCGGCTCACTCAGTGCATGGCCGCCGGATTTGAGTTTACCGTGGCCATTGCCATTGCCATTGTTATTTGCGTTGCCGTTCTCGGTATCGGATGGCGCCGTCGTCGATGGCGACGGACTGGTTTGCGCATTCTCGGCGTTGTTATGGCTGCCGGAATTCCCCGGCGCGTCCTGGTCGCCGTTGCCGTGACCATTGTTGGCATGGCTGCCATTGCCATTTCCATTGCCGTTTGACGGTGCCTCGGTTGGAGCGGGCGTTGGCGTCGGCGCGGCCGTCGGCGACTGGGCGTTCTCGGCGTTGTTATGGCTGCCGGAGTTGCCCGGTGCGTCCTGGTCGCCGTTGCCGTGGCCGTTGTTGGCATGGCTGCTGTTGTCAGGCAGCGGCGTCTGCGTCGGCTCTGGCGTCGGCGCCGGGATGGGTGTCTGCGCGTTTTCGGCGTTGTTATGGCTGCCCGAATTGCCCGGTGCGTCCTGGTCTCCGTTGCCATGGCCGTTGTTGGCGTGGCTGCCGTGGTCGTTCGACGGCGCTTCCGTCGGCGCAGGTGTATCCGTTGGCGAAGGCACTGGCGTCTGGGCGTTTTCGGCGTTGTTGTGGCTGCCGGAATTGCCTGGCGCGTCCTGGTCGCCATTGCCATGGCCGTTATTGGCGCCGCTGGAATTGCCATTGCCGGCACCGTCGGTCGGATCGAGGGTTGGCGCGGGCGCCGGCATCGGCGTCACGCCGCCGGCATGGCTGCCGTTGCCGTTGTCGTTTCCACTGTTTCCATGTCCGTCGGAAGGCGCGCTGGTCGGCGCAGGAGTCGACGTCGGCGACGGAGTGGAAGTCGGGCCGTTTTCAGCGTTGTTGTGGCCACCGGAATTGCCGGGCGCATCCTGGTCGCCGTTGCCATAACCGTTATTCCCGCCATTGCTGCCGCCGCCATTGCCGTTGCCGTTGCCTGGGCCGTTGGTAGGCGCAGGCGTATCCGTCGGCGCAGGCGTGTCCGTCGGTGCCGGCGTATCAGTCGGTGCCGGCGTGTCGGTTGGTGCCGGCGTGTCGGTTGGAGCCGGCGTATCAGTCGGTGCCGGTGTGTCAGTCGGTGCTGGCGTGTCAGTCGGAGCCGGCGTATCGGTCGGCGCAGGCGTGTCGGTCGGTGCTGGCGTATCGGTCGGTGCTGGCGTATCGGTCGGAGCTGGCGTATCGGTCGGAGCCGGTGTGTCGGTCGGTGCCGGTGTGTCAGTCGGTGCTGGCGTGTCGGTCGGAGCCGGCGTGTCGGTCGGTGCTGGCGTGTCGGTCGGAGCCGGGGTGTCAGTCGGTGCCGGTGTGTCCGTCGGAGCC
>CBHWEO010000196.1:0-10844 GCA_966112955.1 uncultured Duganella sp. | reverse complement strand
ACACGGGCCCAGCCGTAGGCGCGGCCTACGGCTGGGCCCGTGTCCGATTGCCAGAGCTGACCCCGACTTTCAATTCAGGCGTGACAGGTGGCGCTGGACGGACAGCAGGGCGCCTACCAGGCCGAGGCCGGCGGACAGGGCCAGCAGGCCGGCGATGCCGAGCGGGTCCAGCGGCGCCAGCTGGAATTCGGATGCGTACAGCCTTGCAAACTCGGCAATAGCGCGGTTCAGCGGCTGCAAGGCCAGGGCCACCGCGCCCAGGGCCACGCCGCCGGCGCACAGGCCGAGCAGGGCGCCGGTGTAATAGAAGGGGCGGTGGATGAAGCTGTCGGTGGCGCCGATCAGCTTGGATACCAGGATTTCCTCGCGCTGGGTCATCACCTGCAGGCGGATGGTATTGAACACCACGGCCACCACCACCGTGCCCAGCGTGGCGGCCAGCAGCAGCAAGGCCAGGCGCAGCACGCCCAGCAGGGCTGCCAGGCGCTTCACCCAGGCCGAGTCGACCTGCACCGTGTCGACCCCCGGCAGGGTGCGCATCTGCTCCGCAATGCCGTCAATCTTGCTGCCTTCCGCCGCGTTCTGGAAGGCATTCAGCTTGATCACGTAGCTGTCCGGCAGGGGATTCTCGCCCAGCGTGGCCAGCACGTCGGACAGGCCGCTCTTGGCATTCAGCTGTTCCAGGGCTTTTTCCCGCGGCACGAAGATGATCTTGGCCTGGGGGGCGATGCCGCGCAGCGGCGACGCCAGGCCGGCCGCCTGTTCGCGCGGCGTGTCGGCCTTCATGAACACGCTGAGCTCGGGCTCGACGGCCATCTGTTCCGACATCGGCCGCACATTGTCCAGCAAGGTCACGCCCATGAAGGGCAGTGCCAGCGCAATCGCGACCACCAGGATATTGAACAGGAAGGAGCCGGGTGCGCGGCGTACATGCACCAGGGCGGCGCCGAGGGCGAACAGGTGGTGGCGCAGCCAGGTGCTCATGCTGCCTCCTTCAACAGTGCGCCGCGTTCGAGGTGGATCACGCGCGCCGCCGCGTCCAGGATCTGCTCGTCGTGCGACGAAATCAGGCAGGTCACGCCCACCGAATGGAAGGCGTGCAGGGCATCGATCACCTTGCTGGCGCTGGCGCGGTCCAGGTTGGCGGTGGGCTCGTCGGCCAGGATGATCTGCGGGCGGTTGACGATGGCGCGCGCGATCGAGACGCGCTGCTGTTCGCCGCCGGACAGGGCCAGCGGCTGGGCATCGGCGCGCTCCAGCAGGCCCACCTTGTCGAGCGCGGCGCGGGCGCGCTGCTCGGCGGCCGCGCGCGGCGCGCCGGTCACCAGCAGCGGCATCATCACATTGGCCAGCACGCTGCGGTCATTCAGCAGGCGCTGCTCCTGGAAAATCAGGCCCAGGTTGCGGCGCAGGAATGGGATGCCGGCCCGCTTCAGCGCGCCGATGTCCTGGCCGTTTACCAGCACCTTGCCCGAGGTCGGCCGCTCCATGGCGGCAATCATTTTCAGCAGGGTCGATTTGCCGGCGCCGGAAGGCCCGGCCAGGTAGACCAGCTCGCCTTTGCCAATGGTGAAGGAAATGTCGCGCAGGGCGACACCGTCGGGGGAATATTGTTTGCTGACGTGCTGGAATTCGATCATGTAGGCCGGTTAAGCGAGCAGGGCTTCAACAAATTCAGCCGCATTGAACGGCTGCAAGTCTTCAATCTTTTCGCCGATGCCGATGAAGTACACCGGCACCGGGCGTACGCGGGCGATGGCCGCCAGGATGCCGCCTTTGGCGGTGCCATCGAGCTTGGTGATGATCAGGCCGGACAGCTGCAGTGCATCGTCGAAGGCTTTCACCTGGGCCAGGGCATTCTGGCCGGTATTGCCGTCGATGACCAGCAGGGTTTCGTGCGGCGCGCCTTCCATGCCCTTGCCGATCACGCGCTTGACCTTCTTCAGCTCTTCCATCAGGTGCAGTTGGGTCGGCAGGCGGCCGGCGGTGTCGATCATGACCACGTTGGTGCCGCGCGCCCTGCCGGATTGCACCGCGTCGAAGGACACGGCTGCCGGGTCGCCCGATTCCTGCGAAATCACGGTGACATTGTTGCGCTGGCCCCACACCATCAGCTGTTCGCGCGCCGCGGCGCGGAACGTGTCGCCGGCAGCCAACAGCACCGACTGGCCGTGCGCCTGCATGTGCTTGGCCAGCTTGCCGATGGTGGTGGTCTTGCCCGCGCCGTTGACGCCGGAAATCATCATCACCAGCGGCTGGTGGCGCCCCAGTTCGAACGGTTTCTGCAGCGGCTGCAGCAACTCGATCAACAGCTGCTTGAGCGCTTCCTTGACCTGGGCGGCATCCAGCAGCTTGTCTTCCTTGACCTTGCGTTTCAGCGCATCGAGCAGGTACTGGGTGGCCTCGACGCCGGCGTCCGACATCAGCAGTGCCGCTTCCAGTTCGTCGTACAGCTCGTCGTCGATGCGGGCGCCGACAAACAGGATGGACAGGTTGGCGGAAGTCTTGGACAGGCCGGCCTTCAGGCGGCTCATCCAGCTCTGCTTGGGTTCCGGCCTGGCGGCCGTCTCGACTTCAAAGGCCAGCGGGGCGGCCGGTTCGGCACCGGCTGGCGCGGCCGGCGCAACTGGGGCGGCCGGCGCTGCTGGCGCAGGAGACACGGCTTCCGGCGCGACCGGTTTCTTCTTGAAAAAACTGAACATGGACAGGTTGGCAGAGGGTCCTTCAATCGAACCGCGTATTCTACCAGAGCCTAGGTGGTGGCTTGCCGCTGGCACTGCCGCCATTCGGCCACGGCCGAGCTGATATCGGCCAGTTCGCATACCTTCACCTGCGGCGGCGGGCGCTTGCGCAGGGCGGAATTGCTGCCGCCGGCCCAGATTTCCACCTGCACCGGCAGGCGGGCGCGCAACTCACGCAGGCTGTCGTTGGCCTGGCGCGGGTTCATCGTGCTCGAGAAGGACAGCGCCACGATATCGGCCTGCATGGCGCGCGCACCGTCGACGATATCGGGCAGTGGGGTTTGCACGCCGAGCGGAATGCAATGCGCGCCTTCGGCGGCGAACATGGCCTCGGCCATCAGCAAGCCCAGGCCGTGGCGCTCCTGCGGCAAGGTGGTCAGCATCACGCGCGGCCGCGGCGAGCCGTTGCCATGGTTCGCCTGCGGGACCGAGAAAACGGCACTACGCAGCACGATCTGCACCGATTCCGCAAACAAATGCTCCTCAAATACCGCGAACTGCCCGCAAGCCCAGGCATCGCCGACCAGCGAAGTGAGCGGCGCGACCAGGTTGATGACGAAGTTCTTCAAGCCCATTACCAGCATGGCCTGGGTCAGCTTGCGGCGGAACGCTTCCATCTGGTGGCTCTTGCACAAGTCGATATAGGCTTGCAGTTCCGGATGGGAGCGGGCGGCCTCGGGCTGTTGGCTGCTGGAAGCCTTTTGGGCCAGGGCGTGCAATTCATCGGTGCTGTGACCGATCACTTTGCCAGGGCGATACCCCAGATCGATCAATCTCTTGATCAAGCGCAATTTAATAACTTGTTCGCTCGGATAGACTCGCTCACCGAAGCTATCGCGTTCCGGGCGGGGGAAATCGTAGCGGCGTTCCCAGACCCGCAAGGTTTCCTTTGCAAGACCGGTGTCCCGTTCCACTTCACTGATGGTGGAGGGAATTGTTACAGAAATCGCACTCGTTTTCATTCGCCGACAGCGCTCCCAGATTGATACGCGACCTGCATTCTAACGCTGATTTACGACACAAAGTTGCATCGGGTGCAGGATAGTTTCACTCTGCAAGCTTGGGGTGGCGGGCTTGTCCATGACACATTCTTTCAGTTCACAGTTTGAGCCGAAAAACAACAGAAAGCATGAAACATGTCCTGAACAAAAAACTTGTATGCCGTTCAAACTTTATTTGGTTTGAGTGTGGCATTTGGCGCCATTTTGCAATACGTACTACTACGTGCTTAGCAGGAAATATTGAGTTCATATAAAATAACCGGCAATCAGCGCCGTAGAGCCCTGGTGATCACAAAACGAAAAGGAAGAAGCACATCATGAAGAAATCCTTGGTATCCCTCGCAATCCTCGCAGCATCGGGCGCCGCTTATGCCCAGTCCAACGTGACGATCTACGGCATCATGGATGCTGGCATCGTCGCCGAACGTGGCGGTAAGAACGGCAACGTCACCAAAGTATCGTCCGGCGTCGCCAGTGCTTCGCGCATCGGCTTCAAGGGCAATGAAGACCTGGGCGGCGGCCTGTCGGCAGTGTTCCTGTTGGAAACCGGTATCAAGGGCGATACCGGCGAGCTGGACAACACCAGCAACCAGCTGTTCAACCGCCAGGCCTTCGTCGGCCTGTCGTCCAAGTCGGCCGGTACCCTGACCCTGGGCCGCCAGTACACCCCGTGGTACAACGCCTTCGTGCAAGTAGGCGACCCATTCCAGGCTGGCCTGTCCGGTTCGGCCAAGAACCTGTTCCCGGCCAACGGCATCAACGTGCGCAACAGCAATTCCGTGGTCTACAAGAGCCCGGACTTCTACGGTGTGCAGGCTGAACTGTTCTACGGCTTCGGCGAGCAGAAGGAATCCTCGACTGGCCGTCAACTGGGCGTGTCGATCGGCTACCAGAACGGCCCGCTGAATGCCCGCCTGGCCTACAACAACCGCAACAACGACACCGTGGTCAACAACGTGGTGCAGGGCAAGGACATCGGTCACAACACCCTGTTGGCAGTGAACTATGACTTCAAGGTTGCCAAAGCATACTTCATGTACGGCACCAACAAGGGCCTGAACAGCGTCGCTTACCCGAACGCTACCGCCTACACCGCCACCGCCGTGGCACCGTCGACCGACAGCCGCAACTGGCTGCTGGGCGCGACCGTGCCAGTGTCGGCTGCCGGCTCGCTGGTGGCTTCCTGGACTTCGGTGGACGACAAGTCCTTCAACCGTGACGCTGACCAGTACGCGATTGGCTACCTGCACTCGCTGTCCAAGCGCACCACTGCCTACATGTCCTACGGCAAGATCAAGAACAAGAACGGCGCTTCCTTCACCGTTGGCAACAACGCGGAAGCGGGCTCGGGCGACGCCGCTTACAACGTCGGCATCCGCCACACCTTCTGATCGGGATCTCCCTGCCAAAAACGGCTGCCTCGGGCAGCCGTTTTTTTTTACAATGCAGCTATGAAAACTTCTTACCGTCTCGGCAGCGCGCTGCTGCTTGCCACCGTCGCCATGCTGCCGGCCGCCCTTGCGGGCAACAAGGCGGGCGGCTTGCCGCGCTACGGCATCGTGGTTTATTCCGACCTGTGCGTGCACGAAGGCAGCGGTGAATATGGCGGGCAGCGCATCACGCTGCAGCGCTTTGCCGAGGTCGATACGGTGGTTTACGAGTACACGGCGGGCGGCCTGAGCTGGCCGTTGGTGGCCACCGACCAGAATGTCGACCCGCGCGGCAAAATGATGTATTTCACCATCCAGGAAGGGGAAGAGGAGCGCACCATCAGCGGCAAGTTCTCGCCGAATGGCGAAACCCTGACCCTCGATGGCGGCTATTGCGAGGACCATTCGCAGCCGATGGTGCTGGCCCGCGTGCACGATTTTTCACGCAAGGCCCGCGCCTGCAAAGCCTGCCCGGCGCCGAAGCATTAAGTCGGCAGAAGGCGAAACCGGAAAAGCAGTGCCTGACCCGCAGGGTCAGGCACTGGTCTGCGAGCGCTGCAGGCAGGACAAGTGCCGACGCGCGCCGTTGCCTTACTTGCCGGCGGCGATGGCCTGCTGGCGGATGGTGTCGAGCGTGGCGCCCGGCGTGATCAGGTTGCCGTCGTAGCGCAGTTCGATGATGGCCGGCAGGTTCTGTTCGCGGGTGAAGGCCAGGGCGCGTTGCAGGGCCGGCGCGAATTCCGCGGTGGCGGCCACCGTTTCGCCATGGCCGCCAAAGGCGCGCGCCACGGCAGCGAAATCCGGGTTGTGCAGCGTGGTGCCCGATACGCGGCCTGGATATTCACGCTCCTGGTGCATGCGGATGGTGCCGAACATCTGGTTGTTGAACACGATGATCACGACGCCCGCCTTGTACTGCACGGCGGTGGCGAGTTCCTGGCCATTCATCAGGTATTCGCCGTCGCCGGCGAAAGTCACCACGGTGCGCGCCGGGTTGACGATCTTGGCGGCCACGCCGGCCGGCACCGAATAGCCCATGGCGCCGCTGGTCGGCGCCAGCTGCGTGCGCATCGCGCCATACGGCCAGTAGCGGTGGGCCCAGGTGGCGTAGTTGCCGGCGCCGTTGGTGATGATGGTATCGGCCGGGCACTGGGCCTTCAGCTCCTGCACCATCTGCCACAGGTTCAGCGGGGCATTGTTATCCTTGAAGATGGACGGCTGCTGCTGCCAGGCGTGGTACTCGGCGCGCGCCTGCTCGACGCTGCCGCGCCAGGCGCTGGCATCGACCGGCGCCATCGCGGCCAGCATGGCGGCCGCCTGCGGCATGCCGGAAGCGATCATCAATTCGCCCTGGTACACGCTGCCCAGTTCTTCCGGGCTGGCGTGGATGTGCACCAGGCGCTGTTGCGGTACCGGCGAGGCGATGATGGAGTAGCCGCTGGTGGTCATCTCGCCCAGGCGCGGGCCGATGGCGACCAGTACGTCCGCTTCGCGTACGCGCGCAGCCAGCTTGGGGTTGATGCCGATGCCCACGTCGCCGATGTAGTTCGGATGGGTGTTGTCCAGCAGGTCCTGGAAGCGGAAGGCGCAACCCACCGGCAGGTGGTTGGCTTCGGCGAAGCGCTGGATGTCGGCGCATGCCTGGGCATTCCAGCCGCCGCCGCCCAGCAGCACCATCGGGCGCTTGGCTTCGGACAGCATCTGGCGCAGCTGGGCGACCTGGGCTGCCGATGGCGAACCCTGGGTTGGCACATAGGCGCGCGTGTCGGCCACGCTGGCCTTGGCGGTCAGCATGTCTTCCGGCAGGGCCAGCACCACCGGGCCGGGCCGGCCGCTGGTGGCGACCTGGAAGGCGCGCGCAATGTATTCGGGGATGCGGTCGGCACGGTCGATCTGGGCCACCCACTTGGCCATCTGGCCGAACATGCGGCGGTAGTCCACTTCCTGGAAGGCTTCGCGGTCCATGAAATCGCTGCCGACCTGGCCGATGAACAGGATCATCGGGGTCGAATCCTGGAACGCCGTGTGCACGCCGATCGAGGCATTGGTGGCGCCCGGGCCGCGCGTGACGAAGCAGATGCCCGGCTTGCCGGTCATCTTGCCGTAGGCGTCGGCCATGAAGGCTGCGCCGCCCTCCTGGCGGTTGATGATGAAGCGGATGCCGGATTCGTGCAGGGCGTCCAGCACGTCCAGGTAGCTTTCGCCCGGTACGCCAAACGCGGTATCGGTGCCGTGGACTTTCAGTGCATCGACCAGGATCTGGCCGCCGGAACGAGGGTTGTGCGTCATGGTACTTGCCTTCTTATACATGGATTTGGCATTCTATGCCTGCTTCGCGCAAATGGCTTTCCGATTTGCGACACCAATTTATATGGGCGGAGTCAGGGCCCAACACCCAACACGGCCTTGCCGTGTCAGGTGTCAGGACCTGACCCCGGTAAAAATTTATATGGGCGGAGTCAGGGCCCAACACCCAACACGGCTTTGCCGTGTCAGGTGTCAGGACCTGACCCCGATATTCAGATTTGGTAAAATACCGCCCGAAGCAAGCCAGACAGCCGCTGGCCGAGGTAGCAATACCGAGGCGGGAGGAAGGTCCGGACTCCATAGAGCAGGGTGACGGTTAACGGCCGTCCGCCGTGAGGCGAGGAATAGGGCCACAGAGACGAGCGTATTAAGTTACGGTGAAACGCGGTAACCTCCACCTGGTGCAATTTCAAATAGGCACGCGATGATGTTGCTCGCGGAGCGTGCGGGTAGAAAGCTTGAGCGGCGGAGTAATCCGTCGCCTAGAGGAATGGCTGTCATAGCGCCAACCGCAAGGAAGGCGCCGTAACAAAATCCGGCCTATCGGCTTGCTTCAATGAATTCGAGAGAGATGACTCACTACATCCTCGCCCTGGACCAGGGCACCACCAGTTCCCGCGCCATCCTGTTCGACCACGAAGGGAACATTGCAGGATGCGCGGCGCAGGAATTCCCCCAGCACTTCCCCCAGCCCGGCTGGGTTGAGCACGACCCCAACGAAATCTGGAACAGCCAGCTCACCGTGGCGCGCAAGGTACTGCACGACCACCACGTCGACCCGAAGCAGGTGCGCGCCATCGGCATCGCCAACCAGCGCGAAACCACCGTGGTATGGGACCGCAAGAGCGGCGAGCCGATCGCGCCCGCCATCGTCTGGCAGGACCGCCGCACGGCCGGCTACTGCGAAGAGCTGCGCGCGGAAGGCAAGGCGCAGATGATCTGCGAAGCCACCGGCCTGGAGCTGGACGCCTACTTCTCCGCCACCAAGCTCAAATGGCTGCTGGACCACGTGCCCGGCGCACGCGAGCGGGCGCGCAAGGGCGCGCTGTGCTTCGGCACCATCGACAGCTGGCTGGCGTGGAAGCTGTGCGGCGTGCATGTCACCGACGTGTCGAATGCCTCGCGCACCATGCTGTTCAACATCCACCTGATGCGCTGGGATTCGGACTTGCTGCAGCTGTTCGACATTCCTGAAGAAATGCTGCCACAGGTGGTGTCCTCCAGCGAGGAAGTCGGCGCCACGCGCGCCGCCCTGTTCGGCCACGAGATCCCGCTGGCGGGCATCGCGGGCGACCAGCAGGCCGCCACCTTCGGCCAGGCTTGCCACCATCCCGGCATGGTCAAGAATACCTACGGCACTGGATGCTTCATGCTGATGCACGCCGGCCGCCATCCGCGCACCTCGCACAACCGCCTGCTGTCGACCGTCGGCTGGCGCGTCGACGGCGAAACGGAATACATGCTGGAAGGCTCGGTGTTCATGGGCGGCGCCACGGTGCAGTGGCTGCGCGACGGGCTGGGCATCATCCAGCAATCGAGCGACGTTGAGGCGCTGGCCGGCAGCGTGCCCGACAGCGGCGGCGTGTTCCTGGTGCCGGCCTTCGTCGGCTTGGGCGCCCCGCACTGGGACCCGTACGCGCGCGGCACCATCGTCGGCCTGACGCGCGGCAGCACCAAGGCGCACATCGCGCGCGCCGCGGTGGAATCGATCGCCTACCAGAGCGCGGAACTGCTGGCCGCCATGCAGAAGGATGCCGCCATGCCGGTGACGGAAGTGCGCGCCGACGGCGGCGCCGCGCGCAACGACATGCTGATGCAGTTCCAGTCGGACTTGCTGGGCGTGCCGGTGCTGCGCCCCAAGGTCACGGAGACCACGGCGCTCGGCGCGGCCTACCTGGCCGGCCTGGCGGTGGGGTTCTGGGAATCGCAGGAAGAAATCGCCAGGCAGTGGGCGTGCGAACGCCGCTTCACGCCGGAGATGGGCGCCGACCAGCGCGCCGAATTGCTGGCCAAATGGAATCGCGCCACAGAGCGCGCCAAAACATGGGAGACGCCGTAATGATGGACCGACCTTGGAACGTGGAACTGGATGCGATCGAGAAGCTGTTCGACGCATTGACTGAAGTGGCCTTCTTCGTGAAGGACCGCGATGGCCGCTACGTGGCCGTCAACAATACACTGGCGCGCCGCTGCGGCCTGCGCAACAAGTCCGACATCCTCGGCAAGACCGTGATGGACGTGCATCCGCGCCCGCTGGCCGCCGCCTACGAGGCTCAGGACCGCCAGGTGATCGACCTGGGCGCCACCATCCAGAAGCACCTCGAGCTGCACCTGTACCCGAATCGCCGCCGCGGCTGGTGCCTGACCCACAAGACCCCGCTGCGCAACGAGCAGGGCGAGATCGTGGGCCTGGTCGGCACCTCGCACGACCTGGGCCTGGTCGACGAGCAGCACCCGGTGTACCGCCAGGTGGCGCGTATCGCCCAGCGCATCCGCGACAACTTCCACCAGCAATTGAACCTGAACGAACTGGCGCGCGAAGAAGGGCTGTCGCTGGCGCGCGTCGAGCGCCTGTTCCAGAAGGTATTCCATTACAGCCCGCGCCAGCTGCTGCTGCAATCGCGGCTGGAGGGTGCGCTGGCGCTGATCGAAGCCCACCCCGGCCGCAGCATCGCCGACATCGCACGCGAGTGCGGCTACACCGACCACAGTGCCTTCAGCCGCCAGTTCAAGGCCATGACGGGTTATACGCCCAGCCAGTTCCGCAGCGGTTCGCGGCCGCAGGCTGTGGCTTTTTCGCCCGTGGCTTGTGCCGTTCGCGCTGCCTGACGGTACGAAAGCGGCCTAGCGCGCCGCACGATTGAAACCGCGCCGCTCCTCCTCGTTAGCATGGGCTTCCCCAATTAACAAAGAGAAGAGGAGTGGAGACATGAAGCTGCATCCAATCGGCATGGCCGGCCTGCTGGCCGCCATGCTGGCCAGCGCCGCCGCGCAAGCGGCCGGCAGGCATGAAGGCGCCGACCACGGCGGAACACTGAAGCAGCCGCCCGCGCCGCACCAGCGCACCACGCTGCCGCCGACGGCCGAACAGACCCGCTACGACCTGGCGCCCACGCGCAAGCCGCGCAACGACCTCATGCCGCGCAACATGAAGGCCAGCATGGTGCAGGCATCGGCGACGCCGCAGTGCAAGGACATGAACACCCTGGCCGGCTACAGCGGCGCGGCGCTGGCGGAATATGTCGCCACGCTGCCGGACTACGAATGCACCTACCCGCTGTTCTCCGCCGCGCCGTCGCTGGCTACCACCATCTATTCCAGCGCCAACGTGAGCGCCGTCGCCAGCCGCCTGGCCAGCGAAGCGG
>CBHWEO010000195.1:0-10911 GCA_966112955.1 uncultured Duganella sp. | reverse complement strand
AGCCGGCGTTGAGCAGCACGATGAAGTCGCCGATTTCCTGCGGGATTTCATGGGCAATGATGGCCACGCCGGTGACGATGCCCAGTTGCGGGTTGGCCAGGAAGGCCGCTGCGATCAGGATGCCGTCGGTGAAATTGTGCATGCCGTCGCCCAGCAGGATCATCCAGCCGGCGCGGCCCGCCTCCGCCTTGTCGTGGCCGTGGTGGTGATGGTGGCCGTCGTGCTCGTGATGGTGCGAATGGCGCAGGATGGCCAACTTTTCCAGCAGGAAGAAGGCCAGCAGGCCGGCCAGCAGGGCGCCGAACAGGTGGCGCGGGTCGGTGCCGGACTCGAAGGCTTCCGGCAGCGCGTGCAGCAGGGAGGTGGACAGCATGATGCCCACCGACAGGCTGACCATCTTTTCCACCACCTTCGACAGCAGGGCGAACGAAAACACCGCCGCTGCCGTGATACTGGCAACGCCGGCAATCGTGGTAGCCAGCAGGATGGAGGTCAGGACGGGATCGATGGTGCTTCCTTTGCGTGCAAACCGGGCATTTTACCGTCCGGCTGCAAATCTTGCTAATTTGCCCGGTCCCAGGACCGGGGTCAGGCCACCCCGTGGCGGCGCAGCCAGCCCAGCGCCAGCTGCCAGCCTGTGGCCGCATCGGCGGGGTTGTAGCTTGGGCGGTAGTCGGCATAAAAGCCGTGGCCCGACTGCTCGAAGACGCGGAATGCCGAGCGGCTGCCGCCCCGGGCCAGCGCGGCCTTCATCTGGTCCACGGTGTCGAGCGGGATGCCCTGGTCCTTGGCGCCGTACAGGCCCAGCACCGGCGTCTTCAGGCTGGCGGCGATATCGACCGGGTGCTGCGGCCAGGCCGGGGTCGGCTGGCCGGCCAGGCGGCCATACCAGGCCACGCCGGCTTTGACGTTCGGGTTATGGGCGCTATACATCCAGGTGATGCGGCCGCCCCAGCAGAAGCCGGTGATACCCAGTTTGGCGGTGTCGGCGCCGTACGTGCGCGCCCACTCGACCACGGCGTCGAGGTCGGCCATCACCTGGGCGTCGGGGGTCTGGCTGATGATGTTCTTCTGCAAATCCGCAATCGACTTTTCGCGGCTGGGATCGCCCTGCCGCACGAACAGGTCAGGCGCCAGCGCCAGGTAGCCGGCCTTGGCGAAGCGGCGCGCCACGTCGGCGATGTGCTCGTGCACGCCGAAGATTTCGGAAATGACCAGGATCACCGGCAGCTGGGTCTTGCCTTCCGGCTCGGCGCGGTAGACGGGGACGGTCTGGCCATTCACCTTGATGTGGATGGTGCCGGCGGTCAGGCCCTGTGTATCGGTGGAGATGACATTTTGCGCCTGCACCGGCATCACCGCGGCGGCAAAGCCCGTGCCCAGGGCAGCCTTGATGAAATCGCGGCGGTCGACGCCTTCGCGCTCGCCAACCAGTGCCAGCGCATCGTTGTGCAAATCCTTCATGCCTCTTCTCCTCCGCTCGGATTGACTGGGAGGCAATTGTAGCAGGATGGCATGACAAGGATTGTCGAGCCGACTGCCAAAATTTGTCAGTCGCCTATGCCAAAAATTGTCGTCGACTACATGGCGCACTTCAGGCAGCATTGCGTCATTCACATTTTTGCAAACGATTGGGGAGGGAAGGAACTCCAGGGGCGCAACGGCAGCTTCTGGTTCGACACGTCCGTATCACCCTCTTAATCCGGTAAACCTGGGTCAGGCACAAGTGCCTGACCCCGTCTGCGCTGCCGCCTCGGGGATGGACTGGGATCCTTGGACTTTTAAAAAGTCAGGGGCACACAACCTTAATGCGCCTCTTCCCAATTGCAGCCGACGCCGACTTCCGCCACGAGCGGCACTTTGAGTTCAGCGACGCCGGACATCAGTTTCGGCAGCATCTCCTTCACCAGCGCCAGCTCGGCATCCGGCACCTCGAGCACCAGTTCGTCGTGCACCTGCATGATCATCTTGGTCGACAAGCCTTCGCGCTCGATCCAGTCCTGCACCGCGATCATGGCCAGCTTGATCAAGTCCGCCGCGGTGCCCTGCATCGGCGCATTGATCGCAGCGCGTTCGGCGGCCTGGCGGCGCGGGCCGTTTGGCGAATTGATCTCGGGCAGCCACAGGCGGCGGCCGAACACGGTCTGCACATAGCCGCGCGCCTTGGCTTCGGCGCGCGTTTCGTCCATGTAGCGCTTGACGCCGGAGAAGCGGGCGAAATAACGGTCGATGTAGTTCTGCGCGGCGGTGCGGTCGATGCCCAGGTTGGCCGCCAGGCCGAAGGCACTCATGCCGTAGATCAGGCCGAAGTTGATCACTTTCGCGTAACGGCGCTGCTCCGGCTGCACCTCGGCCGGCGCCACACCGAAGATTTCGGCGGCGGTGGCGCGGTGGATGTCCTCCCCTTCCGCGAAGGCGCGCAGCATCGCTTCGTCGCCCGAGATATGGGCCATGATGCGCAACTCGATCTGCGAGTAGTCGGCCGACACGATGTGCGAGCCGGGCGGCGCGATGAAGGCTTCGCGGATGCGGCGGCCTTCGGCGGTGCGCACCGGGATATTCTGCAGGTTCGGGTCGTTCGAGGCCAGGCGGCCGGTGATCGCCACCGCTTGCGCGTAGTTGGTGTGCACACGGCCCGTGACCGGGTTGATCATCTTCGGCAGCTTGTCGGTATAAGTCGACTTGAGCTTGGCCATGCCGCGGTATTCCAGCAGCACTTTCGGCAGCGGGTAATCCTCGGCCAGCTTTTGCAGCACTTCCTCGTCGGTGGACGGCGCGCCGCTCGGGGTTTTCTTGACGACCGGCAGTTCCAGCTTGGTGAAGAAGATTTCGCCGATCTGTTTCGGCGAGCCGAGGTTGAACGGCTGGCCCGCCAGCTCGTACGCCTTCTGCTCCAGTTCCAGGATGCGCGCGCCCAGCTCGTTCGACTGGGTCGCCAGCAGGCCGGCGTCGATCAGCACCCCGTTGCGCTCGATCTTTTGCAGCACCACGGCCGTTGGCAGCTCGATGGTGCTGTAGATGCGGGTCAAGCCTTCGTCGCCCGTGACCTGGCCGTGCATGGCCAGGTGCAGGCGCAGCGTGATGTCGGCATCTTCCGCCGCGTATTGGGTGGCGCGGCCGATTTCCACCTGGTCGAAGCCGATCTGGCTGGCGCCCTTGCCGCACACTTCCTCGTAAGCGATGGTCTTGTGGTTCAGGTGGCGCAGCGCCAGGCTGTCCATGTCGTGGGTGCGGTGCGATTCGAACACATACGACTGCAGCAGGGTGTCGTGCACGATGCCGCGCAGCGTCACGCCATGGTTGGCGAAGACGTGGGCGTCGTACTTCAGGTTCTGGCCCAGTTTGGGCTTGCTGCCGTCTTCCAGCCAGGGCTTGAGCTTCGACAGCACCCAGTCGCGCTGCAGCTGCTGCGGGGCGTCCGGATAGCGGTGCGCCATCGGAATGTAGCAGGCGATGCCCGGTTCGGTCGACAGCGAAATGCCCACCATCTCGGCCAGCATTGGCTCCAGCGACGTGGTTTCAGTGTCGATCGCGGTCAGCGCGGCGGCATCGATGCGGGCCAGCCAGGCCTCGAACTGGGCTTCGGTCAGCACCGTTTCGTAGCTGATGGTGGCCGGCGGCGCGGCAAACAGGTCGGCGGTGGCGCCCGGTGCCGGCACGGCGGCCGTGGCGGCTGCCGCGCTGCCCGGGGCCGGCGCGGCCGGGGTCAGGCCGGACAGCTCGCGCAGCAGGGTCTTGAAGCCATACTTGGTGAAGAAGGCGATCAGCAGTTCGCGGTCCTCGTCCTTGGCGCCCAGCGATTCGGAAATCGACATCATGTGCGCCGACAGGTCGCAATCGCACTTGACGGTGATCAGCTCGCGGCCCTTGGGCAGCCATTCCAGCGCGGCGCGCAGGTTGCCGCCCACCACGCCGCCGATCTTGTCGGCGTTCTGCATGATGCCATCCAGGCTGCCGTACTCCTGCAGCCATTTGACGGCGGTCTTCGGGCCGCACTTGGCCACGCCCGGCACGTTGTCGACGGTGTCGCCGATCAGGGTCAGGTAGTCGATGATGCGGTTGGGCGGCACGCCGAACTTGGCCAGCACGCCGGCCTCGTCCAACTTTTCATTGGTCATGGTGTTGATCAGGGTGACGTGCGGTGTCACCAGCTGGGCCAGGTCCTTGTCGCCGGTGGAAATCACCACTTCCATGCCGGCCCGCTCGGCCTGCACCGACAGGGTGCCGATCACGTCGTCGGCCTCGACGCCTTCCACCATCAGGATCGGCCAGCCCATGGCGCGCACCGCCTCGTGGATCGGCTCGATCTGCAGGCGCAGGTCGTCCGGCATCGGCGCCCGCGTCGCCTTATAGTCGGGATACATGTCATCCCGGAAAGTTTTGCCCTTGGCGTCGAACACGCAGGCGATGTAGGCGGCCGGGTAGTCGGCGCGCAGGCGGCGCAGCATGTTGACCATGCCGTGCATGGCGCCGGTGGGATAGCCTTCGGCGCTGCGCAGGTCGGGCAAGGCGTGGAAGGCGCGGTACAGGTAGCTGGAACCATCGACCAGCAACAGGGTCTTTTGCATAAGTGGGAGGCTGTGGTGGAACGCTCAATATTCCATTATCGCAGAGTTTTACAGCCGGACAGGGGGGCTTTTGATACAATGGTCAAACCAATAAACTGAACGAAATCCCATCATGCGCGCCTCCTCTTCCTGGCTTGTCCTTCCTCTCGTCCTGCTGGCCGCCGGCGCCGCCGCGCAACCGGCTCCGCCGCCGCAGCCGCAGCAGCTGGAAAAGATCGAGGAAGTGGACAACCCGGTCACCGTCACGGCCAAGCCCAGCACGGAGACCAAGATCGTGGAGAAGCGTGAAGGTGGCCGCGTGACCGAAGCCAAGGTCAGGAGCGGCGGAAGCACGTATACCGTCAAGCCGAATACCCCGGCTGGCAGCGCACTGCCCGGCGATGCCGCCGGCTCGGCCAACCGTGGCCCGCAGTGGACCGTGCTGGAGTTCGACCTCCTCAGCAAGAAGAAGAAACGCTCTGCCGAGGAAGCGGAAAAGGAAGACGGCCCGCCGCCTCCCCCGCCAGCCAAGCCGGCGCAGCCGCCTTCGAAATAAGCGCTGTGCCCCGTACGAACACTCAACCTGGTTTCTCATGGCAGTTTTTACCCCGGTCACACTGGACGATGTCGGCCAATGGATGTCCCAATTCCCGCTTGGCAAAGCCGTCGCGCTGAAAGGCATCGCATCCGGCATCGAAAACAGCAATTTTTTCCTGACAACCGAGCGCGGCGAATACGTGCTCACGATTTTTGAAAACCTCACCTTCGAGCAGCTGCCGTTCTACCTGCAGCTGATGCGCCACCTGGCCCAGCACGGCGTGCTGGTGCCGGCGCCGGTCCCCAACCACCAGGGCGAATTGTGCGTGCCGCTGCACGGCAAGCCGGCCGCCATCGTCTCCAAGCTGGAAGGCAAGCCGCAAATGGCGCCGCAGCCGGTGCACTGCGCGGCCGTGGGCGGCATGCTGGCGCGCATGCACCTGGCCGGCCAGGACTTCCCGCTGCAGCAGCCCAACCTGCGCGCCCTGCCCTGGTGGCGTGAAGCCACCGCCGCCGTGCTGCCGCACCTGGCGCTGGAGCAGGCCCATTTGCTGCACGACGAAATGAAATTCCAGGAAGCCCTGCACGCTTCCGACGACTACCACGCCCTGCAGCGCGGCCCGGTGCACGCCGACCTGTTCCGCGACAACGTGATGTTCGACGGCGAGCGCCTGACCGGCTTCTTCGACTTTTACTTCGCCGGCTGCGACAGCTGGCTGTTCGACGTGGCGGTGACCGTCAACGACTGGTGCATCGACCTGGCCAGCGGCGCGCTGGACGAGGCGCGCGTGCGCGCCATGCTGGACGCCTACCACGCGGTGCGCCCGTTCACGGCCACCGAACATGCGCTGTGGCCAGCCCTGCTGCGCGCCGGCGCCCTGCGTTTCTGGCTGTCGCGCCTGTACGACTTCCACCTGCCGCGCGCTGCCGAAATGCTGACGCCGCACGACCCCACCCACTTCGAGCGCATCCTGCGCAACCGCATTGCCGTCCCGGCCCCGGAGCTGTACTGAATGAGCCATTTACCCGCCAAGGCCGGCGTGGCCTGGATCCGCGAAGGCTTCGCCATCTTCCGCAAGCAGCCCGGCGGGCTGATGCTGCTGATGCTGGCCTACCTGCTGGCGGGCATCGTGCTGGGCATCATCCCGTTCCTGGGGCAATGGCTGCCGATGGTGCTGGCGCCCGTGTTCACCGCCGTCTTCGTGCAAGCCTGCGCCTCGGCCGACCGCCGGCAGCGCCTGACGCCGGACATGCTGCGCCCGATCTTCCAGAAGCCGGCCTTCCCGCGCCTGGTGGGGCTGGGCGCCCTGTTCGTGCTGGTGCTGGCCCTGTTTGCCCTGCTGTTCGCGGCGGTGGTGGGCGGCGATACCATGCGCCAGCTGGCGGAAGCCCAGCTGCAGCCGGAAGCGGCGGCGGCCAACGGCAACTTCGGCTGGGCCATGTTCGTGGTGTTCCTGTTGTCGCTGCCGGCCAGCATGGCCATGCTGTTCGCGGCGCCGCTGATCTTCTGGCAGCAGATGGGCGTGGGCAAGGCCCTGTTCTACAGCTTCTTCGCGGTGTGGCGCGCGCTGCGCGCCTTCCTGCTGTTCTTCCTGTGCTGGGTCATGATCGTCATGCTGGCCACCAACCTGGTGCTGCTGGTGTTCGGCAAGAACCTGCTGGGCATGGCGCTGCTGCAATCGCTGCTGATGGTGATCGTGATGGTGATCCAGTGCTCGGTGTACGCGGCCTACCGCGCCATTTTCGGCGAACCACAGCTGCCGGAGGGCGGCAATGTGGCGTAGCCCGCGCGCGCTGTCCAGCGCCACCTCGTCGCACGACAATGGCTTCAACCTGGTGCGCCTGGCCGCGGCCTGCCTGGTGGTGGTGTACCACGCCTGGCAGCTGAACCAGCGCACGCCCAATGCGCAAGACCCGCTGACCGCCCTGCTGGCGCCGGTCACCGACCTGGGCATGGTGGCAGTCGGCGTGTTCTTCCTGGTGTCCGGCCTGTTCGTCTCGCACAGCTGGCTGCGCGACCCGCACCTGCTGCGCTTTACGGTGCGGCGCGTGACCCGCATCGTGCCGGGCCTGCTGGTCTGCCTGCTGCTGACCACCGCGGTGGCGTCAGCCTTCTTTTCGCCGCAAGGCATCGCCGGCTGGTTCAGCGCCGACACCTGGCGCTACATCCTCAGCAACGCCACCTTGCACCAGCTGCGCTACCTCGACCCGCCGGCCGTGCTGGCCATCCCCGGCGTGCTGGACGGCCGCCCGCTCAACGGTTCGCTGTGGACGCTGTACTGGGAAGCGCGCATGTACGTGGTGCTCGGCCTGCTGGGCCTGGCCGCCGTGGCGCCGATGCGCGTATGGCTGCTGGTGACTTCGATCACCCTGATCGTGGCGGCGCAAGCCTTCCCCACCATCCTGTCCGGCTATATCTGGGAAACCACTTTCTGGTCGCTATTCCTGGGCGGCGTGCTGCTGCAGACGCTGGCGCGCCACCTGCGCTTTGGCGTCGGCCTGGTGCTGGCCACCGGCATCCTGCTGGCCCTGAACTGGACCCGCAACGCGGCGCTGACCCCGAGCGGCTTCTCCCTGGTCGGCGTGCTGCTGTTCGCCTGCGCCGTGGCGCTGTGGGTGGGCAGCGCGCGCCTGCCATCCTGGCTGTCGCACATCCAGAAGCACGATTATTCGTATGGCATCTACATCTACCACTGGCCGGTGATGCTGATGCTGGCGCAACTGATGCCAGGCGCCGGCGCCCTGCGCCTGCTGGCGGCCACCCTGGCCGTCACGCTGGCATGCGCCGCCTTCAGCTGGCATTGCGTCGAGCACCCCGCCATGAAGCTGGCGCGGCGCATGCCGAAACGCCAGCCGGCGCCGCTGCGGGCCGCTGCCTGAGCGGCCCGGCGGGTATAATGGGGGGATGCAGAATCTCCTCCACAACCTCAATCCCGAACAACTCGCCGCAGTCACCCTGCCACCGCAAAACGCCCTGATCCTGGCCGGCGCCGGATCGGGCAAGACGCGCGTGCTGACCACCCGCATCGCGTGGCTGATCCAGACCGGCCAGGTATCGCCGGCCGGCGTGCTGGCGGTGACCTTCACCAACAAGGCGGCGAAGGAAATGCTGACGCGCCTGAGCGCGATGTTGCCGATCAATACACGCGGCATGTGGATCGGCACTTTCCACGGCCTGTGCAACCGCCTGCTGCGCACCCATTACAAGGATGCCGCGCTGCCGCAGACCTTCCAGATCCTCGATTCACAGGACCAGCTGTCGATGATCAAGCGCCTGCTCAAGGCGAACAATATCGACGACGAGAAGTTCCCGCCCAAGCAGGTGATGTATTTCATCAACAACAACAAGGAACAGGGCTTGCGGGCATCGCAGGTGGAGGCCTACGACGCGCTGGAGCGCAAGCTGGTCGAGCTGTACCAGCTGTACGACGACCAGTGCCAGCGCGAAGGGGTGGTGGATTTTGCCGAGCTGCTGCTGCGCACCTACGAACTGCTGTCGCGCAACGAACCGCTGCGCCAGCATTACCAGCAGCGCTTCCGCCACATCCTGGTCGATGAGTTCCAGGATACCAACAACCTGCAGTACGCCTGGCTCAAGCTGATGGCCGGCCATGGTGCGCCATTCGGCGGCGCGCTGTTCGCCGTGGGCGACGATGACCAGAGCATTTACGCCTTCCGCGGCGCCAACGTGGGCAATATGCAAGCGTTCGAGAGCGAGTTCCAGGTCAAAAACCTGATCAAGCTGGAACAGAATTACCGCTCGCACGGCCACATCCTGGATGCGGCCAACCTGCTGATCTCCAACAACAGCCGCCGCCTGGGCAAGAACCTGCGCACCGACGCCGGCCACGGCGAGCCGGTGCGCGTGTACGAAGCCAGCTCGGACCTGCAGGAAGCGCAGTGGATCATCGAGGAAGCCAAGTCGCTGATCGCGGAAGGCGCGCTGCGCCGCGAGATCGCCATCCTGTACCGCTCCAATGCGCAGTCGCGCGTGATCGAGCACGCGCTGTTCTCGGCCGGCATGCCCTACCACGTGTACGGCGGCCTGCGCTACTTCCAGCGCGCGGAAGTCAAGCACGCCATCGCCTACCTGCAGCTGATGGACAACCCGCACAACGATTCGGCCTTCCTGCGCGTGGTGAATTTCCCGGCGCGCGGCATCGGCGCGCGCTCCATCGAGCAGCTGCAGAACGCGGCTGCCACCTACAACTGCTCGCTGTACGCGGCGGTGCCCTACATGGTGGGCAAGGCCGGCAGCTCGCTGTCGGCGTTCACCAAACTGATTGAAGGCGTGCGTTTCGAAACGCAGCAACTGGCGCTGCCGGAACTGGTGCGCGTCACGCTCGACGCCTCCGGCCTGCTGCAGCACTACCAGAACGAGAAGGAAGGCGCGGACCGGGTGGAAAACCTGGAGCAGATGGTCAGTGCGGCGACCCAGTTCGTGTCGGAGGAAGGCTTCGGCCAGGGCGCCCCGGCGCACCTGGGACCGCAGTCCGCCGCGGCGGCAGGCGCGCAGGTAGTGGTGGCCGACGGCGTGGAAATCATCGACGCCGACGCGCCGCTGGCCACCGTCATGTCGCCGCTGTCGGCCTTCCTGTCGCACGCCTCGCTGGAAGCGGGCGACAACCAGGCGCAGGAAGGCCAGGACGCGCTGCAGCTGATGACGGTGCACTCGGCCAAGGGCCTGGAGTTCGACAACGTCTTCATCACCGGCCTGGAAGAAGGCCTGTTCCCGCACGAAAGCAGCTCGAAAGAGGATGGCGGCGTGGAAGAGGAACGGCGCCTGATGTACGTGGCCATCACGCGTGCGCGCAAGCGGCTGTACATGTCGTTCTGCCAGACCCGCATGCTGCACGGCCAGACGCGCTACAACATGAAGTCGCGCTTCTTCGACGAACTGCCGGAAGAATCGCTGAAGTGGCTGACCGCGCGCGTGCAGCAGAACAGCTGGTTCGGCAGCGGCGCGCGCAAGTCGGCCTGGGACGAGATGCCGTCGGTGCCGAGCGCCGACAACCGCCTGGCCGCGCGCATGAACGAACGCTCCGGCGCCTCCGGCGGCTGGCGCATCGGCGAGTCGGTGGCCCACGCCAAGTTCGGCGAAGGGGTCATCGTCAACCTGGAAGGCAGCGGCAGCAACTGCCGCGCGCAGATCAACTTCGGCAGCTTCGGCATGAAGGTGCTGGACCTGTCGGTGGCCAAGCTGGAACGAATCTGATCCTGCGTATTTGCATAACCCGAACGCAAAAATCCCGGATTTCAATGCAATAAAGCACAGTCTATAGTGGGCTCCAACATTCACCCTGGAGCCCGCTATGGAAACCCTCCTGATCCCCGCCTCGCTGATTGCGGGCGGCCTGCTCGCCGTGCAGGCCGGCGCCAACGCGCAACTCTCGAAAGCCACCGGCAGCCCTTTTGCCGCCACCACCTTGCAGCTGTCGGTCGGCACGCTTGCCCTGCTGGTGCTGGCCCTGCTCACCGGCACGCTGACCGCGCTGTCCATCCTGCCCAGCGTGCCCTGGTGGCATGCCGCCGGCGGCGTGGCAAGCGCGTTTTACGTGGTCTCGACGATCCTGCTGTTCCCGCGCCTGGGCGCCATCGTGTCGGTCGGCCTGTTCATTGCGGGACAAATGCTCGCCTCGTTCGCGCTCGACGTCAGCGGCCTGGCCGGCGGCGTGCCGCGCCCCATCGACGCCCCGCTGGCGCTCGGCATGCTGGCCATCCTGGCCGGCGCCGCGATCATCGTGCGGGGCCAGGGTGGCGCCCAGCCGCAGCAGGTTCCGGGCAAGGCCGGCTGGATCGCGCTTGCCCTGCTGGCCGGCGCGGTGCT
>CBHWEO010000194.1:0-10937 GCA_966112955.1 uncultured Duganella sp. | reverse complement strand
CAACCTGGGGGCCCTCCCTTGTCGTTTACACTGGCTCGGCGGTTATCGGGCTGGCTTGGTGACACCCAACGGGTCTCACCCCAAGGTTGACACGGGCTGGACTGGGAGGGCGTGGACTTTGCTCCAGAGGCCGGCCCAGCCCGGCGGCCAGGTGATCGGCTCGCCGCTGTAGGGGGGCAGGTTGGCGCGGACGGGGACGACCGGGACGGCGGGCATCTCCGTCAGCGGGGCACCATTCGGTCGCTGCATGTCGAGGCTGTACATGTAGCCCGGCAGCAAGGCGTCGCACACTTGGGCGAACCATTGCGTGTGGTCTTCGTCGCGGCCCAGCGCTTGCGCCAGGCCTTGCGGGTCGAATTTGGCCAGCGCGTGCACCAGTTCTTCCGTCGTGGCGCCGGGCTGGTCGCCCCAGCCCATCACGGGGTTGAAGATGTAGTCGGCGCCGGAGCCGTACCAGCCTTCGCGCCAGGAGCGCTGCATCCAGTCGCGCGTGCCGGTGAACAAGTGCCAGCGCCAGTGCAGGCCGGATGGCTTGGGCCAGGAGTACAGGTACAGCTTCTGGTAGCCGGCCTGGTGCAGCTCGCGCACCACCGCCATCAGGCGCGCGTGCGGCATGCGGTCGGGCGGGGTGCGGCGGAACAGGATCGCTTCGCCGTCGGCAAATTGCACTTCATCGGTGGACAGGTTGAGGTCGAGCGTGCGCGACTCGCTGCCGAAACGGGCGGAAATCCAGCCGGTCAACAAGTTAACGGCCGTGATCACGCCGTAACCGCGGTAGCGGTGGAAAATCACGGTTCCTGGTGCGAGCGCTTTCATGGTCTTGCCGGGCAAAAAACCCAGTGTAGTCAACTGTTCGGCGGAATGCCAGCAAACATTTTTCGGCTATCATGCAGGCCATTCATTGACTTCATTCTAATTCATCATGACCCTGCGCATCATTGCCACCGGCGGCACTTTCGACAAGCACTATAACGAACTGAACGGCACGCTGGCTTTTGCCGAAAGTCACTTGCCTGCTGCTATCAAACGCGCCCGGATCACCACCCCGTGCACGCTGGAGGAATTGCCGCTGATGGATTCGCTGGACATGGTGGACGCCGACCGCCAGCGCGTGCTGGCCGCCTGCCAGGCTGCTTCGGAAAAAGCCATCGTCATCGTGCACGGGACCGATACCATGCCGCAGACCGCTGCCGTGCTGGGCCCGGCGATCCAGGACAAGACCATCGTCTTCACCGGCGCCATGATCCCTTATGAGATCGACAATTCGGATGCATTCTTCAACATGGGCTTTGCCTGCGGCGTGGCGCAAGTACTGCCGCCGGGCGTGTACGTGGCCATGAACGGCCAGATTTTCGCCTGGGATAACGTGCAGAAGAACAAGGCGGCCGGCGTGTTCCAGCCGCTCTGATTCAGCGCAGTGTTGCCAGCGTTTGCTGGAAGCGCGCGGCATCCTGGTAGCCGATCACGCGGCCAGTTTCCTTCCCCGCCGCGTCGAACAGGATGATGGCCGGCGGGCCAAACAGGCCATAGCGCTTGAGCAGTGCCCGGTCGTCCGCGCTGTTGGCCGTGACGTCGGCCTGCAGCAGCAGCGCGCCCTGGAGCGCTGCCTTGACGGGCGGCGCGCGGAAAGTGAGCTGCTCCATTTCCTTGCAGGACACGCACCAGTCGGCGTAGAAATCGAGCATCACCGGCCGGCCTTCCGCGCGGGCTTGCGCCAGCATGGTGTCGACCTGCTGCACGCTGCTGACCGGGTGGAACGGCAATGCCGAAGCATGCCGGCTTGCCAGCAGCGGCCACGCCATCCAGGCGGCCAGCGCCAGCAGCATGGCGCCGAAGCCGCGCTTGATCCACACCATCCATGCGCCTGCCCGCGGCAGTACGCTGCCGGCGGAAACGCCAACCAGCACCAGCGGCACGCTCATGCCCGCCGCCAGCGCGAACAATGCGCTGCCGCCGACCAGCACGTCGCGCGTCTGGCTGATGTAGACCAGGGCGCCGGCAAGCGGTGCTGCCACGCAGGGGCCGACCATCAAGGCGGAAATGGCTCCCATGCCGAACACGCCGGCCAGCTTGCCGGCGCTACGGCGGTTGCTGCTCTGGGCCAGGCGCGATTGCAGGGCCGACGGCAACTGCAGCTCATACACGCCGAACATCGATAGCGCGAGAATCGCGAGCAGCAGGGCGAAGCCGCCGATCACCCATGGCTTCTGCAGCGCGGCGGCCAGCCCTTCGCCGGCCAGGCCGGCTGCGATGCCGAAAGCCGTGTACACCAGCGCCATGCCGAGCGAATAGGCGCCGGACAGCAGCAGCCCCCGCTTGCGGCCCGGCGTTGCGCGGTCGCCGACGATGATCGATGACAGGATCGGCACCATCGGCAGCACGCAGGGGGTGAATGCCAGCCCAAGCCCGAGCAGCAGGAACACCGGCACGATCACCAGCAATTGCCGGCCCTGCAGGACCCTCGACAGCGAGCCCGCTGCTTCCAGGGTACTGCCGGAATCCATTGGCGAGTAGCACAGGCCCGCGTCGGCGCATCCCTGGCTGGTCACCTTGAGCAGGAACGGGCCATCGCCCTGCACGGGAATGCGCACGGTGACGCGCCCGCGGTAGGTTTCCATCTCCTTGCCGAAGGTACGGTCGAACTTCACCTTCCCTGCTGGCAGTTCGGGCGCGCCGAGCCGGGCGCCGTCGGCGCTGAAGTGGAAGCGGTCGCGGTACATGTAGTAGCCGTCGGCGATGTCGAAGCTGACTTCGGCGGTGCCTGCATCGGCCATGCGGGCCGAGAAGCGGAACGCTGCTTCGGGCTCGAGGAAGTCTTGCGCCGCTACGCGCGCGGCCAGCGCCAGCAAGGCCAGCAACACCAGCAGGCGCCGCATCATTGCACCACCTGCAAGGCTTGCACCGCCTGCGCCAGGCCGCGTTCCTCCGGCCCCATCACGCGCGCCACTCGCCCCTGCCGGTCGAGCAGGACGATGCTGGGGATCTGGCGGATGCCGAAGGCGTTGAACAGTTTTCCTTCACGGTCGAGGCGCATCGGGATACGCGACTTTTTGCTGCGGGCGAATTCGGCCACTTCCTTGTCGGACGACCATACCGGCGAGGCTAGGGCGAGCCATTCGATCCCGGGCCCGGCGGCGAGCGCTTCGGCTTCTTCGCGTACGCGCTGGCATGCCTGGGCCGTCGCCGGACGGCTTTCGCGCAGGTAGGATTCGCACCAGGGCGAGAAGAACACCAGGGCGCGCGGCTTGCCTTGTGCCGCTGGCAGGGCCAGGCCTTCGGCAAGATCGCCGGCCTTCAAGATGGCTTGTCCGGGTGCGGCGGCAGGCGGCAGCGGGCTTGCCACACTGCGATCCTCGACGGCCTTCTGCAGCGCCAGTTCCAGCTCCTTGTCGTGCAGGTGCCCGACGTGCCGGATGCGCCCATCGCGGCCGATCACGATGTGCTGTGGCGTGACGCGCAGGTTCAGGCTGGATGCCAGCGAACCGTCGTCAATGGCGATCGGCATGTGCAGACCATATTGCGCGCGGTAGGCCTTCACCTCCGCCTCGGTATCGCTGTAGCCGGCATTGACTGCCACCACGGCGAGCTTGTCGCCGTACTGCTGGAAGGTCTTCTCGAAGGCGGGCATCTGCTCGCGGCACGGCACGCACCAGGTCGCCCAGAATTTCAGGTAGACCGGCTTCTTGCCGTACAGCGAAGCCAGTTCGATACGCTGGCCGTCGATGGTGTGCAGCGTGGCGCCGGGGCCGGGCTGGCCGATGAGCGCCTTGCCGGCGAGTTTGGCGCGGCTGCTGCCGCTGCCCGCTTCGCCGGCATGGGCGGGGAGGATGGAAAGGCTGAGCAGCAGGGCTGCAAGCAGGGGTTTGATCATGATGGCTTTCACAAATGGGAATGAAAACCATGGTACCTTTGGCTTGGGCCAGTCAAAAGACGCAAGATTGAACTGAATTTATGTACCATACACTCGAACTTTCCATCGACCGCAAGGCGCCGGCCTCGCTGGCGGACCAGATTTTCCTCGGCCTGCGCGGCGCCATCGGCGATGGGCGGCTCGGCCCGCAGGCGCGGCTGCCTTCCTGGCAAGACCTGGCCGTGCAACTCGGCGTGGCACGCGGTACGGTGCGCCTGGCCTACGAAAGGCTGCGCGACGAGCAACTGGTGTACACGGCAGGCGCGGCGGGCACTTTTGTTTGTGCCGGTGCGCGCGCGGCGGGCGGTGGCGCAACCGGGAGCCGTGCAGCATGGCACGACCAGGAGCAGGCCGCGGAGCTGGACGTGGTGCAGGCCTTCCCCGGACGGGCGGTCAGCGTCAGCCCGTTCCAGGTCGGCGTGCCGGCGCAGGATGCGTTTCCCTACAAGACCTGGGCGCGCGTGATGGGCCGCGCGGCCCGTGCGGCGGCGGCCCTGCCGCTGGCCTATCCCGACCCGCGCGGCGAATTTGCGCTACGCGCCGAAATCGCGGCCTACCTGTGCGTAGCGCGCGGCCTCGACTGCACGCCGCAGCAAGTCCTGGTCTGCCATGGCTACGCCGGGGCGCTGGAGCTGGCCTTGCGCGCGCTGGAACTGGGCGGCGGCCAGGCATGGATCGAGCAGCCCGGCTATATGGCGACGCGCGATGCGCTCGCGGCGGCGGGCCTGCAACTGGTACCGGTGCCGGTCGATCCGGAGGGGCTGGACGTGGCGGCCGGCATCGCGCAAGCGCCGCACGCACGGCTGGCGGTGGTCACACCGGGGCAGCAGGCGCCGCTTGGCGTCACGCTCTCGCTGCGGCGGCGCCAGGCGCTGCTGGCATGGGCGGCCAGCGCGGACGCCTGGATCATCGAGGACGACTACCTGGGCGAACTGCAGCCGCAAGGCCGCGCCGCGCCGGCCCTGGCTGCGCAGGACCGCGCCGGCCGCGTGCTGCACCTGGGCACTTTCAGCAAGACCATCACGCCGTCGCTGCGGGTGGGGTTCCTGGTGGCGCCGCCGGCGCTGGCCGGCCGGCTGGCGCAGGCGGCCTCGCATTGCGGCAGCGCGCCGCCGCCGGTGGTGCAGCTGGCAGTGGCGGGATTCCTGCGCAGCGGCGCCTACCTGCGCCACCTGCGGCACATGAAGCGGCTGTACCAGGAACGGCGCGCTGCGCTGGGCGCGGCGCTGGAGCGGCTGGGTGTGGTCCATGCGCCGGCCGCGCTGGGCGTGCTGCTGCAGCTGCCGGCAGGGGTGAACGATGTGGAATGCGCACGGCGTGCGCGCAGCCTGGGCTTGCGCCCGTCGGCCTTGTCGGGATGGTATGCCGGGGCAGCGCCCGCCCAGGGCGGGCTGCTGCTTGGCGTGACCAATGTGCCCGAAGACAGTGCCGCGGGCCATTGCGAGCGCCTGCTGGCGCTCGCACGGGCGTAGCGGGGCTTAAGCCTTGGCTTCGCCGCCCAGGGCGTCGACCACGTCCTGCAGCAGCTTGCTCAATTCGCCCGTCATCAGCATGAAGTCGCCGTCGAAGCGTTCGTCGTCGTTGCGGGTGACGGCGTCGTTTTCCTTCAGCACGTCGAGCGGCTTGACGCCCTTGATGGCCAGCGCTTCGGTCAGCACGAAGCTGATCTTGCTGTCCCAGGTCATGGCCAGGCGGGTGCACTGCTTGCCGGCCGCGATGTGGCGGCGCACTTCTTCCGGTTCCAGGGTGTGGCGCACGTAGCGCACGGCGGCCTTGCTTTCGCCGGTGGCGCGCAGTTCGGTGTCCATGTCGACGGTGAAGCCGGCCGGCGCCTCGTCATCCTGCAGCCAGGCGGTCATCACGCCGACCGGGGAGCGCTGCACGCGCAGGCTTTCGATCGGCATGCGGTCGACGGCCTTCAGCAGCATCTTGATGATGTCGTCCGCCTTGGCCGGGCTGGCCGCATCGACCACCAGCCAGCCGTTGACCGGGTCGATCCAGCACCAGGTGTTGCTGCGGATGGTGAAGGCGCGCGGCAGCAGTTCGTCGTGCACGCGTTCCTTGAGTTCCTTCATGGCTTTCTTGCCGGGGGCGAAGCCTTGCTGCTCTTCCAGTTCGGCGGCGCGCGCCTTGGCTACCTGGTTGACCACGGTCGATGGCAGCAGCTTCTTTTCCGTGCCCAGCACGATCAGCATCTGCTTGTTGACGACGTGCACCAGGCCGCCGTTCGGGCGCGGCTTGTCCCAGCCCTGGCGCATCAGTTCATTGCTGCTGGCGGGGGTGAAGGCTTGCGACTGGAGAGCTTCTTCGAGTTGTTCTGGAGTAAATGCCCACGGGGCGGGCAGGCGGTACACCTGGAGATTCTTGAACCACATAAACGTTTTCGACCTTGATCAGCTTTTTCCACGGGAACGACATTTTACATGCCTACTCATGGGCAAGTCATGACCTTTGTTTTGCCGAAGTCACGGCCCGGGTCCTGCCCTCGGGCGCCGACCAGGTTGGTGTATTCGCAATATTCCTGGTTGCCCTTGCGGTAGCGCTTCATGACCACCCCGTCGCCGACGTCCGAGGTCTGCTCCAGCACCCATTCCTTGTCCTGGGCCTTGGCGATTGCCATGCCCAGCTTGGTATCCGGCAGGATGATGGTGGCAAATTTGTTCAGGCTTTCCTTGCGCAACTGGCGGTCAACGCCGGCTGCCGACAGCCGCAAGCGTTCGCGCAGCGTCGGGGTCTTGTCCGGCTGCGCGAACGGATCCGGCTGGGCCCCGGTGGCGGGTACGGTAACTGCCTCGGCAACGGGGGGCGCTGTCTCCGCCGCAGCCGGGGCGGCAGCCGTGGTGGCAACCGGTGGCGGTGGCGCAGGCCGTTTGGGCGCGGTGGCCGGCGCAGCGGCGGCCGGACGGGTGACGGGCTGCGGCTTGGGCGCCTGCAGGTAGACCAGTTCGGCTTCCCGCCGGGGGCTGCTCTCGCGCTCATGGCGCACGCCGCGCCAGCCCAGGAAGGCGGCCGCGTGCAGCAGGATGATGGCGAGCAGCCAGGCGCGCCGCGCCGGGGACGATTCTGCTTGCATAGGGGAGTCCGGTTTGCAGCCGGACTCAGCTTGCCGGCTCGCGCGGGAAAGGTATCACAAATTAGCAAAAAGATCACCCTGCGCCGGCAGCGCCCTTGCCGCTTCGTCCAGCGGGCACAGGGCGGACATGCGCACGCCCAGCAGGCGCAGGCGGTCGTCCAGCGGCACGCGGCGCAGGCATTCGCCGGCGGCGCGGCGGATGGCGGCGGCATCGGCGGTGGGCACGGGCAGGGTCACGTCGCGCGTGACGGTGCGGAAGTCGGCATAGCGCAGCTTGATGCCCACCGTGCGGCCGGCATAGCGCTTGCGCGCCAGGTCGTCCGCCACCTTCTGGCACAGGCGGGTGAAGATGTCGGACAGCTCGGCGCGGTCGCGCTTGGCGTGCAGGTCGCGCGCGAAGGTGGTTTCCCGGCTGACGCCTTTCGGCTCGCTGCGGGTGGCGACGGCGCGCTCGTCGCGGCCGTGGGAAATGCGCTGCAGCCATTCGGCGTAATTGAGGCCGAAATGCTCCTGCAGCAGGGCGGGGTCGGCGGCGGCCAGCTGGCCTACCGTGTCGATGCCGAGCGCCACCAGCTTCTTCTCCGCCTTGGGGCCGATGCCGTTCACCTTGCGCACCGCCAGCGGCCAGATGCGGGCCGGCACGTCGTCGTAGCCCACCACGGTGAGGCCGTTGGGCTTGTCCAGGTCGGAGCAGATCTTGGCCAGCAGCTTGTTGGGCGCGACGCCGATCGAGCAGGACAGGCCGGTGGCGGCGCGCACCGCATCCTTGATGCGCTGGGCCAGCTCGCGCGTTTCGCCCTCCACTTCGGTCAGGTCGATATAGATTTCATCGATGCCGCGGTCTTCGATCTGCGGCGCGATGGTGGCCACGGCGGCCTTGAACAGGCGCGAATACTTGCGGTAGGAATCGAAATCGACCGGCAGCAGGATGGCGTCCGGCGCCAGCGCCGCCGCCTTCATGGTGCCCATGGCGGAGAACACGCCCAGCGCCCGCGCTTCGTAGGTGGAAGTGGTGACCACGCCGCGCCCGACATAATCGCGCAGGCGGGAAAATTCGCGCGTCCCGTCCGGCAGTTCGCGCGGCTGGTGCCGCCCGCCGCCGCCGATCACCACCGGCTGGCCACGCAATTCCGGATAGCGCAGCAGCTCCACGGAGGCGTAGAAGGCATCCATGTCGAGGTGGGCGATGCGGCGGGGCCAATCCATACACAAATAGTCGAGTTCGCTAGCGATACTGTAATTATATACAGCATTTTGTGCAAGATGCCCGGCAGCTATACTCACCCCATGCGCCTCCTGGTCCTTCTGTTCGCCGCGGCCGCCATCCCGGCCGCCGCCCGCTGCCCTGCCCCCTTGCGGGCCGGCACCAGCGAGCTTGGCCTGTCTTCCTTCCGGGAAAATGGCCAAGTGCGCGGCGCCACCGTCGACGTATTGAACGAGCTGGCGCGCCGCACCGGTTGCCCACTCGACATCGCCTGGTATCCGCGCGCCCGCCTGTGGGCCGAATACGGCAGCGGCAGGATCAACCTGACCGGCAGCGCGGCGCGCACCGACGAACGCGACCGCCTGGCCGTGTTCGTGCCCTATGCGACCACCCGCTTTGACCTGGTGCTGTCGCGCCGGGTGCCGGGCCGCTACCAGTCACTGGCGGAGTTTGTCGACCATGGCACGGCGCGCCTGAACCTGGTGCGCGGCGCCTATTACACGCCGGAGGTGGAAGCCCAGGTTGCCCGCCTGCGCCAGCAGGGGCGGGTGGAGGAAGTCAGCGACTTCGAGCTGGCGTTCCGCAAGATCGCCTCCGAGCGTGCTGAAGCCACCCTGGCGCCGCTGATGATCTACGCCCGCCACCTGCGCAGTGCGGGTTTGCTCGAGCAAGCCACCGTGACGCCGGTACCCGAGTCGGCGCCTATGCTGGTCGGTGCCTATTTTTCGCGCAGCGGCATGCCGCCGGCGGCGCGCAAGGCCTTTGCCGCCGTATTGCTCGGCATGGTGGCCGACGGCACCGTGGGCCGCATCTACGGCAAGTATGTGGGCGAAACAAACGGGCAGGCCCTGGTGCCGGATCAGGGCCGTACCATCATTTCCGCCTATCGGCCAGTGCCCTGAGCTGGCTGTGGCGACCACGCCACGCGTTGTCCGAGCGTTGCGCCGTAGCGCCATGCCTGTGCCATCATCAAACCGGGACTATTTTTATGGCGAGGCAAGGCATGAGCTTCTCGAACATGAATATCGGTATGCGGCTGGCGATGGGATTCGCCTTGGCCATTGCGATCCAGCTGGCGATGTCCCTGACAGGCATCAGCCGCCTGAGCCACAACGCAAGCCTGACGGACCGCCTGGTCAGCGACCGTTACCTGAAGGTGCAGCTCACCAACGATATGCGCAGCTATTCGAACCGCTCGGCGCAAGCCTTGCGCAACGCCATGCTGGCGCCGGACAAGATCAGCAGCGACAACTTCCTGGCCAGCATGGCGGAATCCGACAAGGCCGCTGCCGCCGCGGCGGGCAAGCTGCAGCAGATCATCTACCTGCCGGACGTCAAGCAGCAGTTCGCCGAACAGCAGCAAGCCTTTGATGCCTTCAACGCCAAGCGCGAGCAGGTGCTCAAGCTGCTGCGCGATGGCGACCAGGATAGCGCCGTGCAGATCCTGTTCAAGCAGGTCATCCCCTTGCAGAACACGTATTTCGGCAAGCTCGATGCCATCCTGGAGCGGCAGGGCAAGCTGATGGCACAGGATGGCGAGGAGGCGCAAAACTCGGCCACCCAGGCAACCATGATGATGATCGGCCTGCTGGTGCTGGCAACCGTGGTGTCGATCGTGGCGGGCTACCTGATCACGCGGTCGGTGACGGGACCGCTGCTGGACGCGGTGTCCCTGGCGGAAAACGTGGCGCAGGGCGACCTGACCGCCGATATCGCCGTCAACCGCAAGGATGAAACAGGCCGCATGCTGACCGCGCTCAAGGACATGGTGGCGGCCCTGCGGCGCACCGTGGGGGCGGTGCGCACGTCCAGCGATGCCATCAACACGGCGGCGGCGGAAATCGCGGCGGGCAATCTGGACTTGTCGCGCCGCACCGAGCAGCAGGCTGCCAGCCTGGAGGAAACCGCATCCTCGATGGAGCAGCTGACGTCCACGGTGCGGCAGAACGCGGACAATGCGCGCCAGGCCAACCAGCTGGTGGTGTCGGCGGCCGGCCATGCCAGCGAGGGCGGACAGGTGGTGGGCGAAGTGGTGCAGACCATGGGGGCGATCAAGGCCAGTTCGGCGCGCATGGCGGACATCATCAGCGCCATCGACGGCATTGCGTTCCAGACCAATATCCTGGCGCTGAACGCGGCGGTCGAGGCGGCGCGCGCGGGGGAACAGGGGCGCGGCTTTGCGGTGGTGGCGTCCGAAGTGCGCAACCTGGCGCAGCGCAGCGCGGCGGCGGCCAAGGAAATCAAGGAACTGATCGACGATTCGATTGCCAAGGTCGATGCGGGCGGCGCGCTGGTGGACCGCGCCGGCGCTACCATGCAGCAGATCGTCACTTCCGTGCAGCAGGTGGCCGATATCATGAATGAAATCGCGTCCGCCAGCCAGGAGCAGTCCGCCGGCATCGAGCAGGTCAACACCACGGTGGTCGACATGGACAATGCGACCCAGCAGAACGCGGCGCTGGTGGAGCAGGCCGCGGCAGCCGCGCGCAGCATGCAGGAGCAGTCGCAGCAACTGGTGCAGGTGGTGTCGGCGTTCCGCATGGACGACAGCGCGGTGAGCGCGCCCGTGGCGGTGCCGGCGCCGGTGCGGCCCACGCTGCCCGTGCTGAGGGGCGCGCGCGGCGCGGCAAGGCCGGCGGCGGCCAGCCCGGACGCGGACGAGGACGCAGGCGCGACGGCGACGGCGGCACCGGATCTACGGGCCGGGGCCGGGGCCGGGCGCGGCAAGGCGCAGCGCGCCGGCGCGGGGC